>NZ_JBMDKL010000005.1:0-205200 GCF_057809695.1 Flavobacterium sp. FG139
CCCCCGACCCCCTCGGTGTAAACGAGGTGCTCTGAACCAGCTGAGCTAATCGCCCGATAATGCTTGTTTTTATTATCAGTATGTGGTGATAAAAGTGGTGGGCGATGAGGGGTTCGAACCCCCGACCCCCTCGGTGTAAACGAGGTGCTCTGAACCAGCTGAGCTAATCGCCCTTTTATCGATAATGATTTCTCATTAATCAGGGTGCAAATATAGGGCTTATTTTTAATTCTGCAAACATTTTTTATAAAACTTCTGCAACAACAAAAGTACTTCCGCCAATGTAAATGAAGTCATTTTTGTGTGCATTTTTTAGAGCTTCATGATAAGCGTTTGAAACAGAATTATATACTTTTCCAATGAGTCCAAATTCAACTCCTTTTTTATTGAGAATTTCGGCATTTAATCCGCGAGGAACATTAGGTTTGCAATAATAATAAGTTGCTTTTTTGGGAAATAAAGGTAAAATTTCGTCTAAATCTTTGTCGTTTACAACCCCTATAACGATGTGCAATTTATCAAAATTTTCTTTTTGAATTTGATTTAATACGATTTTTAGCCCATGTGAATTGTGTGCTGTGTCGCAAATGACTTTTGGGTTTTCATTTAGTTGTTGCCATCTTCCTTGAAGTCCTGTGTTTTGAATTACATTTATAAAGCCATTCTCTATATTTTGTGTTGAAATTTTGAATTCTGATAGTTCAGTTAAAACTTTTAAGGCTTGTTGAACAGTTTTTTTATTGTGGACTTGATAGTCGCCTAATAAATTAGATGGGAGTGTTTCTGAAATCAAATCGGATGCAAAATAGATATCACTATTAGTTTCTTTGGCTTTGGCCAGAAAAACTGCTTTAGTTTCTGGGGTATATTCTCCAATTATCGCTGGAATATTATTTTTTATGATGCCTGCTTTTTCAAAAGCGATGCTTTCTAAAGTGTTTCCAAGAAATTGAGTGTGATCCAATCCGATATTAGTAATGATGGAAAGTAAAGGTGTAATTATATTGGTAGAATCCAATCGACCACCCATTCCGACTTCAATGATGTTAATGTCGGTTTGTTCTTTTGCAAAATATTCAAAGGCTAAACCCACCGTCATTTCGAAGAAACTCAATTCGTTTTCTTCAAAAAAATCTTTGTTTTTAGCTACGAAATCACAAATAAAATCCTCTGATATTTCCGTGCCGTTTATTTTTATTCGTTCTCTAAAGTCCTTTAAATGTGGTGAAGTATAGAGTCCGACTTTATAGCCAGCTTCTTGTAAAACAGACGCTAATAGGTGTGAGGTAGAGCCTTTTCCATTGGTGCCAGCGACATGAATACATTTCAATTGTTGTTCAGGATTACCTAAGTGATTGGCAAGCAAAATGGTGTTGGTTAAATCTTTTTTGTACGCCGAAGCACCTTGTTGCTGGTACATAGGCAATTGGTTAAACATCCAATTTATGGTTTCCTGATAGTTCATTACTTTTTTAATAAAAAAATCTTAAAACAAAATAATTTCCCAATTTTGTAGTTTAATATTGTATTAGAATTTATCTTTAGTGCAAATTTGAGATTATTTTTAATAACTAAATCAAAAATAAAATTATATGATTAACTTTTTTCTTCAAGTCCAAAATGATACAGTTGCAAAGGCTACTGGCGCAATAATTGAAGGTACTACAAAAACTACTGAAATTTCAGTATTAGGGTTCATTACTAAAGGAGGATTTTTTATCATTCCGATTGCTCTTTTACTCTTTTATACTTTTTACATCATCATCGAACGTTATTTGTATATTCACAAACGTGCTGTAATCGATTCAAATTTAATTCGTGATATCCGTGATAATTTGAATGCTGGAAATCTTGATGCTGCCGTATCTATCGCAGAACGTAACGGAACGGCTTCTGGTTATGTGCTTAGTGAAGGAATCCTAACCATTGGAAGACCAATTTCTGAAATTGAGTCGAATATGGAACGCGCCGCCAATATTGAAGTGGGTGAAATGGAGAAAAAACTAGGACAACTCGGGTTGATTGCAGGTATTGCACCAACTTTTGGTTTCATCGGAACCATTTCTGGGGTAATCAAAATTTTCTACAGCATTTCGCAAACAGAAGACATCAGTATTGGTAATATTTCAGGCGGATTGTACGAAAAAATGATCAGTTCAGGTGCTGGTTTGGTAGTAGGTATTATCGCTTATTCTGCCTATCACTTATTCAATGGAAGAATTGATAGTTTCACTTTAGCCATCCAAAAACAAGTGTTAGATTTTGTTAATATAATTCAACGTCCAAATGGTAAAACGAAATAAACGATTTCATGCCGAAGTAGCCACTTCGTCACTGAGTGATATCATGTTTTTCTTGCTGTTGTTTTTCTTAATTATATCAACATTAGCCAATCCAAACGTGATTAAAATGACGTTACCAAAATCGAAGACTAATGAGAAAACCAACAAACAACTCATCAGTTTATCGGTAACCGAAGACAAACGATTTTATTTAGACAAAGATGAGGTGGCTTTCGATCAATTAGAAACTACTTTATTGTCTAAAATGGGCGATGCCAAAGACCAAACGGTTGTGGTTCGCATTCCGTTCAACCTGCAAGTACAAGATTTAGTTGATGTATTGCAAATTGGCGTGAAGAACAAGTTAAAGTTTGTTATCGCAACCAACAATACCAAATAATATTAGAAGCGAATGGTTCGGGATTTATTTCTAAGCCTTATTCCTGCTTTTCATTGCAATAAAAAATGTCCCGAAACCATCGGGACATTTTTTATTTTCATTGCAATCAGGGCTAGATTGTTAACGTATTGGCTGTTTGTTTAGTCTTTCAAACTGAAATTATATCTAACAGTACCAATTTGTTTTTCATTACATGTCGAACAAGGAGTCCATCGAGTGTTGTATGCCGCTTTTATAGCTTCTTTTTTTAAGCATTCGGCAGTTGCAGTTGATTCTTTTTCTTTCACATGAGCATCAATGACGGTGCCTTTTTTGTCAACAATTATCTCAACAACAACTAAACCTTCTTCATTACAAGTGTAATGAGGAATTTTTTTTGCAAGTTGATTTCTGTTTTCAAGTACATTATTAGTTTTGCTTTCTTGAGCAAATGTTTGGGTGCTGATAAATAAAAGCAAAAGTATTATTTTCTTAAAAAGCATAATTTAGTCTTTCAAACTGAAATTATATCGAATACTTCCCACTTGTTTTTCGGTGCCATCAGGACTAGCACTCCATTTGGTACTCATTGCAGCAATTTTAGCTTGAGTTGCTAAACAGCTTGCAGCATTAGTAGTGCCTCTAGCACCTGGTTTGGCTTCAATTACATTACCGTTTTTATCAACTGTAATTTGGACTACTACTACGCCTTCTTCATTACAAGTATAAGCGGGTTGTGGTTTGTTCAATGCTCTTCTGCCGTTTAAAGCATATCCAGAACCATTGCCTAATCCATTTCCACTTCCGTTACCGCCACCACTTCCAGAACCTGAACCAGGTCCAGTTCCTGTGCCATTGCCCGATCCATTTCCACCGCCAGTGCCTCCACCAGAACCACCCGAGCCATTGTATCCGTTAGAGTTTATGTCGCCGTTGGCACGTCCTTGATTTCCAGACGAGCTGCTGTTTCCATCACCACCTTTTTTGTTTCCATGCAAAATATTGGACAAAGCATCATCAACTTTTTTAACCGGTTTTTTGACCTCAACAGGTTTAGTGATTTCAGGTTTTATAAGTGTTTTTGGGTTTTTTACAGGTTCGTGTTTCGCAATAACTGCATCGGTTTTATCCCCATCATCTTCTTGAGTAATAATGTCTTCTTGTGGTGTTTCTTGAGCAGAAGTTTGTTTGGTATTACTTTTTACTTCCAATTCTTTACTGTCAAAATTATTTCCAGAACCAAAATCGGTGTCGCCAAAATTAACAGTAACTCCGCCACCACCGCCACCGCCAGCCATTGCTAGTAATTCAGCATCAGATGGAGGCCAAAAGCGTATTGAAAATAAGATTAATAAAAGCGCTAAAAAAGAATAGCTACTCAAAATGAAAGATCTTTTTTTGTCAGAAACTTGCATTTTTTTGAGCTGTATTGCTAGTACAATAAATAATAAAAAGAATACTAAAATTAGTATAACTGATAGAGGGACGTATCCATCTAATAAACGTATCAATCTAATTATTTTTCCCATATTCAATAGTGTTGTAGACTTTATTAACGTGTAAACTTACTAAAAATTGTTATTCAATTGCTGTAATCTTTCTAGAAATAAGACTTTTTTTTAACCATATAAACCCGAAAGCACCCGAAATAAATGAAGCAATTAAAATCATGAATTTTGCATTATTTATGATGGTGCTATCTTCAAATGCCAATAAGGTGATAAAAATAGACATGGTAAAACCGATGCCGCCCAAAAATCCTATACCTATTAATTGATTCCAATTTACATCAGAAGGCAATTCGGTGAGTTTTAATTTTATGGATAGATAAATAAAACTCAAAATTCCTAGTGGTTTTCCTAAGCACAGTCCAAGAATGATACCTAACGAGTAGGTTTCAGTAAACGTTTGCATCCAATCCTTTCCAATCACAATGGCTGTATTACTCAATGCAAAAAGAGGAATGATGCAAAAGGCTACTGGTTTGTGCAACCAATTTTGAAGTTTGTATGAAATCGTGTTTTCACTTCCATCTTGAAAAGGAATAGCAAAGGCCAACAGTATTCCGGTAATGGTAGCATGAACTCCTGAATTCAGCATAAAATACCACATCAATACGCCACCAATAAGATATAGAATTAAACTTTTAACGTTCATTCGATTCATAATCAGTAGTATTCCGAAAATCGAAAGTGAAATTAACAAATTGCTAAAATACAGTGTTTTGGTGTAAAAAATGGCAATCATCACTATAGCGCCCAAATCATCGATAACAGCTAAAGCGGTCAAAAAAACCTTCAGCGAAAGCGGAACTTTATCGCCCAATAATGATAAAATTCCAATAGCAAAAGCAATATCGGTTGCCATTGGAATTCCGTAACCAGAATGGGTAGTTGTACCCAAATTAAAAATTAAATAGAGTATTGCCGGAACAATCATACCTCCCAAAGCGCCAAATAAAGGCAGAATGGCATCTTTTAATTTGGACAGTTCGCCTATGTAGACTTCACGTTCTAATTCTAAGCCAATTAATAAAAAGAAAATTGCCATCAAACCATCGTTTATCCAATATTCGGCATTATGATTTCCAATAGGATGGTGCCAAACAGATAAGTAGGCTTCTGAAAATGTTGAATTGGCAAGCAACAGCGAAATGATTGTGCAAATTAAAAGCACTAATCCGCCAGCTTTTTCACTTTCGAAAAACGATTTAAATAATGTGGTTACGTTCAATTATACTAATTGTTTCAAGGCAATTTCAAAAGCGGTGGCGCTGATATTTTTGGCATCAGGGTTCAAATCGTGTGCTCTTTCAATCGCTTTTTTGATGGTTTCAGAAATATCATAAAAAACAGCTTCATCCGTCATTTGAACTTTTTTCTCCATAAAATAGGCAAATACACGTGCCATTCCACAGTTGGAAATAAAATCAGGAATCAGACTTACTTTGCTGTCGGTTTCTTCCATAATGGGTCCGAAGAAAATTTCTTTGTCGGCAAACGGAACATTTGCACCACAAGAAATCACTTCTAATCCAGAACCGATTAAATTATCCAATTGGTCTTTGGTTACTAATCTAGAAGCGGCACAAGGCGCAAAAATCTCGGCGCCAATCGTCCATATTTTTTGGTTGATTTCATTAAAAGGAATCATGTTTTCAGCAACCAATTTATTACCGTCTTTATTCAAGAATAAACGTCTGATTTCTTCAAATGAAAATCCGTTTTCATTAATCACACCGCCATCTCGGTCGATAATTCCGATCACTTTTACCCCCATTTCAGCTAAATAAAAAGCCGCAGCCGAACCAACATTTCCAAAACCTTGAACAATGGCTTTCTTACCGTGGAAGTCGCCACCATAGGTGTTGTAATAATGGCGCACCGCTTCGGCAACTCCATAACCCGTAATCATGTCGGCAACGGTATATTTTCGCAATACATCTGGAGAGAATTTAGGGTTTTCAATAACCTTAATTACGCCTTGACGCAATTGTCCAATTCTATTGATTTTATCGGCTTCTGTAGGTTTAAAATGACCGTTAAACACCCCTTCTTGAGGATGCCAAACGCCACATTCTTCGGTAAACGGAATTACTTCGTGAATTTCATCAACATTCAAATCACCACCAGTTCCGTAATAGCTTTTTAATAACGGCGAAACGGCTTTATACCAACGTTGTAAAACACCTTTTTTGCGTGGATCATTCGGGTCAAAGTTGATGCCCGACTTGGCGCCACCAATTGCTGGTCCAGAAACCGAAAATTTTACTTCCATGGTTTTGGCTAACGATAACACTTCGTTCATGTCAAGACCTTTTCTCATTCTAGTTCCGCCACCTGCAGCGCCGCCACGAAGAGAATTAATAACAGTCCAGCCTTCGGCATCGGTTTCGCTATCTTTCCAATTGAATACTATCTCGGGTTGTTTATCTTCAAATTTTTTTAGTAATTCTTTCATGCTTTTGTTTAGTTTGTGGTGCAAATATAAGGTTTTAAAAAGATTTAGAATTTGTGATAATGTATAAATTAATAATTACATTTATAATTCAAAAAACAAGTTAAAAATTTAAAAATTACTTTATGAGAGCAAAAACATGGCATCAAGAACACAAAGACAATTTAAGTTTTGGAAGCAGATTAGCCGATGGCGTAGCAACCGGAATGGGTTCGTGGCGTTTTATTATTATTCAAACCGTTATTGTTGCTGTTTGGATGGGGTTAAATGTGGTAGCACTCATCAACCATTGGGATCCTTATCCGTTTATTTTACTGAATTTGCTTTTTTCTACACAAGCGGCCTATGCCGCGCCAATTATCATGATGGCACAAAACAGACAAAATGAACGTGATAGAATGCATGCCGAGGCAGATTACCAAACTAATATAGAAGCAAAGCAAGAAATAGAAGCTTTAACTATAAAATTGAATAAGTTAGAGGTTGATAAGTTGGACAAAATTATAGCAATGCTCGACCAAATGGACAAAAAGTAAATCTATCTCATAAAAAAAGCCGCTAAAATTAAGCGGCTTTTTTATTTTATTTTTTTCCTCCTTTGTAACGTTTATCTGGAGTTCCGTCTTTTTTCAAAACTACTTTTTCTTTGTTTTCTTTGTAGCGTTTATCTGGAGTTCCATCTTTCTTTAATGGCACGTCTTTTTTAGCTTCTGGCTTTTTAGCTTCAGCTTTCTTTGCTTCTGTTTTTTTAGTTTCCGGTTTTTTAGTTTCAGTTTTAGCTTTGTCGGCTTTTTTAGGTGCTTGTTGCGCTGTAGTACTTAAAGTAAAACCTAAAAGTGCGATTGCGGTTAAAATTAATTTTTTCATTTTTTATAAGTTTAAGATTGAATAGCTAATGTATAAAATAATATGGATTTGAATGTGAATTATTAGTTAAAAATCACACCCGAACTATGATCTTTTTTCGCGCCAGTAACACTACTCAACACGTTAATTTCATTTCGTAATTTTAGAACTCCAAGCAAAGCAAAAATTAGTGCTTCTTTATATTCTAAGGTTTTAGTGTTGGGTATGATGATTTTAATTTTGGGCACATAAAATGCCATTCGTCCTATCAAGTAATCATTGTAGGCGCCACCACCTGTGATTAATAATTTACCTTCTTTTTTAGGAAGCGCTAATGCAGTTTGCCAAGCAATATGTTCGGTAAATGTGTGCATTTTATCTTCAATAGCGATGGAATAGTTTTCTATTATGGGCAGAACAATTTCTTTTACAAATTCAAAGCCAAGTGATTTCGGAAATGGTTTTTTATAAAAGTCTAATGCATTTAATTCGTTCCATAAAGCCGTATTTAATTTTCCGGAACGAGCGTTTTTTCCTTTATCATCATATTCCAATCCTAACTGATTGGCATAGAAATTCAAAACGGTATTTACAGGTGAAATGTCAAATGCAATTCGGAGGTTATTTTGCTCAAATGAAACATTCGAAAATCCTCCTAAGTTCAAACAATAGTCAAATTCTGAAAACAAAATTCGGTCGCCGATTGGCACTAGTGGTGCACCTTGACCTCCTAATTCTACATCTTGCACTCTAAAATCGCAAACTACTTTTTCACCTACGATTTCTGCAATTTTTGGTAAATTTCCGATTTGAAGCGTAAATCCATTTTGGGGTTGATGTAAAATGGTATGACCGTGTGAACAAACGGCATCAAGATTTGCAATAGAAAATCGGGTTATAAATGAGGCGATGGTTTTTCCTAAAAGTTGGGTGTACTCTTCGTTCAATTGCGTCAATTCTTCTTCAGAAAAACCAACTGCAACTTTCAATTTGTTGACCCATTCATTAGTATATGAAACCGTTTCTGATTCAAGAATTTTATAAGTCCATTTGTCTTCAAATACAGTAAAATGGATGTGCGCTAAATCGATTCCATCAAGCGATGTGCCCGACATAACTCCGATAACATTATAGGTTTCTTTAAACATTGGCTAAAATTACGAAAACGTTTGAGATATTAATGAAAATGTGCTACTTTTGACCACTCAAACGAAAATTTTACTAAATAATATTTATCAAAAATATGGATTTTAATCTTACCGAAGAGCATTTAATGATTCAGCAAGCTGCGCGAGATTTTGCTCAAACCGAATTATTACCTGGAGTAATTGAAAGAGATGAGCATTCAAAATTCCCGACAGAACAAGTTAAAATGATGGGTGAATTAGGGTTTTTAGGAATGATGGTCGATCCAAAATATGGTGGTGCTGGTTTAGACAGTGTTTCGTATGTTTTGGCGATGACCGAAATTGCCAAAGTAGATGCTTCTGCAGCCGTAATTATGTCGGTGAACAACTCACTAGTTTGTGCTGGAATGGAAAAATATTGTTCGGAAGAACAAAAAATGAAATATTTAGTGCCGTTAGCTAAAGGTGAAGTGATTGGTGCTTTTTGTCTGTCTGAACCCGAAGCAGGAAGTGATGCTACTTCGCAAAAAACTACGGCTATTGACAAAGGCGATTATTATTTGTTAAACGGTACTAAAAACTGGATAACCAATGGTTCTACTGCTTCTACTTACTTAGTAATTGCTCAAACTGATCTAGAAAAAGGGCACAAAGGAATCAATGCATTTATCGTTGAAAGAGGATGGGAAGGTTTTGATATTGGTCCGAAAGAAAAGAAAATGGGAATCCGCGGAAGCGATACACATTCATTACTTTTTAATGATGTGAAAGTTCCAAAAGAAAACAGAATTGGCGCAGATGGTTTCGGATTTTCATTTGCCATGAATGTCTTAAACGGTGGACGAATCGGAATTGCATCTCAAGCCTTAGGTATTGCCGCAGGAGCTTATGAAATTGCTTTAAAATATTCTAAAGAGCGTAAAGCATTTGGGAAAGAAATTTTCAATCATCAAGCGATAGCCTTTAAATTGGCTGATATGTATGTAAAAGTTACGGCAGCTAAATTATTAGTGATGAAAGCGGCTTGTGAAAAAGACGAAGGTAAAGACATTGCGCATTCGGGTGCTATGGCCAAATTGTATGCCTCTGAAATTGCACTTGAAGTGGCTAACGAAGCGGTTCAAATTCACGGTGGAAACGGTTATGTTGCTGAATATCATGTGGAACGAATGATGCGTGATTCTAAAATCACTCAAATTTATGAAGGAACTTCAGAAATTCAACGTATTGTGATTTCTAGAGGATTAGTATAAAAAATGGTAATTATTATTCAACAAACCCTTTCAGTTTTTAATTGAAAGGGTTTTTTAATACATTTACATCATGTATGAAGAATTAAAATATTGGTATCTACGTGATCACAAGTTGTTTTGGACATTGAGTATGTCTCAAATCAAGCAGTTGTGTATAATTACGGGTTTTAAAAAAGCCAAAAAAGGGGATGTGATTTATTTTTCTACTTCAGACGTACCTCGAATTTTTCTACTTAAAAAAGGAAACATCAAAATCGTTTCGGTAGATGATGAAGGCAATGAAACCATAAAAGAGATTCTTCAAAAAGGCGATTTATTTGGTGAATTGTCATTAGAAAAGGATACCGATGTTAATGAGTATGCTAAAGCCTTAACCGATGAGGTATCAATTTGTAGTTTTTTGATGTCTGATTTTGAGGATTTATTGGTTAAAAATCCGAGCTTGGCTTTATCCTACACCAAATTTGTTGGTTTGAAAATGAAGCGTATCAAAAATAATTATGCTAATTTAGTTTCTAAAGATGCCAAAACCCGATTGATTTCTTTCCTAAAAGAATGGGCCGAAAAAGAAGGCAAACAAGAGGGTACTAAATATACGATTGACAATTATCTCACCCAAAATGATATTGCCCAAATCATTTGTACTTCAAGGCAAACCGCCACGTTATTACTGAACGAATTAGAAGAAAAAAACTTGATTTATTACAACAGAAAAGAAATTATCATTGACGATATTAATAAGTTGTAATTATCCGTTTAGTATTGGTTTTATTACCGCATTTCAGGTTTGAAAATTGTCCACCTATAGGCGTAAATTCTCCATTTTATAAGATTTAAAGTTGTTGCAACTTTGCCATGTCAATAATGACAATCAACTTTAAATAAAATTTACAATGACAACATTTACCGTTCCAACTAGATCAGAAGTATCTGAAAACAATCAAGTAATTTTTGATAATTTACAAAAAGCCTTAGGATTTGTACCTAATTTATATGCTACCATTGCCTATTCTAAAAATGGTTTAGAGCGATTTTTAGCCTATCAAAATGCAAAAACCTCTTTATCTAATAAAGAAAAAGAAGCCGTAAATTTAATTGTAAGTCAAGTTAATAATTGTGTGTATTGCCAAAGCGCTCATTTGGTTATTGGAAAAATGAATGGTTTTTCAGACGAACAATTACTTGACATAAGAAGAGGCAAAAGCTCGGATGTTAAATTAAATGCTTTAGTACAATTGGCTGCAGAAATCACAAAAACTAGAGGGAATGCTAATGCTGATTTGGTTGATGCTTTTTTTGCTCAAGGGTATACCAATGAGAACTTGGTTGATTTGATGCTTCAAATTAGCGACAAGACGGCAATGAATTACTTGCATAATTTAACACAAGTACCGGTAGATTTTCCAGTAGCTGCAACTTTATAATTTTGTAACTTAGCAAGCCAATGGTATAGATTGGCTTGCTTTAATTTTATCTTATGAATCCAATAGAACAAAAATTTCCTTTACCTCCATTTACTATGGAAACCGCTTTGCAAAAAGTACAATTGGCAGAAGACGCTTGGAACAGTCAAGATGTAGAGCACATTGCAAAAGCCTATACTTTAGATACCGAATGGCGCAACCGAACCGAATTTATTAATGGAAGGGCAGAAGTCATTGCTTTTTTAAAACGCAAATGGGAAAAGGAATTACACTATAAACTTAAAAAAGAATTATGGGGTTTTCGTGAAAACAGAATGGCTGTGCGTTTCGAGTATGAATATCAAAATCAAGATGGACAATGGTTTCGCGCTTACGGTAATGAGCTTTGGGAATTTGATGAAAACGGTTTAATGCAAAAGCGTTTTGCTAGTATTAACGATAGGGAAATTAATGAGTTTGATCGAATTTTAAAATAAAAAATGACCAATAACAAAACGTTTACTTTAGTTAATCCAGAAACAGGGAATTTAGCTTTTAAGTTATTTTCATTAGACGACAATTCCCATTTTGATCATATTCAGCGCCTGAATTATTATTCTTTAATTTGGATTCAAAAAGGCAATGGGAGCATTAAAGTTGATTTTTCAGAATATGATTTTTCAGAAAATCAATTGTTGGCTTTTGCACCTTATCAGCCTTTTATGATGTCAACTAAAGAAACGTTAGAAGCTACCGTGATTCATTTTCATCCTGATTTTTTTTGTATTCACAAACACCACCAAGAGGTAGCCTGCCATGGTGTTTTATTCAATAATATATATGAGCCACCTTATGTAACAATTGATGAGGCTGCTAAAAATACTTTTGAAATGGTTATGGAACAAATTAAAATTGAAATGCAAAATCCAGCATTGGCTCAATATGAATTGTTGATTTCTTATTTGAAGATTATGCTAATAACCGCCTCTAGATTGAAGAAAGAACAAGTATCAGAGGTGACTTTTGCATCTGAAAACGATACACCTTTTATTCTTCAGAATTTAAAAAATTACATCGAAACGAATTTTAAAACCAAACATTCGGCTAGTGATTATGCCGATTTGTTGCATATTACACCAAAGGCGCTAGCAAAGATTACAAAAAATCATTTTAACAAAACCCTTACCAGTTTAATCTCAGAACGCATCATTATTGAAGCAAAACGAGAGTTGTACCTCACCAATAAATCAGTTAAAGAAATTGCCTTTGAGTTGGGGTATGATGACGAACATTATTTTAGTCGATTCTTTAAAAACAATGCCGAGGTATCTCCACAGTTGTATCGCGATACCGTTGGTTTTGCTAAAGCAATGCAATAAAACTATTTTACCTCTTTTGTAAACTACCTGACATTTCTCTTTTTTATAGCTTCTTATTTTTGTTTTAATAAAATAAAAAATGCTATGAAAAAACTTTTTATGTTACCAATTTTATGCTTGTTGTTCGGTTGTGAAGAACAAGGGATTTTAACCAAAGATGGATTTAATGTTGCCACTGTAAATCAAGGTGCGGTATTAAAATATCATGGTTCGTTTGTGCCAACTTCTGGAATTACAGTCGCTGGAGGAGTCAAAATTTATGTAGAAAATAACCAGTATACGTTGGTTCTTGATGATTTTTCTATCTCAAATGGTCCCGATTTGAAAGTGTATTTGTCTAAAGCAGACACGCCCAATGATTTTGTTACTCTCGGAAATTTGACGGCTGCTACCGTATATTCCATTCCTCAAAATGTAGACGTGTCGACCTATTCTCATGTATTGATTCACTGCCAACAATACAATCATTTATATGCTATTGCTCAACTAATTCAAAATTAAGATGAAAAATATATTTTATCTATTATTATTCACATTTGTGGCTGAATTTGCAAATGCGCAAGGGTGTAGTGATGCAGGTATTTGTTCCATTGGGCATTCTTTTGAGGCTTCTGAAAAGGCCGCCAAAAACAATATTGAGGTGGCTGCCATTTATGGTAAAGGTGAAACTAATATTACTTATGTGTCGCCATACGTATCTTATACTCGAAAGTTTTCGGAGCATTTTTCATTAAATACTAAAGTAACCTTTTCGTCTGCAACTGGTGATTTTGGTACTCGAGCTACTTTTGGAGATGCTTTTTTAATCGGGAATTATACGTTTAAAGAAAAAAATAAAAACCAGTGGAGTACTATTTTTGGATGGAAATTTCCCTTTACCAGTGCCAACAAAAAAATAAATGGCTATTCACTTCCGTTGGATTATCAAGCCAGTTTGGGAACGTTCGATTTGTTTTTGGGAGCCAATTTTAAATACCATAAATGGGATTTTAATGCTGTTCTACAGCTTCCTGTTTTTAACAATAACAAAAACTCCTATTTCTCAGAATTTTCTGGAACAACTGATTTTCCAACCACGAATTTATTTCGACGTAAATCAGATGCATTAGTTCGTGCTACCTATTCTTTGAAAACAAAAAACAAAAAATTTACATTCAAACCCAATATTTTATTCATTTATCATTTAGGTGAAGATAGTTTTGAAACTATTTTTGGTCAACGTCAATCTATTGTTGGTTCTGATGGCTTAACAGTAAATGGGAACTTAATTTCTGCATACAATTTTAATAAAAGCAACAGTTTAGAATTGTCATTAGCAACTCCATTTGTAGTTAGAACGATACGTCCTGATGGATTAACACGTAGTGTTGTAGCGAGTTTGATTTATAAAATTGCATTTTAATTCACTTTTTTTACTCAAATGTAAAGTAGCAGACAAAACCATTTTTAAACCTGTTTTACATTTGCTTCATCAATAACAAAATCAAAAACATCATGAAAAAAATTGTTGTTATAATATTCGCATTTATTTCGATAACTGCTTATGCACAAACTGCTGCTAAAAGAGCATCAGCATTTAATTTAGAAAACAAAGTTGCCCTACAAGGGTATGATCCAGTGGCTTATTTTACTCAGAAAAAAGCGGTTAAAGGTAAGTCGGCAATTAATACAACCTATGAAGGTGTAATCTATCAATTTTCTACTCAAGCCAACAAGGATGCTTTTTTGAAAAGCCCAGCAAGCTATGAACCGCAATATGGAGGATGGTGTGCTTATGCGATGGGAAGTTCTGGTGAGAAAGTTGAAATTGATCCCGAAACTTTTAAAATTATTGAAGGCAAATTGTATCTATTTTACAATGCCTACTTTAATAATACCTTAAAATCTTGGAACAAAGATGAATCGAATTTGAAGAAAAAAGCCGATGCTAACTGGAAGAAATTTATAAACTAATTTAAAAATGATATTTATGAAAAGCCCAATTTTAACTTGGATTGTTAAGTTAACGGCAGTAATAATTCTAATACAAACTTTGTTTTTTAAATTTACTGGAGCAGAAGAAAGTGTTTATATTTTTTCAAAGTTAGGAGTTGAGCCTTATGGAAGAATTGCTTCTGGTATAGTTGAACTTGTTGCTTCGGTTTTAATTTTAATTCCAAGAACGACATTACTTGGGGCATTACTTGGTTTTTTTACCATGCTTGGGGCACTTCTTTCGCACCTTTTAATTCTTGGAATTGTTGTTCAAAATGATGGTGGAACACTTTTTATTTTGGCATTAGTAACTTTTTTATGTTGTACCTTATTGATGTATCAAAATAAAAAAGAGATTTCGGGATTATTAAAATATAGATTTAAATAGAACTTTCTTATATTTAACATCGTATATAAGATTCAAACTGACTAATATGCTAACATCTTCAATTGCTAAAACATTAAATGAACTTTTCGATTTGTTATCGCAACTTTCCAACGATGACTATACGCTTCCCTGTAAAGAATTAAGCAATTCAAGCATTGGGCAACATACGCGACATATTATTGAATTGTTTCAATGTTTGGAGAATCAATACCATTCGGGAGTAATTAATTACGACAATCGATTACGAGATTATACAATTCAAACAGATGTTTTTGTGGCTAAACAAGCTATAAATAGTATCTTATATACAATCGAAAAACCTAATAAATCACTTGCTTTGCAACAACAAATTGATGATGATAAGGTGTGCATCGAAAGTAACTATTTTAGAGAATTATTGTATAATTTAGAGCATTGCATTCATCATCAAGCGTTGATTAAAGTTGCCTTACTAAAAATGCATCATCTGCAAATCGATGAAAATTTTGGTGTCGCTCGTTCCACAATCGAATACAGAAAACAATGTGCACAGTAAGTTTTGTTGCTTCTAATGGACAAACAATCATCACGTCTAATCGTGACGAAAAAGTAGTCCGAGAAAGCGCCATCGAACCTAAAAATTATTTCATTAATAATAAAAACATTATTTTTCCAAAAGACCCAAAAGCAGGTGGAACTTGGTTTGCAGTAAACGAAGACGGAACGGTACTAGTTTTACTCAACGGTGCTTCAGAAAAACATCAATTAAAATCCAATTATCGAAAAAGTCGGGGCTTGATTGTAATCGATTTGATTACTTCCAATTCGCCTATTTTAGAATGGGAAACTATAGATTTAGAAGGTATTGAACCTTTTACGTTAGTGCTTTTTGAAGATAAAAAACTGTATCAATTGCGCTGGAATGAAATCACAAAAGAAACTGTAATTTTAGAAGTAACCCAAAGTCATATTTGGTCTTCAGCCACATTGTATGCCAATGAGATTCGCGAGAAAAGAGCCGATTGGTTTTATAATTATGTGAATTCTAATGCCAATCTTGTGCCAGAAGATTTGTTTCATTTTCATCGTTATACTGAAAATCAAAATCAAGAGCACGGATTGGTCATCAACAGAAATGATGTTTTAAAAACATTGAGCATCACTCAAGCTGTAATTGAAGATAATAAAGCAGCACTATTTTATACCGATTTGATTGCAGAAAGAGAATTTTCAAATGCGTTTATCACTCTTTAATTACTTTGGATGAAACTCTTTTTTCACAAACTTTTTCACTGGGAATATTGGCCATTTCAAGTAGTTTATGTGCCCATTTACTTTTTGTGGGCCTATTATGCTCTAAAAGCACGTTCCATTTTCTTTTTTAATTCGAGCAATCCAACTATGAAAAATGGCGGATTTATTATGGATAGTAAAAAAGAAATTTATGATTTGATTCCGCAACACTATTATCCTAAAACCCAGTTTGTAAAAGAGAACTGCGATTTTGAAACCATTACAACAGTACTCGGTAAATCGGAAATCAAATTTCCTTTTATAGCTAAGCCGGATATTGGTTTGCGTGGTTCAGCAGTAAAAAAAATCAGTAATTTGGAAGAGTTAAAAGCGTATCACAGCAAAGCCAATTTTGATTATTTAGTACAGGATTTAATTCCGTATGAACATGAAGTCGGAATTTTTTACGTTCGTTTTCCGCATGAAAAAAACGGTAGAATTACGGGAATAGTTTCCAAAGAATTTTTGATTGTGGAAGGAAATGGAATTTCAACTATTGAAGATTTAATTTGCCAAAACCCAAGGTTTGCCTTGCAATTAAATGTCTTAAAAATGGAATATGGGGAAGCATTGAAAGAAATTTTACCAAAAGGCGAAAAACGCAATTTAGTACCTTACGGAAATCATGCTCGTGGCGCCAAATTTATCGATGCCAGTCATTTAATATCAGATAAATTGACCAAGGTAATAGACGAAATGTGTTTACAAATAAACGAATTTTACTTTGGTAGAATGGATGTAATGTACCACAATTGGCAAGATTTAGAAGAAGGTAAAAACTTCCAAATAGTGGAGTTGAATGGCGCTGCAAGTGAACCAACCCATATTTATGATCCAAAACATTCCCTCTTTTTTGCATGGTCAACATTAGCGAAGCACATCACCTATATGTACAAAATTAGTGTGGCCAATCACAAGCGAGGATTTCCCTATCTTTCTCACAAAGAAGGCATGCGTCAATATCGATTGCATCTAGAACAAAGTGCTAAAATTGTTAATTTTTAATGCAAATCATAAAAAACATTTTTGTTGGTTTTCTTGTCAGTTTCATAGGTTCAATTCCTTTGGGATACCTCAATGTTGTAGGCTATGATATTTACAGAAATAGGGGTTTATATCCAGCAATACATTATTTGCTTGGGGTTATAATAATTGAATTTTTTGTAATTTTTTGTACACTAGTTTTTGCCAAAAAACTAACTAGTAATTTGAAATTAATTCGATTTATTGAAGCTTTTTCTGTGATTTTTATGTTTGTTTTGGCTTATGTGTTTTTCTCTAGTGGCCATTCAGAACAGCTTAATGGCACTATTAGTTCTAATGTTTCACAACATTTTCTGTTAGCTGGAATTCTCTTGAGTAGCACTAACTTTATTCAAATTCCGTTTTGGTTGAGTTGGAATCTGTATTTGTTGAACGGAAATCATATTGAGGTTTCTAAGTTCAAGAAGTATTTTTACGTGTTCGGAACAGTAACTGGAACTTTTTTCGGAATGTTAGTCCTAATTTTAAGTTTGAATTTCCTCACACTTCAAACCGATTTTTTGTCGAAATACCTCATGAGAATAATCATTCCACTGGTTTTTGTGGGATTGGGAATTCTTCAAGGAATTAAATTTTACAAGAAATATTCTAAATAAAATTCATTTCTCAACTTTTAGTATCTTTACAACAATAAAATTGAAAATGAAAAATATTATTATCACCGGAACTTCTCGCGGAATAGGATTGGAGTTGGCTTTAGAATTTGCTCAAAAAGGGCATCAAGTGTTAGCCGTTTCTAGAAAAATTCCAGAGCAGTTGTTAGGAAATCCAAAAATCACGTGCCTTTCTATTGACATGTCTGTTGAAGATGAAATGCATGAAATAGATAAATTCATAGCCGCAACGTGGAAAAAAGTTGACATTCTTATCCACAATGCTGGTTGCTTGTTGAACAAACCTTTTTCTCAAACGTCACAGTCTGATTTTGAACGGGTGTATAAAGTCAATGTTTTTGGGGTTGCCAATTTAACTCGCATATGCTTACCTTATATGAATAAGGGTAGTCATGTGGTTTCGATTAGTTCGATGGGTGGCATTCAAGGAAGTGTTAAATTTCCTGGTTTGGCTGCTTATAGTTCGAGTAAAGGTGCGTTAATCACACTTTCTGAATTGTTAGCAGAAGAATACCGTGAACAAGGAGTTTCCTTCAATGTTTTGGCTTTGGGTTCGGTGCAAACCGAAATGTTAGCTGAAGCTTTTCCAGGATATCAAGCTCCAATTTCGGCCAAAGAAATGGCCGATTATATTTATAATTTTGCACTAACCGGAAATACCTATTACAACGGAAGAGTGTTGCAAGTTTCATCAACTACGCCCTGATTTTGAGTGAAGTTTTAGCTAAATATTTGCCTGAACACGCTGTGCAAATGTGCTTTGAATTGATCAAAAGCAACAGTGTGCATCTCAAAATCGTTAACGAACGGCAAACACGTCATGGCGATTATCGTAAAGGCCTTTCAGGCAAACATGAAATTACGGTCAATGCCAATTTAAACAAATACCGATTTTTGATTACTTTAGTTCATGAAATTTCGCACTTAGCGGCTTTCGAAAAATTTGGTAGGAATATTAAACCACATGGAGTCGAGTGGAAGATGACTTTTCAACGGTTGATGGTGCCGTTTATTCGACCCGAAATTTTTCCGCATTCGGTGTTGCCGTTGGTAGCCAATCATTTTAGAAACCCCACAGCAAGTAGTGATACCGATGCAAAATTGGCCTTTGCGCTAAAGCAGTTTGACGAGCGAAAACCCGATGTGTACTACATTCATGAAGTGCCTAGTGGGAGTTTGTTTAGAATAAAAAATGGCAGGGTTTTTCAAAAAAAAGGACTTCGAACCAAACGATACGAATGTGTTGAGGTGCAAACAGGTAGAACTTTTTTGTTTAATGCCAATGCCGAAGTAGAACTAATTCCAGGATAACATGAAAATTTTTAAAGCGTACTATTTATTATTGATTTCAGCATTGAGTTTGTTCGTATTGAGCACTTTTGTTTCAAAAGAAATTCGATACAATTTTAATATTTCCGACACGTATTATGTGATGTCGGGTTCCGATTTTTATAAGATGTTTGCTATTTTATCGTTAACATTAGGTTTGGTTTATTTTGTGTTGGATAAGTCGTTGGTGGCATTAAAACCGGTTTTTACCAAAGTTCATATTTTTGGCACCTTAGTTTTGATGTCTTCCATGATTTTTTTTACCTATAAAAGTAATCAAACATTAACTGTAGTTATCGGTCAAAATTTCTCAAAACCTATAAATTATGATTATTATGTAAGAATAAATCTGTTGTTGATTATTTTTCTGCAATTCTTCTTTTTAATAAATATATTTGTCGCACAGCTAAAGAATATAAGAAAGGTAGCTGCTAACTAGCTAGAACTCAAAAATGAATAAAAATTATTACGCAATATTAATGGCTGGTGGTGTTGGTTCACGATTTTGGCCAGTAAGCACAACCGATTTTCCTAAACAATTTCACGATATGTTGGGTTCGGGCGATACTTTGATACAAAAAACTTTTAGTCGGTTATCAAAATTGATTCCGGTTGAAAACATCTTGATTCTAACGAACGAACGCTATAACGGATTGGTTTTAGAGCAATTGCCGATGGTAAAACAAGCCCAAGTTTTGTTAGAACCAGCGATGAGAAATACCGCACCATGTATTTTATATGCGTCATTAAAAATTCAAAAAATGAATCCGGATGCCGTGATGGTAGTGGCACCTAGTGATCATTGGATTGAAGACGAAAATCAATTTGCATCTAATTTGCAGCAATGTTTTGATTTTTGTCAAAAAGAGGATGCCTTAATGACTTTGGGAATTCAACCCACGTTTCCAAACACAGGCTTTGGATATATTGAATTTGATAAATCAGATGAAAATCCGATAAAAAAAGTAAATCAATTTCGAGAAAAACCTGATTATGAAACGGCTAAATCGTTTTTAGAAGCTGGAAATTTTCTTTGGAATGGTGGTATATTTATATGGTCAGCTAAGTCGATTACTGCTGCATTTGAAAAATTTCAACCCCAAATGAATGTGTTGTTTCAAAAAGGATTAGAATCTTACAATACCCATTTAGAAAAACAATTTATTGATGAAAATTACCCAAATGCTGAAAACATTTCGATAGATTATGCCGTGATGGAAAATGCCAAAAACGTATATGTTTTACCGGCCACTTTTGATTGGAATGATTTAGGAACTTGGGGTTCATTACACGAAAAATTGGATAAAGACAATCAAAATAATGCTGTGGTAAATGCGACAGTTGTTCTTGAAAATGCCTCTAATAACATCATTAGATCGGAAGGAAAAAAAATTATTATTATTGATGGTTTAGATGATTTTATTATTGTTGACAAGGACAATGTCTTAATGATATATCCTAAAAGTAAAGAACAAGATATTAAGCGAATAACTGCAATGGTAGATAAGCTGTAAAAGAAAGGAGTCAATTAGACTCCTTTTTTTATTTTTTAACATAACTAATTCGTAAAAAGTGTATCTTTATAATATTGCAATTGTAAATTTAAACCTATGAAAAGCCAATTTAAGATGCGTATTAGCCTTATTTTCTTTTTATTTTTAGTACAATTTTCACAGGCACAATTAGCCAATTTTTCATTAACGGTAACAAAAACGGATGAATCTTGCACGGGTAATGGTTCATTGTCTTTTAGCGTTTCTGGAACAACTGCAGGTGCTACAATTACCTATAGTATTTATAAATTTCCAAATTTAACAACGCCAATTGCTGTTACAGTTGCGCCTAATTTTACGGGTTTAGCATCGGGTAATTATCGTGTGATTGCAACACAAACATTAGGTAATTTAAGTAATACACAACAACAAGATATTCAAATAATAGATACTCGTACGGTTGTCTCCTATCAATTATCAAGTCAAGCGGTTAGTTGTAATAATGGGAGCATAATTGTAAGTGTATTATCTGGGAATCCAGTAAGTTATGAAATTATTTCAGGACCGGTTATTGTGCCGCCTCAATCTTCCAATATTTTTCAAAATTTACCTTCTGGCATTTACAATATCAGAGTTAATGATGGTTGTAATGAAGGTGTAGTGCAATCGTATACCTTAACTTTTTCAAATCCACCAAATCTAATTTTAGATTCTTTTCATACTAATTGTCAGTTTAATTCTTGTAATACGCTGTCTGGATATTTTAATATTACCTCTTTTTTTAACACCACCATTCGATATCCGTTAACGATCCAAACCACCGTTTTTCCTCCTGCGTCTGGGGCACCTATTGTATTGAATCAAACCCTAAATTCAGGAGATTCAACGACACAGGATGTTTTTTTAACACTACCATTTTATTACAATCAATTGTATACATTTAATGTTCAGGTGACTGATGCTTGCGGAAATGTATACCATAGTGATGGCAATCAAATTATCAAACAGTTGAGTGTTAGTGCAGCATATACCTACAGTAATTGTCTTAAGGGAATTGATATTACAGCTTGTAATTTTATGCCGCCTTATACTGTAAATTTTGTATTTGCTCCTTCGGGATTTAATCCATCGGACTATAATGCCACTCATCCTGGGCCATTTACGAGTACTGCCAGCTATCTTTCTACGGCAACTAATAATTTGCCTGATGGAGTATACATTATTGAAATTACAGATGCTTGTGGGCATTCGGCACAAACACAAGTTGAGGTTGTACCGCCTGGGCCAAAATATCTTTTAATACCAAACCCAGATATTTGTAGTACTCAAATAATTGTCCAAATTTACTCTGACATTGTTTCAGCGATCATCACTTCGGCACCTGCAGCCCTAAATCATACCTTGCCTTATGATGTTTCTTTCAACATCAGCAATGGTATTTTTAATATGGCGTTACCGGCAGGTACTTATGTTATTGAAGGTGCAGATGCTTGTGGTAATTTATATAATTTCACTATTGAAGTTCCGCCTAAAATAATAGATGTAACCGCTTTGGGAGTTAATGTTACTGGTTGTTCTGGTCCGAATGGAGCGATTAATATCACTGCTATTGGAGCTCAATTGGCTTCAATTAGTATCACTCAAGCCCCAGTTTCTTACAATCAAACGCTGCCTTATGATGCTTCTGCAAGTATAGATACAACTTATTATACTACTGCACACATCATGTATCTTCCAAGTGGGAATTACACGTTGAACATTACGGATAGTTGTGGGAATCATTATATTAAAACGGTTACGATTACTACTGTTATTTCACAAGCACCTTTAGTTTTTTATGAGAAGCAAGGATGCGGAGAAAATTTTGATTCTATTTCACTTTCAAGTCCAAATGGTGCTCTTCAAAGTGTTATTATTACTGCTGCTCCATTAAGCTTTCCATTTCCTTTGCCCTACAATGTTTCTTCAAATATTAATAGTGGAGGCTATTTTTATATGAACTCTTTGCCTGAAGGAACCTATGTTTTTTATTCTAAAGATGTTTGCAATGTAGAGCGAACAGAAACGTTACAATTGCTAGGTTATCATGTTGTCAATAATAACATTCAAGTCATTCCAAATTGTGGTTCTTTTAATTTAGATATGCATTTTCAGGATAATAATCCTTCACTTCATGGGTTTTGGTTGCAAAAGTATGATCCTATTTCAAATCAATGGGTGCATCCTTTTACCAATGTTCTATATCCTGCGAACTCGGTGCCGAATGCTTCTAATTCATATTCTTTAACCAACAATACAATAAATTACAATATAGCTGTTTTGGGGACTTTTAGAATAGTGATGCAATACGACTATTATTCCAATGGATCTTCAACTTTAACAACCTGTGTTGAACCAGTCAAAACGTTTGATTTTACAGGAGAATTAAAAATTATTTCGGCCTACCTATTGCCTTGTTCTAATGGGGTTTCCCAAGTGGTTATTACGGCCAATGGCACACCTCCATTACATTATAAAATCACTACCAAAGATGGTCTGCCTTTTTTTGTGGATAATTCAAATTCAAATGTTTTTTCGGGATTGCAACCTGGGATTTATAATTTTAGAGTGGAAGATTTTTGTGGAAATATTGTCAATCGTTTATTTGATATCACTTCTTTACCCGAACCAGCGATTACACCCAATAACTTGTGTAGTGGATTAAATGGATCACTATCGGTTCAACCTTTGGCTTTTTTAAATTATCAATGGTGGGAGGGAACCAATACAACAACCATTTTGAGTACCACCAATGTATTGTCGTTTAATCCATTTTCTAATACAACTTCACCAGGGACTTATTATGTGAGAATTTATTCTTCGGATGGAACTTCCTGTGTCGATAAAATTCTTTCGTATACTATTCCAGCAGTAAATGCTCCAAATGCAGGTTTGGATGGTAATTTGGTAATTTGTGGAGCTTCAGGAGGAATTAATTTATTTTCTTTATTAGTTGGTGCTTATGATACAGGAGGTGTGTGGCAAGAAACTACTTCCAGTGGTATGTTGTCGGGTAGTAGTTGGCTTCCAGTTGGTATTCCATTTGGAACGTATGTCTTTAAATATACCGTTTCAGGATTTTGTAATAGTACCGACGAATCTGTTGTGACCATTCAGTATAATTCCGCTACAGATACTCCTATAATTGCTGTTAATCCAACCTATTGTTCGGGAGAAACGATTCAATTTAACATTCAAAATTTTGCGAATGCAACCTATCAATGGAGTGGACCAAATAATTTTTCGTCGACGCTTCAAAATCCAACAATAGTAAATAGCACAGTGGGCGATTCTGGAACCTATACCATAACTGTGACAGTAAATGGATGTTTAGCATCAGCAACTGTTGATGTAATAGTGCATGCAGTTCCGAGTTATACGTATGAAGCCTCTTGTTTAGGCGGAGCGTATACCGTTTTAATCGTTCCGGTTGACGATTCGTTTAGTGCAAACTCAGCGACATATCAATGGACAGGGCCTAATGGTTTTACAAGTTCGCAAAATCCATTAATTTTAACCAACCAGCCTCGAGGCGATTATTCGGTAATTGTAACCAACACTGAAGGTTGTTCGATTCCTCAAACCATTAACATTGTAAATACTTTTTGTGATTTTCCAAATGTTATTACCCCAAATAATGATGGGAGTAATGATAGTTTTGATTTAACAGGATATGATGTAGCGGTATTTCAAGTTTATAACAGATGGGGTAGATTGGTTTATGAACAAAATAATTACACCAATCAATGGTATGGACAAAACAAAAATGAACAAATGTTGCCCGATTCAACGTATTATTATTACTTGCAAATGCGATCTGGAGAAGAGAAACACGGTTGGGTTTTGATAACTGCCAAATAAAGTTTTATTCTTCTTTGTTCTGAGCTTTTCTGATTTTTTTGAAAAGATTAGAGGAATATACAAAGTCAACAATAGCTTCATTATCAGTTTTGAAGATTTCTTTTTTAGAACCTTCCCAAGCCAAAATACCTTCTTTTAAAAAGACTATCTTTTCGCCAATTTCCATAACCGAATTCATGTCGTGGGTATTGATTACGGTTGTAATGTTATATTCTTTTGTAATTTCCTGAATTAAATTGTCGATAACGATAGCTGTTTTTGGATCTAAACCTGAATTGGGTTCATCACAAAATAAATATTTCGGATTGTTCACAATGGCTCTAGCAATGGCAACACGTTTTTGCATTCCGCCAGATATTTCGGAAGGTTTTTTGTGGTTGGCATTGATTAAATTCACCCTTTCAATAACAATATTTACGCGTTCTCTTATTTCTTCTAGAGATTTGTTTGAAAACATTTTCAATGGGAACCCAATATTCTCTTCAACAGTCATGCTATCAAACAAGGCACTTCCTTGAAATACCATTCCAATTTCGGTACGTAAGGCACGTTTTTCATCGGCATCTAAGTCGGAATATATTCTGCCATCAAAAGAAATAGTTCCTGATTCAGGAGTAAAAATTCCCAACAACGATTTTAGTAATACCGTTTTACCCGAACCACTTTGTCCGATAATTAAATTGGTCTTTCCAGTTTCAAAAGTGGTTGTAATTCCTTTTAAAACTTTTGATTCGCCAAACGATTTTTCTACATTTTTAACTTCGATCATTAGGTTAAAAGTAATTGAGTTAGCACATAGTTTGAAAGGATAATGACCACACTGGTCCACACAAATGAAACGGTACTTGCTTTTCCAACTTCCAAAGCACCACCTTTCATATAATATCCATGAAAGGAGGGAATTGTAGCCAGAAGGATTGCAAAGACTACTGTTTTTATAAAAGCATATTCAATGTGAAATGGAATAAATTCTGTTTGAAGACCCGTTATAAATTCATTGCTAGATACAAATCCGCCATATACTCCAGCAATCCATCCGCCTAAAATACCCAAAAACATGGCAATTCCGATAAGAAATGGATACAAAAGCGAAGCAATTATTTTGGGAAAAACAAGATAGTTTAAAGAGTTTACTCCCATCACTTCCAAGGCATCAATTTGCTCGGTAACACGCATGGTTCCTATGCTTGATGTAATAAAAGAACCCATTTTTCCAGCCATAATAATGGATATAAAAGTTGGTGCAAATTCTAATATAATGGATTGTCTTGTTGCAAAACCGATAAGCTCTTTAGGAATAAGAGGATTGGTTAGATTTAAAGCAGTTTGAATGGATACTACACCTCCAACAAAAAAGGATATGAATGCTACAATTCCAAGTGAATCGATGATTAAATCGTCAATTTCTTTGAAAATTAAGCCTTTCATCACCGACCATTTGGTTGGTTTATTAAAGACTTCTTTCAGCATTAGAAAATATTTTCCTATTTGCGATAAATAGCGAACAAGCATCATAGTTTTAAAATATGGTCAAAAATACTAAGAAGATATGAGTTATAGGTTATGCGTTAGCAGTTTTTAACTTAAAACAATTTTTCTTTCATTTTTTTTAAACGATACTTACGAATGAATTCGGCTTGTTCTTCGGTTACTAGAAGTGGTTTTTTTGCGCGTTTGGCTTTCCAAAAACCTTTAATATAATCCAAAAAAAGTAAGGGTTTTCGTTTCATCATAGCCAATTTGGCTGAGGCAATGGCTGTTATTAAGAATCCGTAACCCAAGGAGTAAAAGGCTTCGCCTTGTTTGTATCGGGCGGTTTTGTTGTAGTTTGCGCCAGTAGGTTTTAAATGCTTTACTTTTAAAGTAGCATCCGTAACTACTTTCCAATGGTAGAATTTACAAAGTAATTCATCAACAGTATCCCAACCCATGGCTGGTTTTAAACCACCAATTTGCTTGAAAGTTTTTTTTCGATAGGCTTTAAAAGCACCTCGAATGTGGTCTTTATCGGTAAGGTTTTCTAAAATGAAAGTACCTTCTTTTTCAATGTAGGCAAAACCTCCAACCATTCCAATGGCATCATCCGATTTGAAATGCTTAATGATAGTTTCAAAATAATGGTTTGGGAATATTAAATCGGCATCTGCTTTTACCATAATATCATAATTTTCATCTAAAGTTTCTAAGCCTTTTTGAAATGCTTGAATTACTTTGCTTCCCGGTAAATGAATAGCATCAGAAGTTTTGTTGACCAAGGTTATGAAAGGAAATTTTGACACAAATGAAGTTACAATTTCAACAGTTTTGTCGGTAGAATTATCATTCACAACTACAATTTTTTTGGGTAAAACGGTTTGTTCTACCAATGATTGTAAGGTTAAAGCAATAAAAGCTTCTTCGTTGTGAGTTGGAATAACAATGTAATAATGCATTAAGTGTAGTTTTGATTTTGTAAAATTAGGAAAACAATAAAACTAAAAAGGGATTTCCGTTAAGAAATCCCTTTTTAATATAAAATAAGTTAGGTTGAATTAGTCTGCATTTGCTAATTCAGTCTTTTTTTCAGTTGAAATGCTTTCCGTTTTTTTCTTAGTAAAAGCTTCAATACTATCATAAACCACAGGGATAATTTCTTTTCCTGATTTATCGATGAATCCTAATTTGTCTTTTTTGTCTTTAACTAATGCCCAGTTTCTTCTAATTCCGTCAAATTTTTCAATACTTGCATATTTCAATGGAACAATAATATTTCCATCTGTGGTAATAAATCCAGTTAATCCTTGAGATTCAACAGAAGCCCAATCTTTAGTATATTCACCAAATTTTCCAATTTTGTCATAAACTGGAGGAACTACTTCTTTTCCAGCTTCGTTGATAAATCCAAACTTTCCGTCTTTTTTTACTAGTGCCCAACCTTGGTTGTATTCGTTGTAATCACTAATTGATTCGTATTTTGGTTCTACAACAATTTTACCATTTTTGTCTACAAATCCGTACAAGTTATTCAATTCAACTTTAGCCCAATTGGCGTGTGCTTTATCAAAGTCTTCAATAAAATTATATTTTGGCGGAATTACTTCAATTCCTGATTCATTAATAAGTCCAAATCGTTCATCAGATTTAACGATAAATAATTTTTGACCAAAAGAACAAGTAACTAAAAATAGCATGCTGATTGAGAAAATTTTTTTCATGTTTAATAGGTTTTTAGGGGTTTTATTTTTTTATTGTTTTTAACGAGACAAACATAGAAATAAAAATCGATTAAGTGTTAAAAAAACAGGTCAAAATGCATTAATTTGTTAAAATTAACATATTTTATAAAACAAAACTTACAAAAAAAAATACCTAAAAGTAAGAAAAAGATTAACTTATTGTTTTTGTGTCAAAAAAAAAATCATCCGAAGATGATTTGTAAAATTAATTTTTTGCTTTTTCTGCATAAACGATATAATATCGTGGAGTGAAATAACGTAATAAAGGTCTGAATCCGATTTTTTTAACGGGATGGGTGAATTTCTCTCTAGCGGTTATTTTCCATCCTGTTTTTTCTAACAACCAATCCAATTGCCAATCTTCAAATTCGTGATAATGACGGTCCCACATATCAGTTTTACTTCTGTAAGCCGGTGAAAACCACAACCGTAACGGAATTGAAATTAACAGTTTATCACATTTTACATTTTGCAATACCGTATAAGGGTTCAATAAGTGCTCAAATATTTCAAAGGCTGTAAAGACAGTATACGATTCGTTTTGTAAAGCCGTTTGGTCGTTGTCTAGGTCTTCACCTTTTGTGTTTTTGACAGTATATCCATTTTCTTCCATAATTTTGGAAAACGGATTTGGGACTCCTAAATCAAAAATTGTTTCAGAAGTGGTAATGTGTTTTTGTAAAAATTCTAACGTATGTTTGAATCGCTTATTTGGAAATGTTTTTTCGTACATTTTATGGAGTTGCAAAGTTATAAAGTTGCAAATTTACAAAGTTTATTACATTTTGTATACAATAGCATTGATATTCATACCTGCACCAACTGAAGCGAATAAGATAATATCTCCTTTATGGATTTCTTGATTTTCGATTTGCCCTTTAATAAGTGAATCATACAATGTTGGAACGGTAGCCACACTCGAATTTCCTAATTTATGAATGCTCATTGGCATAATTCCATCTGGAGGCGTTTGACCATATAATTTGTAAAAACGTTGAATGATGGCTTCATCCATTTTTTCATTGGCTTGATGAATGAGTATTTTTTTAACTTGACCAATTTCAATTCCGGTATGGTCTAAGCATTCTTTCATCGCTTTTGGGACATTGCTTAAAGCAAATTCGTAAATTTTTCTACCATACATTTTGATGTAACGCACATTTGGATCGTGATCTTTATTAAATGAGTTTCCAAAAAATAAATAATGTGCTTCGTCATAGGCGTAAGTTGCCGATTCATGAGCCAGGATTCCTTCATTTTCTCCGGCTAGGGCTTCAATTATTGTAGCACCTGCACCATCAGAATAAATCATTGAATCTCTATCGTGAGGATCAACTACTCGAGATAAGGTTTCTGCTCCAATGACTAAACATTTTTTAGCCATTCCAGCTTTAATAAATGCTGTAGCTTGAATAACACCTTCAACCCAACCCGGACAACCAAAAAGCATATCGTAAGCAACACATTTGGGGTTTTTAATTCGCAAGTCGTGCTTTACTCTTGTAGCTAAACTAGGCAATAAATCGGCTTGAATAGCGCCTTTTTTTACATTTCCAAAATTATGTGCAAAGATGATGTAATCTAGTGTTTCTGGGTCAATTTTGGCATCTTCAATGGCTTTTTGAGCAGCCTTAACCGCAATATCGGAAGTCAATAAGTCATCAGTAACATAACGACGTTCTTCAATTCCAGTAATGCCTTTGAATTTTTGTGTAATCACTTCATTTGGTTGAGCAAATGGAGTGCCATCTTCATTTAAGAATATATGATTAGAAAAGTCTTGGTTAGAAACTGTTTCGGTAGGGATATAGCTTCCCGATCCGGTTATTTTTATGTTCATTTTGAATAAATTACATGACGAATTTATTAATAATAATTTTATTATTTCTGAATCACATTGACAAATAGTTTTTTATTATCAAATGTTTAAAAAAAGGTTATTTTAATTGTTGATGTGGTAATTATTCCTCTTTTTGTTGGGCAATTTTAATTTGCATGATGGTCGATAAGTTGTGTGCCATATTTTTCATTCGCTCACAATTAAAGCCTTCAAAATTTTCGTTTATAGCGGCTTCAAAATGAGTTAGCCAAATTTCAAACAACTCTTTCGATAAATAAGATTTCATATTGACATCCAAATGTATCTGTGTCAAATTATTAAAATATCCACCGGTTCCAAAAATAGCTTGAGACCAAAAAGTGACCAAAATAGGTAAGTGTTCTTCTAATTTTATTTTAACCACATCAGTAAAAATGTAACTAATTTTGTCGTCGGCTAGAAGCTTTTGGTAGAATTTATCTACTATTAAATATAAATCGTCTTGATTTTGAACGTCATTCATTTCTTGAAAAATTAAAATACAAAGGTACTTCTTTACAAATTTATTAATCTGATTAATATCATTTTTTGAAATTAAAAAAGGTTTCAAATTTTCACTTGAAACCTTTTTTTTGATTATATATTGTAGCTGCTTTAAAAATTACATGTATGCTTCAATTGGCGCACAACTACATACTAAATTTCTATCACCATAGGCTTCATCAACGCGTCGTACGGTTGGCCAGAATTTATTTTCAGAAATGTAATCTAAAGGAAAAGCCGCTTGTTCTCTAGTGTAAGGATACGTCCAGCTATCGTTCGTTACCATAGCCAAAGTATGAGGTGCATTTCTTAAAATATTGTCTACATCTTCTTTGGTAGAAGAAGCAATTTCTTTACGAATGGAAATCATAGCGTCACAAAAACGATCCAATTCTGCTAAATCTTCAGATTCTGTTGGTTCAATCATTAACGTACCTGCTACAGGAAAAGATACTGTTGGCGCATGGAAACCATAATCCATTAATCGCTTAGCAATATCGGTAACTTTAATACCGTGTTCTTCAAATGCTCTACAATCTAAAATCATTTCGTGTGCGGCACGTCCCATTTCTCCTGAATATAAAATTGGATAATGTTCTTCCAAACGCGCTTTCATGTAATTAGCATTCAAAATAGCGTATTTAGTAGCATTAGTAACACCTTCTGAACCTAGCATTGTGATGTAACCATAGGATATCAAACAAACCAAAGCTGAACCATAAGGTGCCGCAGAAATTGCGGTAATGGCTTGATTACCACCGGTTGGAATAATAGGATTAGTTGGTAAAAACGGCACTAGTTTTTCGTTTACACAAATTGGTCCAACACCAGGTCCACCACCACCGTGAGGAATAGCAAAGGTTTTATGTAAATTCAAGTGACAAACATCGGCTCCAATGGTAGCCGGATTAGTCAATCCCACTTGTGCATTCATGTTGGCACCATCCATATATACTAATCCGCCATTTTCATGAATTAACTGCGTGATTTCGCAAATCGCACTTTCAAAAACACCATGAGTTGATGGGTATGTTACCATCAAACACGATAGATTAGCAGCATGTTCAATAGCTTTAGCTCTTAAATCTTCTACATCAATGTTACCGTTTTCCATGGTTTTGGTAACAATAATTTGCATACCCGCCATAGCTGCAGAAGCTGGATTGGTTCCGTGAGCTGAGGCCGGAATCAAGCATACATTTCTGTGGTGATCGCCACGTGATAAATGATAAGCACGAATGGTCATCAAACCTGCATATTCACCTTGTGCACCTGAATTAGGTTGTAGTGTAGTGCCAGCAAAACCAGTTACAACGTTTAATTGTTGTTCTAATTTTTTAAGCATTATTTGATATCCTTCTGCTTGCTCTACAGGAGCAAAAGGGTGGATGCTGTTCCAATTTGCCATTGATAAAGGCAACATTTCGGCTGCGGCATTCAATTTCATAGTACAAGAACCTAACGAAATCATCGAATGATTTAACGATAAATCTTTGCGTTCTAATTTTTTGATGTAACGCATCAATTGACTTTCAGAATGATGATTGTTGAAAACGTCGTGTGTCAAAAAAGTTGAGGTTCTTTCTAAAGAAGTAGGCAAGTTATTGTTGGTATTCAATTCAGAAATAGTAAAAGAGTCTTTTCCTGTAGCTTCTGCAAAAATCGCAACAATTTGATTCAAATCATTCAATGAAGTTGTTTCGTTTAACGAAATTGAGATTGTTTCTTCATCAATATAAAAGAAGTTTACTTCGTGTTTCTCAGCAATAGTTTTCACTTTAGCGGCATCTGCTTTAACAGCAATAGTATCAAAGAACGAAGTGTTTATGTTGTAAACGCCCAATTTGTTTAAGGCATCTGCCAAAGTAACCGCCGAGGCATGAACTTTATTGGCGATATATTTCAATCCTTTTGGACCGTGATATACTGCATACATTCCAGCCATAACAGCTAATAAAACTTGAGCTGTACAAATATTAGATGTCGCTTTTTCACGTTTGATGTGTTGCTCACGAGTTTGCAATGCCATTCGTAAAGCTCTGTTGCCGTTGGTGTCAATGGTAACTCCAATGATTCTTCCTGGCATCGAGCGTTTGAATTCTTCTTTAGTAGCAAAAAAAGCGGCATGTGGTCCACCATAACCCATCGGAATACCGAAACGTTGTGAAGTTCCTACTACCACATCGGCACCCATTTCTCCTGGAGGCGTTAATTTTACCAAGGATAAAATGTCGGCCGCAACGGCTACTTTAATTTCATTTGCTTTGGCTTTTGCAATAAATCCAGCGTAATCGTTTACCTGTCCGAATTTACCAGGATATTGTAAAATTGCTCCAAAAAACTCTGTTGAGAAATCAAAGTTTTCGTGATTTCCAATTACTAATTCAACCCCAATAGGCGTAGAACGAGTTTGTAAAACAGAAAGAGTTTGAGGTAATATTTCTTCCGAAACGAAGAATTTATTTACGTTATTTTTCTTTTGATCACGAGAACGAACATCGAATAACAGTGCCATGGCTTCGGCAGCTGCAGTTCCTTCATCTAGCAATGAAGCATTAGCGATTTCCATCCCGGTTAGTTCGATAACGGTGGTTTGGTAATTCAAAATAGCTTCCAAACGGCCTTGAGCAATTTCGGCTTGATAGGGTGTATATGCGGTATACCAACCCGGATTTTCAAAAATATTTCTTTGAATAACCGCCGGAACAATTGCTGGATGATAGCCCAATCCGATGTAGGATTTGAATACTTTGTTTTTCTTTCCTAATTCTTGAATGTGTGATAAATACTCGTATTCGGTCATTGGAGCGTCCAATTCCAACTCTTTTTTGAGACGGATATTATCGGGCACAGTTTCATAAATTAACTGGTCAAGACTTTCAACTCCAACGGTTTTAAACATATGTTGTAGGTCGTTCTCACGTGGACCTATGTGGCGTAATGCAAATGCGTCTGTTCTCATTTGAAGATAATAAATATAAAGTTTGTGTGTGTTGTTTTGAATCTAAATCGAGTTCAGATTAAAGCACACAAAAGTAATTATTAAACTTCTATTTTTAAGTTAAACAAGACGTAATATTTTGAGAATTTGTTAACCAAAAACGAGTCTTATTAACAGAATGATTAGTTTTGTAGGATGTTATTTTTAAAGAAACTTCTCGATTTTTATATCAATTCAAGCATTCATGTTGCTTTGGGAGTATTTTCGTTGGTAAAAATGACTCAAATGCTGTTTCATATTTATGACGATGAATGTACGGTTTGGTTTGCTTTTTTTGGCACTATTGTAGGGTATAATTTTGTGAAATACGATGCTTTGGCTCGAGACCAAAAAAGGGCTATGCGAAACCAGTTGAAAGCCATTACGGTAGTTAGTTTTTTATCTTTAATGGCTACAGGCTATTATTTTTTTCAGCTTCAAAGAACTACTCAAATAATTGGTATTGTGTTTCTGGCTATTACCTTGTTATATACTTTGCCGTTCTTTCCCAATCGAAAAAATGCTAGAAATTGGGCCGGAATTAAGATTTATATTGTAGCATTATGTTGGGTAGGCGTAACGCTTTTTTTACCCATAATTAATAATGGATTGCCTTTAGATAGTGTTGTTTTTCTGGTGGCGTTACAGCGATTTATTTTAATTTTTGTCCTGATTTTAATTTTTGAAATAATCGATTTGCCTCTAGATGATCCTCATTTAAAAACAGTTCCGCAACAAATTGGTGTTTTTAAAACGAAACTGATTGGAATTTTTCTACTGATTTTATTCGTGGGATTGGAGTTTTTTTCAAGTAATTTTAGTTTTCAAATTGTGGGACTAAAATCGGTGTTAGCGGTTACGACATTATTTTTTTTAGTATTTTCAAATGAAAAACGATCACGTTATTATACTGCTTTTTGGGTCGAAAGTATACTAATATTCTGGTGGGTGTTAGTTGCAATGGTACAAAACACCTGACAGATTTTAAGCACCTGTCAGGTATAGTGTTCTATGCGTTTACTACTATTTTTTCTTCTGTTTTATGTTCACTTGCTTTTCGTTTTCCTCGAAAGAAAAAGTATAAGTTCAAAAACAACATGATTCCTAAGTAGATGGTAAATCCACCAATTTTATAACTCAATTTTTCTATTAATAATTGGTAACTGTCTTGGTTCATATTCATTTCAAGAATCATTAAGGCAAATCCTAAATTGAGTAGGTAAAATCCGGTTTCGAATAATTTGTTGGTTGCAGTTGCAATTTCTTCGCGACCTTTAAAAATATCTAACATATAAACTTTACTGTTTTTGAAAAGTGTTCTAGAAACATAATAGGTTAAGAATAAAGCAACAGGTAAATAAATGGCATAACCGATTAAAATTTTTGTAGTTTCCATAATAAATGTATTTAAATTAATTTTTTGATGTATTTCGAAATAATGATAATATTGAAGTAGTGCATCAGACCAATAGTGCCAATAATGACTGCCGATTTGTAGGCAATAATCTCAATGAGTTGATGAAAGAATAGAATTTTTTCCCAAGAAATTAAGGTCATCGCACAATAACCAAGATTCAATAAATAATAACCAACTAACAATATTTGATTGGTTTTATGGCACAAATCTTCGTGATTTGGGAGTAGTTCGGAAACGAATATGTTGCCGTTATGGTAACATATTTTGCCAACTTTCATTATGATGATTGTGGTTATCAATAAATAAATTGTGTAACCAATGATGTTGAGGTTCATGACTAAAATAGATTGTAATGTTCTATTAAGTTGTAAGCAAAAAGGAGTGTATTCACCACTGCAAAAAGCACAAACAACGTATTCATAAAATAACTTCCTACTTTAAATAAGGTTCTTTTCGGAATATCATACATCGGATAATACGCTATTTGTGTGGCGACTTTCCCAACCCAATACGTTGCTATTAATCCGGTTAATGCTACTGATAAAGCAGAATGTTCTTGAAGTTCGTTAGTAAAAAGTATCGCAATCAATCCAAATGAAAAGTTCAGTCCTTGAATGTATCTTCCATAGGTTTTGGCAATTTCTTGATTTAAGGGTTTGAGTTGCTTCACATCATTGTACCAATCAAAAACCTGATGACGGATATAAGGATAAATCAGCGCCGTAAAAATTTGACCCACACCACTTGTGATGATGAGCCAGTTGGGTACCGTTGTCATCATAATTGATTTTTATTAAAGTGAATGATATAACTTAAGAATACAATTAGAAAAAACGGAATAGCAAACCACCAGCTAAATCCTTCTTGATCCCAAATCAAAAAGAAAAGTGCGACTAATCCGAAATAGGTATAGATCAATTTGCTTTTTGGAAATACAAAAAAGTATATCACGGCAGCCAAAACTTGCAACGCTCCAGTAATTGCCAAACCATATGGGCCAAGGATTAAAAATACTAAGGCTATAATATTAATGACTTTTGAAATGGTAAATAGTGTTTTCATAATTATTATTTGTTTTAAACTTTCAGAAAAAAATGAAAGTTTGGATTAAAATTTTTTATTTCTTCATAAATTTAACAAGAAGTTGCGCCAACCAATTGTCTTTGTATTCGGTGATTTTATCTAAAACATTGTCGGCTTGCAACACAAAATCATACAGTTTAGTAGTTTGATTCACAAAATGACGTTCTTCTGCAGTAGCATCAGCCTCAATAGACGAAACTTCTTTCAATACTTTCAAGGCAGGCTTGATTTCACGTTTGCTACGCTCTTTAGAGATTTTCACGGCCAATTCGTCTAAATCTTTTTCAGCAGTAAAAAATTCGCGTCGTTCACCTGCTTTGTATTCTTTATACACAATGCCCCAATCCATTAGGGCTCTCAAATTCATAGAAGCATTTCCACGTGAAATTTGCAATTCTTCCATAATATCTTCCATAGAAACTGGCTCGTGCGACACCATCAACAGCGCGTGAATCTGAGCCATTGTTTTGTTAATGCCCCATTGACTGCCCAAGGCACCCCAGGTTTGAACGAACTTATTTTTTGCTTCTCTGAATTCCATAGGACAAATGTACAACAAAGTTTTTAAACTTTCAAAAAAAAATGAAACTTTGTTTGTAAGGCAATAATTTTTTTAAAAAAGAAATTTAAACAACACCGATTTATCTGTGTAATTTGTGAAATCTGTGTTTGATTTTTTTTGGCGTTTCCTTTCAGGTCGGGCTTTCCGCTGCAAGTCCTCACGGCGTCGTTCCTCCTTGTTGTGGGCTTTTCGCTGCAATCCCTAACGCAAATGTCATTCATAGGAGGTTTTGTAGTATTCCAACAAAAAAAAATCCGTCATACAAATTGCTTGTAAAACGGATCTTTTGAGGAATAAATTTGCGCTCTTTTTTTATTGTAACTCTGTAATACCGGTTACTTTCAATGTTTTTTTATCAATAGTCACCATTATGTTAGACCATGTCCAAAATTCAGAATACTCAAAAACATCTACAGCTCTTGGTTTGTTGAATTCATCTTCTAACATTTTTTTGGTCATTCCAATCAGTATTTTTCCATTAAAAATAGCTTCACCATTAACTTTTCCGTATTTTTTAATTAATGCAGCTTTTCTTTCACCAGTTTGTTGATCTTTCTGTTCTTTAGTTTTGTATTTGTCATCAAAAAGATTGTTTAAATTTATGGTAGGGAAGTACTTATCTTTAATTTTTTTAGGCATGTTGTAGAAAAAATTATCTTCAAAATAGTTGCCCACTCTAAAATTATAAGAAGCAAAAGCTTCATTCAAAGTAGAATAATTCTCATAGGTAAAGAAATGAACTTTATGAGGTTTATCATATTCAGCCAATAATTTTTTTATCGATTGTCTTGCTTCAAATGCTTGATCTTCAGTAAGGCCTAATGCATTAACATCAGTATCTCTCAATACTTTAACTAATTTTTGTGTTTCGGTTTGGTTGAAATAAAGTCTATCAATTACCGTTTTTATAGTTCTAATATCATCCGGTTTAATGTCGTTTTCGGTCTTAAATTTTTCTAATTTTTCTAACGATTCTTTATAAGCTACCGCTGCATTAGTATAATCACCTTTCCATAAATAATAGTTTGTTTTTACAAAATAACAAGTAGCAACTTCATAATAACTTCTATTCATATAATCCATATTTTTGAATGAATTATTGACATAAGTAATGATAATGTTGAATTTATAATCGTCAAAATTTGGATCAAAACAAAACGTAGCTAATTGTTGTACATCCTTATTAAACCAATAGCTGTCTGGATTGGAAACTCCTTTGTCTCTTAAATAGTCTAATGCTTCCGAGAATTTTTCTGCTTTAATTAATTTGTTATACTTACTGTCACTAATCTTTGTTTGTGCATTAAGATTAAAACTAAAGAGTACAAGTAATAATAGTGTAAAAAGTTTACTGATTTTCATTTTTGTCTTTGTTTAAATTTTGGCAAACATACTATATTTTTAATTTAAACCCAGCAGAAAAATACTTTTGAAAATAGTTTCTGCTGGGTTGTAAACTTCTTTTTTGTGATGATTATAGTAATCCAGCGCGTTTCAATAACGCGTCAGCATTGGGTTCTTGACCTCTAAATCGTTTATACAATTCCATAGGTAATTCGGTGCCACCTTTGGAAAGTACGTTGTCTTTAAATTTGGTTGCCACTTCTGTATTGAAAATGCCTTTTTCTTGGAAATACGCAAAGGCATCGGCATCCAAAACCTCGGCCCATTTATAGCTGTAATATCCCGAAGAATATCCGCCCTGAAAAATATGAGAAAACGAGGTACTCATACAATTTTCAGCCACATCGGGATATAAATTAGTGTTTTCCATTGCCTTTTTTTCAAACGCTTTTACGTTTTCAATTGTTTGTGGTTTGGCATGATACGTCATGTCTAAAATTCCGAAACTCAATTGACGTAAAGTCGCCATTCCTTCTAAGAAACTTGCACTTTCCTTTATTTTGTCGACGTATTGTTGCGGAATGACTTCACCTGTTTCATAATGTTTTGCAAACAAGGCTAAGGCTTCGGGCTCGTAGCACCAGTTTTCCATCACCTGACTTGGTAGTTCCACAAAATCCCAATACACCGAAGTTCCCGACAAACTCGGATAGGTAGTGTTGGCCAACATGCCGTGTAGTGCGTGACCAAATTCGTGAAACAAAGTGGTTACTTCGTTAAAAGTCAATAATGATGGTTTCGTTTCGGTAGGAGGTGTAAAATTACACACAATAGAAACGTGTGGTCGTTCGTTTATGCCATCCTTGATGTATTGTGGTTTGTATGATGTCATCCAAGCGCCGTTTCGTTTTCCTTTTCTTGGAAAAAAATCGGAGTAGAAAACAGCAACCAGTTGGTTTTCAAAATCCAATACTTCAAAGGTTTGTACATCGTCGTGGTATTTATCAATGTCAAAAACTTCTTTGAACGTGATTCCGAATAGTTTTTCGGCAACGGTAAACGCGCCATGCAATACGTTTTCTAATTTGAAATAAGGTTTCAATAATTCGTCGTCCAAATTGAATAATTTTTGTTTCAATTTTTCAGAATAATACGAACCGTCCCATTTTTCCAATTGATCGATGCCGTCGAGTTCTTTGGCGAAAGCGGTCAATTGGGCAAATTCTTTTTCAGCTGCTGGTTTGGCTTTAACCAACAAATCATTCAAAAACGATTGCACTTTTTCAGGATTTTGAGCCATTCGTTCCTCCAAAACAAAATCAGAATGTGATTTGTATCCTAATAAATTAGCACGTTTATGACGTAACTCCACAATTCTTTTTACATTTTCTTGATTGTCGAATTCGTTGTTTTGAAACGCTTTTTTTCCGGCTGCGATGGCGATTTCTTTGCGCAATTCTCGATGATCGACATACGTTACAAAAGGTAAATAACTCGGAAAATCTAAGGTGAAAATCCAGCCTTCTACGTTTTTAGATTTTGCCAAACTGGCGGCCATTTCTTTAGCACCATCCGGCAAACCGTTTAAATCAGCTTCGTTGGTAATATGCAATTGATAGTTATTGGTTTCGGCCAAAACATTTTCGCCATAAGTCAATTTTAGTTTCGCTAATTCGGTGTCTATTTCTCGCAATTTTAATTTGTTTTCTTCCGAAAGTAGGGCACCATTTCTAGAAAAGCCTTTGAATTTTTTATCCAATAAAGTGGCTTGTTCAGGAGTTAAATCTAAAGTATCTTTTTGATCGTAAACGGCTTTTACTCGTTTGAACAAGTCTTCGTTTAGCGAAATGTCATTTCCAAATGCGGTTAAAAGTGGTGAGACTTCTTGAGCAATTTTTTGCATTTCATCACAAGTTTCTGCCGAATTTAAGTTGAAGAAAATGGATGATAATCGATCCAATGGTTCACCCGAATAGTCTAAAGCAACAATAGTGTTTTCAAAAGTTGGAGCATCAGAATTTGTAATTATAGCATCAATTTCGGCTTTGGCGCTTGCGATATTTTCAATAAAAGCAGGCTTGTAATCGTCCAATTTGATTTGCGAAAAAGGCGCAGTATTGTATTTGGTATGGAATGTTGATGTAAGTGTTTTCATTTTTATAGTACGATTAACCCTGTCGGAGTTTTAAACTCTGACAGGGTTTTATTAATTAAATAATTTTATTTTTTCAATTCATTAGAAGCTTTGTTGACTGCTTCTTTCAAGCTTTCTTTATAGAAAATGATTTTGTCGAGCACACATTTGTCTTGGCTTCCTATGATTTGTGCGGCCAGAATTCCGGCATTTTTAGCACCGTTTAGCGCTACCGTTGCGACTGGAACGCCACCAGGCATTTGAAGAATCGACAAAACCGAATCCCAACCGTCGATAGAATTACTCGATTTTACGGGTACTCCAATCACAGGCAACGGTGACATCGATGCTACCATTCCCGGTAAATGTGCCGCGCCACCAGCACCAGCAATAATTACTGAAATACCGCGAGTGTGGGCGTTTTTGCTGAAATCAAATAATTTTTCGGGCGTTCGATGTGCCGAAACAATATCCACCTCGGTTTCGATGTCAAATCCTTCTAAGATGTCGATGGCTTCTTGCATTACAGGCATATCCGAAATGCTTCCCATTATTATGGCTACTTTACTCATTTTGTGTTTTTTTGAATACAGACTAGCACAAATTAAATCTGTGTAAATCTGTGCAATTTGTGTTTAATTTATCTCACTAATTACTCGAATACTATTCTTCACTTCCTCAGCGATTTTTCGGGCTTCGGTCATGTTTTCATTTACAATCGTAACATGGCCCATTTTTCGGAACGGTCGTGTTTCGCGTTTGCCATAGATATGTGGAGTTACCCCATCTATCGCCATGATCTTTTCGATGTTTTCGTAAATTACAGGCCCTGAAAAGCCTTCAGCACCGACCAAGTTCACCATAATTCCAGCTACTTTACTTGCAGTAGTTCCCAAAGGTAAATTTAAAATGGCACGCAAATGATTTTCAAATTGCGAGGTATAACTTGCTTCAATTGAATAATGTCCCGAATTGTGTGGACGCGGTGCGACTTCATTGACTAAAATTTCATCGTTTTCGGTTTGAAACATTTCGACTGCCAATAAACCAACGTGATGGAATGCTTCAGAAACTTTTAAGGCAATTTCGGTTGCTTTTTGAGCCACTTTTTCATCAATACGAGCCGGACAAATTACATATTCTACTTGGTTGGCCTCGGGATGAAATTCCATTTCGACTACTGGGTAGGTTTTAACTTCACCTGAAACCGAGCGAACCACAATTACCGCTAACTCATTTTTAAACGGAACCATTTGTTCCGCAATACATTCTACATTCGGTAAAATGTCTAAATCGGATGCAGTACGCACTATTTTCACACCATTTCCATCATACCCAAATTGCGCACATTTCCATACGAAAGGCATTTCGACTTTATTTGATGTAACGGCCGATTTAAGTTCTGTTAGGTCTATAAATCGTTGGTGTGGTGATGTTGGAATGGTATTTTCAATATAAAAATCTTTTTGGCGACCTTTATTCTGAATCAAACGTAAGGTTTTTGGTGAGGGATATACAGCTAATCCTTCAGCTTCCAATTGGTCTAAAGCGTCTAGATTTACATTTTCGATTTCAATAGTAAGCACATTCACTTTTTTTCCGAATTGATAAATCGCCTCATAATCCATTAAGTCGCCTATAAAAAATTCAGTAGCTCCAAATTGACTCGGTGCTGCTGGGCTTGGATCAATTACACAAGTTTGAATGTCAAATTTTCGAGTTTCAGCCAACAGCATTTTGCCCAATTGACCGCCACCGAGAATTCCCAGTTTAAAATCGGAAGAAAAATAATTCATTTTTTGTTGTAGTTGTGTTTGCGCAAAGATAAACATTTGAAAATTATTTTAACCGCTTCAAAATATCTTTCACAGCAAAACGATAACCTGGTGTTTGATTGCTAAAATCTCTAGAAAGGATTGCTTTTAATTCGTCGTTTACCCACTCGTGTTTCTTTCCAAGTAGGTATAAAGCGCGCATTGAATAGGCTGCTGTTGCCGCTAAATCGGTATCAATTAATCGATCTAAGCAGGTTTCAATGATTTTTTCTTCTTGAAATTCGGTTAACGATATTTTTTTGTTTTGGGTTAGAAACAAACAAATTTTAGAAGTAGGACGAAGCGCTGGATCAATTTTAAAATTCGGTAAAGTTTTACAAAAATCGTCTACAAATGGTACAAACATCTCCATGCGTTCTTGACAAACTAATTCTAAGATCCAACAGGCCTTATGATGGTTTTTATCTTTGGGATTGAAGGCAATTTTGGTTAAATCGGATAAATAGCTTGGATTAGAGAAGACAAAATTTTTATTGTCATCCCTGCTTTTTCGATGTGCTGTACTTCGCGCGATTTGGTTGTAAAATTCTGCATTCATTTGGTAAATATATCAAATTAGCAAAAAACTCAAAATACTTGTTACTAAATAGTTATTAGTTCGTAAATTTGCCTCTTTATTTTTAAAAACAACACTACTATGATACATCTTCACGATAAAACTTTTGAACCGTTTATTGCTGCCGAAGAAATTGATTTTGCAATCGCCAACATGGCCAAGCAAATGGACGACGATTTTTTTGATGAGATTCCAATTTTTGTCGGAATTCTGAATGGTTCTTTTATGGTAATGTCCGATTTGATGAAACACTACAGAGGGATGTGTGAAGTGAGTTTCATGAAAATGGCTTCGTATGAAGGAACGCAATCAACCAATGACGTGAAGCAATTAATAGGGATCAACGAAAATCTAGAAGGAAGAACCGTTGTAATCGTGGAAGATATTGTAGATACTGGAAATACGGTTGAAGAATTGAAAGCAATTTTCAAATCAAAAGGTGTGAAACACTTAAAAATTGCTACCTTATTCTTTAAGCCAGAAGCCTATAAAAAAGATATTAAAATTGATTACGTTGGAATTAGAATTCCTAATAAATTCATCGTTGGATACGGTTTAGACTACGACGGATTAGGAAGAAATTTGGCCGACGTATACCAATTAGCACAATAATCTAACAATCCAATAATCTAACAATCTTAATCAAAATGATCAACATCGTTCTTTTCGGAAAACCAGGTGCAGGAAAAGGCACACAAGCTGAATTTTTAAAAGAAAAATACAATTTAACACATTTGTCAACAGGTGATATTTTTAGATTCAATATCAAAAACGACACAGAATTAGGGAAATTAGCCAAAACCTACATGGACAAAGGTGATTTAGTTCCAGACGAAGTAACGATTCAAATGTTGCAAAGTGAAGTGGATAAAAACCCACAATCAGCAGGATTTTTATTTGATGGTTTTCCAAGAACCTTGGCGCAAGCCGAAGCACTAGATCAATTTTTAGCATCTAAAAATCAAAACATCACAGCTACAGTTGCATTGGAAGCAGATGATAATATCCTAGTGGCTCGCTTGTTAGAAAGAGGAAAAACTTCGGGAAGGCCTGACGATCAAGACGAAGAAAAAATCAGAAACCGTTACGACGAATACAACCAAAAGACTGCGCCATTGATGGATTACTACAAAGCGCAAGGCAAATTCCATGCGGTTGATGGTATCGGAACTATTTTAGAAGTGAACGAACGATTGAACGAGATTTTTGATAAATTATAGTCTAATTTATTGACTGATATAAAGTTTCGAGCATTCAATTTTTTTTCAGATATTTGCACACAGAAAAGGAGCTAGATCCAAAACAAGGATACAAGCTCTTTTTTTGTAAAATACAATTATGGAAATTTTAATTATTCTTTTTTTAATACTATTAAATGGTGTTTTCTCGATGTCGGAAATCGCTCTGATTTCGGCACGTAAAAATCGTTTGGAAACCGCCGCTAAAAAAGGACAACAAAATGCCAAAGTGGCTTTGGATTTAGTAAATTCTCCTAACAAATTGCTTTCAACCGTTCAAATCGGAATTACATTAATTAGTATCTTAACAGGTATATTTTCAGGAGATAAAATCACAACCGATGTACAAGCCTTTGTTGCCACTTTTCCTGCTTTGGCACATTATGCACATACCATTGCGGTAGGAATTGTGGTTGTAATCCTGACATTTTTCTCTTTAGTTTTAGGGGAATTAGTACCCAAACGTATTGGGTTAAATTATCCTGAAACCATAGCTAAAGGGATGGCTGTTCCGATGAAGGTGATTTCACAATTGACAGCGCCGTTCATATGGTTACTCACCATTTCTACCGATGCCCTTTTGAAATTATTCAATATCAAACCTACGGCCGACGGAAAAGTTACTGAAGATGAAATCAAAGCCATTATCAAGGAAGGAACCGAAGTAGGTGAGGTGCAAGAAATCGAACAAGATATTGTAGAACGTGTTTTTCATATTGGAGATCGAAAAATTAATTCGTTAATGACCCATCGTTCGGATATTGTTTCGCTATCTATTAACGATTCGGTTGAAGAATTAAAAGCGAAAGTTTTAAATGAGTTGCATTCTGTTTTTCCCGTTTGTAATGATAGTTTAGACGAAATTATCGGTGTCGTTTCGTTGAAAGACTTGTTCTCTAATTTTGACAAAGGCAATTTCGATTTGAAAGCGATTGCCAAAGAGCCAGCTTATTTAATCGAACAGACTTCGGCATACAAAGCTTTGGAAAATTTCAAAAAAACTCGTGTTCATTATGCTTTTATAGTTGATGAGCATGCCGTTTTTCAAGGAATAATTACCCTAGATGATATTTTAGAAGCGTTGGTTGGCGATGCTTCCGATTTTGATGATGATGAATATAAATTAGTAGCCAACGAAGATGGGACGTGGTTGGTAGATGGTCAATATTCGTTGCATGATTTCTTAACGTATTTTGATATGGACGATTTAACAAATGATTATGAAGTAACTACGGTTAGTGGATTTTTCATGACAGAGTTGGGAAACATACCAAAACAAGGCGAAAAATTAATTTGGAATAAATTAGAGTTAGAAGCTCAAAAAATGGATGGCGCTAAAATTGACAAAGTGTTGATTAAAACCTATAAAGAAAATTAGAAGCGAATGGGTTGGGCATTTTTAGGGTCCATGTTCCTGCTTTCCGCTCTGCAAGGCGCCGCTTCAATCAGGGCTAGAGAGTAAACCATTTGAATAGAAACAATAGTTTTTTAGATCTATTATTAAAATCTAAAATCTAAAATCTAAAATTACAATGACAGAGGGAAATTTTGTAGACTACGTAAAAATATATGTTACTTCCGGAAAAGGAGGTAAGGGTTCTACGCATTTACACAGAGAAAAATTTATTGAAAAAGGTGGTCCCGATGGTGGTGATGGTGGCCGTGGTGGTCACGTATATATAAGAGGAAATAAAAGTCTTTGGACACTTTTTCATTTAAAATTTGTCAAACACATGCGTGCGGGTCATGGTGGTGATGGAGGAAGCTCTAGAAGTACCGGTCACGATGGTGAAGATAAATATGTAGAAGTGCCGCTAGGAACTGTGGTTAAAGACATCGAAACGGGTGAAACTCTTTTTGAAATTACCGAGCACGGTGAAGAGCGTATTTTGGCTCAAGGTGGAAAAGGTGGTTTAGGAAACTGGCACTTTAGAAGTTCAACCAACCAAACGCCAAGATACTCACAACCTGGAATGCCTTCTACGGAGTTAGATGTTATTTTAGAACTTAAAGTTTTAGCCGATGTTGGTTTAGTAGGTTTTCCAAATGCTGGAAAGTCAACTTTACTTTCTGTTTTAACTTCTGCCAAACCTAAAATTGCTGATTATCCGTTTACTACGCTAAAACCAAATTTAGGAATTGTGGCTTATAGAGAATTTCAATCGTTTGTAATTGCCGATATTCCTGGAATTATTGAAGGTGCCGCCGAAGGAAAAGGATTAGGCCATTATTTCTTACGCCATATTGAACGAAACTCAACCTTGTTGTTTTTAGTTCCAGCCGATGCAGCTGATATTAAAAAAGAGTATGAAATTCTATTGGACGAATTACGTCGATACAATCCAGAGATGTTAGACAAAGACCGTCTTTTAGTCATCTCCAAATGCGATATGCTAGACGACGAGTTGAAAGCCGAAATGAGACAGCTTTTAGATAAATCCAAATTGGGAATTCCCTACATGTTTATTTCTTCAGTGGCACAACAAGGCTTAACCGAGTTAAAAGATAAACTATGGGAAATGCTCAATGTGGAAGATGAAAAGCCAGACAACAGTCACGGTTTATAAATCCTTGAAATTATATTAAAAGCTTCGAATAAATCGGAGCTTTTTTTATTTTGAATAAATCCTTTTTTCAGTATGCTATTAAATCCTCAAAAATCACTAAATTCGCATCACTATTTTTAGCAAATAAGCTGTTTAAAGTGTAACTTATTTCATTTTTGACAGACTATTAGCTCACAAACAATTAACCTTATATATTTTTAAGATGAAAAAAATTATTTTATCCTTAATCGCTGCCATCATGCTGGTTCCAATGAGTGCAAAGGCAGATGAAGGAATGTGGTTTTTAATGTTCATTGAACGTTTGAACCACCGCGACATGCAAAAAATGGGCTTGCAATTGACAGCCGAAGAAATCTACAGCATCAACCACCACAGTTTGAAAGATGCTATTGTGCAATTTAATGGAGGGTGTACGGCCGAAATTATTTCTAAAGATGGTTTGGTATTGACCAATCACCACTGTGGATACGATGGAATTGCCGAACTTTCTACTCCTGAACACAACTTGCTAAAAGATGGTTTTTGGGCAGCCAATAGAGCTGATGAGAAAAAACCGTCTAGTTTATACGTACGTTTCTTTGTTCGTATGGACGATTGTTCGAAACGTATTTTAGCAAAGGTAAACCCATCAATGAGTGAGGCGGATAGAGAAAAAGCCATTAATGCCGAGATTGCTTTGATTGAAAAAGAAAACAATGAAGGTGGAAAATATACGGTATCAGTTCGTTCCTTTTTTCAAGGAAATGAATTTTATTATTTTGTGTATCAAGATTATAAAGACGTTCGTTTAGTTGGTGTTCCGCCAGAAAGTTTGGGAAAATTTGGTGGTGATACAGACAACTGGGAATGGCCACGTCAAACCGCCGATTTTTCTATGTTTAGAGTATACGCTGATAAAGATGGAAATCCAGCCGATTATTCTGTAAATAATGTTCCGTTGCAACCAAAACACTATTTACCAGTAAACTTGAGTGGTGTAAAAGAAGGTGATTTTGCTATGATTTTGGGTTATCCTGGAAGAACCAACCGTTGGATGCCAGCTGGCGGAATCGAGCAAAACGTAAAATTTGCTTATCCTGCATGGGTTGAAGGTGCTAAAACCGGTATGGATAACATGAAAAAATATATGGAGCAAAGCGACGCACTTCGTTTGGTTTATGCTTCCAAATATGCTTCTACGGCAAATTATTGGAAAAATCGTCAAGGAATGATTGACGCTTTATCTAAAGCAGAAACATCTAAATCTAAAGCAACTCAAGAGGCTAAATTTGACAAATGGGCAAATAAAGCGGCAAATAAAGCTAAATATGGGAATGTTGTTGCCACAATTAATAAATTCTATGGGTTGACTAACGAGAAAGCTCGTCACGATAACTATTTACAACAATTACTTAGAACATCTGCTTTTGGTCCGGTTGGAAGAACGTTAGGGAAACAATTGGATAACTATGTAAAAGCCGATGCTGCCAAACGCGCAACTATGGCACCTCAAATTTTAGAATTTGCTACTAAATTCTTCGAAGATTTATATATACCAGCTGAAAAAGATATTTTGGCAGCACAATTAAAATTGTATGCTACAAAATCTACAGGATATACTATTGCGCCAATGGTTAAGAAAATTGGTGATGACAATAAAAATGATTTTTCTAGCTATGTTAATTCAGTGGTTGATTTGAGTATTTTTTCTTCTTTGGATAAAGTGAAAGCATTTTTACAAGTTCCAAGTCAAGGCATGTTAGACAACGATCCATTGTATGTTTTGTCGAATGATATGTTGACGCATTTCAATTCAAAATCAGATGAAATTGCTAAAGCTCAAAACGATTATGGTGCTGCTTTCCGTCTATTAGTAGAAGGTTTACGTGAATCAAAAATCGGAGCGATTAAATATCCAGATGCCAATTCAACGTTACGTCTAACTTATGGAAAAGTTCGTGCTTTACCAGCGGACAAACGCAATCCAGTTGCCATTAATAACTACACGACATTAGACAGTCAAGTTAAAAAATACAAAAAAGGTGACGAGGAGTTTGATTTACCAACCAAAGTTTTGGAAATGGCTAAAAACAAAGATTACGGTCGTTATGGCGATAAAGACGGTTCGCTTCACGTAAATTTCTTAACGGATAATGATATCACTGGAGGAAACTCAGGGTCACCAGTTCTTAACGGAAAAGGAGAATTAATTGGTATCGCTTTCGACGGAAACATTGAAGCGATGGCAGGTGACGTAATTTTTGATAAAAAACTACAAAGAACCATTAATGTTGATATTCGTTATGTATTGTGGGTGATTGAGAATTTCTCAGGAGCAAAACACATTGTAGATGAAATGACTTTGGTGAAATAAAAACTCGAAGCACAATTTCCAGGGTACAAAGTTGAAATAAAAAACTCCGAATTAAGAAATTAGTTCGGAGTTTTTTTATTTAAAAATGTATCAGTTTATTGCACAACTTTCTGATTTACATAAGTGTCATCATTCAAAATCGTTTTGATGATATAAACACCCTTAGAATAATTGAAATCAGTTTCAAAAGAGTTGGAATCAGATTTTAAATTGACAACCATTATTTCTTTTCCATTGATGTCATACACAAGTACTTGTTTGATGCTGTCAAAAGCTTGAATTTTCAATTTTTTATCATTCAAAAATGTAGTTACACCACGAGTAACAGGATTTTGAGGGTCGTTTACAGCAAGAGTATTATTGGTTGTATACGTAAGTTTAAAACGAGTATTGTCCTCTAAACTAGCAGTTATCACAGTATATGGACTTATTTTTAAGTCGTGGTAAATGTTTTTTAAGCTATCATATAAATAGATTGTCTGATTAGTATTAAAAATTCCTTCTTTATCAGTTAATGTAAGTGTAAATGATTCTTTGTTCGTATTGGTTTTTGTAATCCCTAAGGGAATTTGATCATTGATGTCAAATATAGGTCTTCCATTAATTGAAAATTTATCATTGTCAATTACAGTATACAATTTTACAGCACTAACACTATTTCTAGGAGCATCATATAAATTATCAATGCCATAAGTAGCACCTTGCAAATGAGCAACCAATATTTGATTGAAAGCTCCATCAGCATTAGTTAAGGTTAACCAATAGCGATCAACAATTTCAGTTCCAGGTACTGTAGCGTTGGAAGTATTTTTAAAAAACAGATTGTTGTTTCCGCTAACTCTCATCGTATTGGTAAAATAAGCATCAACATTATTTTCAAATCCGCGTACAAAAAATCCTTGACCCGAATTGATGAAGCCAGTAGGAGCACCTTGACTGTTAGCACTAACACCACCTGAAAAATTCCAAGAGGCATAATCGGCAGTTGTATAAGGTCCTGTTCCAGAGTAGTATGTGTTTGATGTCCAAAAATAAACCGCACCTAGATGAGTGTTTAAGGATAAAAATTCTCTGGCACTGATGGCACTTGGATACGGATTACTAATCAAGTTGTAATTTTTTTGATTAGTTGTTACTTGATCTTCCGTTAAAATAGTTCTTCTCACAATTCCATTATTAGCGGTACCGTTAAAAGTGAATGATATTGGTCCACCACCAGCGTTAAATGGAGCTATATTTTTAACACGAGTGATGAATCCTTTTCCAGATAATGTTGGAGACGATAGATTAGTCCATCCGCCTCCAATGCCTGAATTCCATTGGTATTTTAAATCGGTTTCTGCTGGAAAAGTGGTAATGTTTTCTACAATTGGTGAACCCCAATAAATGTAGTCATAGCGTCTTTTGTTGATAGTATTTTTAGTCAAAATAATCTTCGGTCCAGGTGCTGCATTATTTCTCTGAATGAAACTTCCTTCACTAGCAATGGTTATGGTACCTGCTCCAGAATATTCGTCTAAAACTTCTATATTAACTCCGTTGGCAATTGACATAGGTGCATTTAAAGTCAATGAACAACAAGTAAAACCCGATCCAGAATAGTTACCATTAATGATTGCGTTGGTAGTACTATTTGGAGCACCAGCACTCCAAGACGATCCGTTCCAGGTTGTTGATGCAGTACAATTAGGTTTTTGTTTTACTAAAAAATTATCGATGTACATATTATAACCCCATTCAGAATGGAATAAAAAGGCGATATAAATTTGCGGTTTATTACCAGCACCAGTAGGAAGTACTACTGTTTTTCTGGACCAAGTTCCGTTTGGAGCTTTTCCAACAACATGACGTGGAAAATACCCTGCGCTTTCCCATGAAATCCCATCTGAAGACCATTGAACAGTTACACCTTCTCTAATGTTGGTTGAGTTAATATTAGTAAAACAAGTGCGTTCCATTTCCAGCCAGTCAAATTCTACTTGAACATATTGTATTCCAGAAGTGTTTATGGAAGGAGAAATTAGCTGTTCTTTAAACTCGGTACAGTTTCCTTGACTAAAATTCCCACTAATTACAGGGCTGAAAGAATTATATTTGATCATATTGGTACTTCCTGCTTGTAGATTGTGAACAAAAGACGTTGTTGATCCGTTGCAGGTTTCTTGAAGGTTAGTATCACTTGCAGAAATAATAATTCTTGATGTTGCATTGGTATTAGGAGCTCCAGTTCCATTGCTTTTGGTAGGATTGACCAAATTTGTTGTCCAACAATTTGGCAAATATATAGTTTCAAAATTCTCAGTATAAGGAAGTGTTTTTGCAACAGAGCAATTCGGAGTAGGTTGCACTACCAAAGTGTCTAACGAACAATTGCTTCCTTGTGCTGACACAAATCGAAGGCTAACAAATACTAATGGCTTATTTCCAACAACTGCTGGAAGCGTTATGGTTTTTAAATTCCATCCCCATTGGGTTACACTGTATCTAGTGATTAGATTTCCTACTTGTGTAAAGTTAATTCCATCAGTAGAATATTCAACGTAAACACCGTCATTTTTTGCTGCATTAGAACTGTCATGATACCACTGAAATTGTACATCAACACTCGTGATTCCTGTAGTTGAAAACGAAGGAGTAATTAGTCGAGTACTGTTGCCATTTGCAATATTTGCCGAATTCCAATATACATAACGAGTTCCTTCATAGGGACTGGTTGTTGGGTTAGAATTGTTTGTTTGAAATTGAATTGACGAACTTCCAGTAATATTTTGTTGTGACCAGCATGATGGAAGCGTTCCGCTTGAAGCAGTGTTGAATCCTTCGACAATATTTAAAGAAGTTGCGGCACCAATAGTGTAAGTTATTTTAACTAATCCTTGTGCTCCGTTACCACCATTTATGGTACCTGATGTTCTGTAGGCTCCAGAACCACCTCCACCATAGTTAATACCAGGTTTTCCAGCAGTGTTTTGTGCCACTCCAGCGCCACCAGCACCGCCATTGGCATTTCCACCTGTACCAGCACTACCCAGAATTGAAGTGCCGCCTGCCGCTGTACTTCCTGCACCGCCACCAGCACCACCCGTTAAACCTAGTAATGCATTTCCGGCACTACCGTTTCCACCAGCAAAGAGTGTTGTACCAATGCTTGCTGCTGTAGTTCCTCCAGTTCCACCTGCACCAGTAGTGGCACCACCGGTTCCACCAGCGGCTACTACTAAGTTGGTTCCAAAAGAGGTATTTCCGCCATTAGCTCCATTGGTTATGGCTGTTGATCCATTACCACCGGTTCCAATAGTAAAATTGTAGGTTGTTCCCGTTGTGACTGATAGTGTAGAAGAGGCATAAGCGCCACCACCACCGCCACCAGGATAACCTGTTGTGCTTCTTGCGCCACCGCCACCGCCACCCCAGCATTCTACTGTTATGGAAGTTACCCCACATGGAACTGTAAAAGAACCTGATGTTGTAAACGTTTGTGAAGTTTGCGCTTTAATTGTATTTGTATAAAGTGCTATAACAAATAAAAGTAATAATTTAAAATATCTATCGAAACCAGTATCGCTAGATAATTTAAAAATAGATTCGGGGTCAAATTTTCTCATTATTCAATTTTTCAAAGCATTTACGAATAAACATTAAGGTTGGTTTTATTTTATTTAATAAACTATTTTCAATTCAAACATTCAGATACAGAACCAATTTCTTATTTTTGAAAAAATAATTCAAAAGATGAAATTTATAACGTTTATTTTATTGCTTTTTTCCTTTAAAATAATGGCGCAATCCGACTTTGAAAAGGCTGAAAAATTATATAAGCAAGATAAATTTGATCAAGCCAAAGTACTATTTGAATCGTATTTAAAAACTAATGCAAGCAATTATAAAACAATAGAATACTTAGGTGATATCGCTGGACATCAAAAAAAGTGGGATGAAGCCATTAAACAATATAAAATTTTAAAGAATCAGTTTCCAACTTCGGCCAATTACCATTATAAATATGGAGGTGCTTTAGGGATGAAAGCCAAATCAGTCAGTAAATTCAAGGCTTTGGGAATGATTGATGAGGTTGAAGAATCATTTTTAACAGCAGCAAAACTTGATCCAAAGCACATCGATTCCCGTTGGGCATTAGTTATTTTGTACATTGAATTACCAGGAATTATTGGCGGTAGTGAAAAGAAAGCACAGAAATATGCTGATGAACTTTATGTACTTTCTAAAGTGGATGGTTATTTGGCAAAAGGGTACATTGATGAATATTTTGAACGCTATACCAAGGCCGAAAAAAACTACATTAAAGCTCATGAAATTGGTAATTCCAAAACTACATTTCAAAAATTATACAATTTGTATTTGAATAAAATTAAAGACAAAACCAAAGCACAAAAATTAAAAGAACAATTTGAAAAATAGTTTTCAGTTTACAACAAAATAAACCGAGAACCGACAATAAAAAAAATGAGAACACATTTCATAGCCATAGGTGGCGCAGCCATGCACAATTTAGCATTGGCATTACATAATAAAGAATATCAAGTTACGGGTAGCGATGATGCCATATTTGAACCGTCAAAATCTAGATTGGAAAAGAAAGGGTTGCTTCCTATTGAATTGGGTTGGTTTCCCGAAAAGATTACTTCTGATATTGAAGCCGTCATTCTCGGAATGCACGCCAAAGCAGATAATCCAGAATTGTTGAAAGCACAAGAATTGGGATTGAAAATTTATTCGTATCCCGAATTTTTATACGAGCAATCTAAAAATAAAACCCGTGTCGTAATTGGAGGTTCACACGGAAAAACAACCATTACATCAATGATTCTTCACGTGATGCATTATCATAATATTGAGGTAGATTATATGGTTGGAGCCCAATTAGAAGGGTTTGATACTATGGTTCATCTTACACACGAAAATGATTTTATTGTTTTAGAAGGCGATGAATATTTGTCTTCACCTATAGACCGACGTCCAAAATTCCATTTGTATCAACCTAATATTGCATTGCTGTCTGGCATTGCATGGGATCATATTAATGTGTTTCCCACTTTTGAAAATTATGTAGAACAATTTGAAATTTTTGTAAATCAAATTACAAAAGGCGGTATTTTGGTGTATAATGAGGAAGATGCATCGGTTAAGAATGTTGCTGAAACATCCTCAAATGCCATTCGTAAAATTCCGTATCAAACACCAAATTATTCGGTTGAAGACGGGACTACCCTATTAGATACTCCCGAAGGACCAATGCCTATTGAGGTCTTTGGTGCTCATAATTTAAATAATCTGGCTGGTGCCAAATGGATTTGCCAATGCATGGGTGTTGATGAAGCCGATTTTTATGAAGCCATTGCCAGTTTTAAAGGGGCTTCCAAACGATTGGAAAAAATAGCCGAAGGCAAAGGCAAAGTAGCTTACAAAGATTTTGCGCATTCGCCAAGTAAAGTTGCTGCAACAACTAAAGCAGTAAAAAATCAATATCCTGATAGAAAATTAATTGCGTGTTTAGAATTGCATACGTACAGCAGTTTGAATGCCGAATTCTTAAAAGAATACCAAGGCGCGCTGGATGCAGCCGATGTTGCGGTGGTTTTCTACTCGCCAGATGCCGTAAAAATCAAGCAGTTAGAAGAAGTAACTTACGAGCAAATTGCACAATCGTTTCAACGTGAAGATTTAATCATTTATACCAATCCAGCCGATTTTAAAAATTTCTTGTTCAGTCAAAATTTCGATAATTCGGCGTTGTTGTTGATGAGTTCGGGTAATTATGGCGGATTGAATTTTGATGAGGTTAAAAATCTAATGCAGTAAATTTTTTGGACAAAAGAAGAAATAACATTCTCAAAGAGAAGCGAAACCATAACAAGAAGCTGTTCCAACAAGAAAGCAGTAAACTTTATGTGCTTTTTTTGGTTTTTGTATTATTTGGTTTGGCCAATTGGATGTTTTGGGTAGAACAATTTTTAAATTTGGATTACCGCTATTACCTTCTTTTTCAAATATTACCCATTGGAATAGGAGTAGTGTATTTTAATTTGAAATACAAACAATATTTCGATTACAAGGTAAAATCAAAGTTTAGTATTTATACCATTATTCTCTATTTGTTCTACGGAATATTTAGTTTGATGTTGTCATACGCGAGTTTTGGAACTGCTTCTAATGTAGTATTTAAATCGTTAATGTATTATTCGACTTCCGATGTTAAATCCAATATCGAGAAATATCGAATTACCAATCTTTATAATCCATTACAATACAAAAGAACGCGGAGGCAAAGGCAACATATTCATTTTCAGAAAAATTTCTACCTCGATTATAAAAAAGACGGATTTAAAGAACAACGAATCAATATTTCGATTTATGATTCTGAAAACAATTACTTATTAGATGTAGAGAAACAAGAGGTTGTTAATCAAACGCTTGTTCTAACAACTAAAAAAGGGTTTTGGAATATCGAAAAAGTCGAGGATATCGCCGTTGAATGGGTTACTTTTCATAAATAATATATTCAATTTTATAAGTAAACTAAATTTTCAATCTGTTTATTTTGAACGCATTGAAAATTTATTTTCATTTGTATTTTTAAACGCCAAAAACATATGTATACACCAATCAACCAATGGGCTGAAGACGACCGCCCAAGAGAAAAATTTCTATTAAAAGGGAAAAGCTCACTTTCGGATTCTGAATTATTAGCGGTTCTCATAGGCTCGGGTTCACGCAACGAAAGTGCTGTTCAGTTGTGTCAGCGCATCTTAGCGACAACAAATAACAATCTAAACCAACTCGGCAAATTATCCATCCAACAACTTACCGAATTCAAAGGAATAGGAGAAGCCAAAGCCATTTCTATTGCTGCAGCTTTAGAATTGGGTAGAAGGCGTAGGGCAGAAGAAGTTCCTGTTTTAGACAAAATTACTTCTAGTAAAATTGTATTTGAAATCATGCAGCCTATTATTGGCGAATTACCGCACGAAGAATTTTGGGTCTTATTTCTCAATAATTCCAATAAAGTGATTCATAAAGCCCAATTGTCAAAAGGCGGTATCACCGGAACTATAGTTGACAATAGATTAATTTTTAAAACGGCATTGGAATATAACGCAACTTCGTTAATTTTGACGCACAATCATCCGTCTGGAAAATTGCAAGCCAGTGATGCGGATAAAGAAGTGACTCGAAAATTGAAACTGGCAGGACAACAGCTCGATATTTTAGTGCTTGATCACATCATTATTACCGAAAATGGCTATTACAGTTTTAACGACGAAGGCATCTTTTAAACCATGAATCAGATTACCGATATTTTTTTCGATTTAGATCATACGCTTTGGGATTTTGATAAAAATTCTGAATTGGCATTCGACAAGATTTTTAAAGAGCAGCATCCCAATGTTGATATTAAAGAATTTGTAGCCGTTTATGCACCCATCAATCAAGCGTGTTGGAAACTCTATCAAGTCGATAAACTATCACACGACGAATTGCGGTACAAACGTTTGAAAGATTCGTTTGATGCCCTAAATTATACCATTTCAGATGATGATATTCATCAAATGGCCATCGATTATATTACTTTTTTACCCGAAAATAATTTACTCTTTGAAGGCGCTGAAGAAGTGTTAGACTATCTAAATCAAAAATACAAACTGCACATTATTACTAATGGTTTTGCCGAAGTTCAGTATAAAAAACTAAAAAATTCGGGTATTGCAGACTATTTTGTTTCGGTAACCAATTCGGAAATGGCAGGAGTAAAAAAACCACATCCTAAAATATTTGAATACGCCTTAACACAAGCCAATGCCGAAAAACAAAACAGCATCATGATTGGCGATTGCATCGACGCCGATGTTAATGGTGCTTTAGATTTTGGAATAGACGCAATTTTTTTTAACGAAAGTAAAATAAAAATTCCATCACACATTAAAGAAGTAAATCACTTAATTGAATTAAAAAAATACCTGTAATGAAAAAATATATTCTATTGTTTTTATTGGCTTTTGTAACTGGATTTTCTCAAAATCTTAATGAGTATAAGTATGCTATAGTTCCTGCAAAATTTTCTTTTTTGAAAGAGGAAAATATGTATAATTTGAATGTTTTAACTAAGATGTTTATGCAGAAATATGGCTTCGAAACCTATCTTAGTAATGAAACCGCACCCGATGATTTTGTAAATACCAATTGCAATAAAGTTTTTGTTGATGTGATACCCAGCAATGGCATTTTTACCACTAAAATTAAAGTTGTGATTAAAGATTGTAAAGGAACAATTTTGTGTTCTTCAGAAGAAGGTTCGAGTCGCGATAAAGAATACCGAATTGCCTACAACGAAGCATTGCGTATGGCGTTTGATAGTTTTAATATCTTAAAAATACACCAATATAAACCTTCAGAAAAAAAAATGGGAATGATTGGGGAACCAACTCAAACCGTTGCGAAAACTCAAACTGAATCACCAAAGTCTGAAGAAGTGAAACCATCAGTACCTTCTTTGGAAGCTCTTTTTGCCAAACCTTTTGGAGAAAATGGGTTTCAATTACTAACCAACAATACGAATGTACCGCAGTATGTTATGACGGTGTACAAAACGTCGTCTGCAGATTGTTACATAGCTAGTAAAGATAGTAATTCAGGGGTTTTATTGAAAAAAGGTGGTAATTGGTTTTTTGAATATTACAAGGAAGGAAAGCTGGTTTCAGAACCCATTTCGATTGTAAATTTCTAATACCCGTATTTATCTTTCCAACGGTTTTTTAAAAATTCTCTGGTACCGTTTTCTCTTGAATTATTTCCAGGTTCGTAGAATTTAGTTGCTTTAATAGCATCTGGTAAATATTCTTGTTCGCTAAAATTATTGGCATAATTGTGTGAATATTGATATTCGTCGCCATAGCCCAATTCTTTCATCAATTTGGTTGGAGCATTTCGCAAATGTATTGGTACCGGTAAATCTCCAGTTTGTTTTACTAAAGCTTGTGCTTCACCAATCGCCATGTAACTCGCATTACTTTTGGGAGAAGTGGCCAAGTAAACCGCACACTGACTCAAAATAATTCTACTTTCAGGATAACCAATAGTAGAAACGGCTTGAAAAGTGTTATTCGCCATAATGAAAGCCGTCGGATTGGCATTGCCAATATCTTCACTGGATAAAATGAGCATGCGTCGGGCAATGAATTTAACATCTTCACCACCTTCAATCATGCGTGCCAACCAATATACCGCGCCATTGGGATCACTACCACGAATCGATTTAATAAATGCCGAAACGATGTCGTAATGCTGTTCACCTGTTTTGTCATACAGTACCGTATTCTGTTGTACCAATTCTAAAACTTTATCGTTGGTGATGGTTATTGGACCTTCGGGACTGGCATTCACAACCAATTCGAAAATGTTTAATAGTTTGCGTCCGTCGCCACCCGAAAGGCGTAACAACGCTTCCGATTCTTTGATTTTTATTTGTTTAGACGAAATGAAAACATCTTGTTTCATGGCTCTATCCAGAAGCGATAATAAATCGTCTTTGGTAAACGGATTTAAAACATACACCTGACAACGTGACAATAACGCCGGAATTACTTCAAAACTCGGATTTTCAGTCGTAGCGCCAATTAAAGTTACCCAGCCTTTTTCAACAGCTGCCAACAATGAATCTTGTTGCGATTTGCTAAAACGATGGATCTCGTCAATAAATAAAATGGGATTTTTAGCCGTGAACAATCCGCCACTTTGTTTCGCTTTTTCAATCACGTCGCGAATGTCTTTTACACCCGAATTTATGGCACTCAATTCGTAAAACGGACGTTGACTTTGTTTGGCAATAATTTGTGCCAACGTAGTTTTTCCAGTGCCTGGTGAACCCCAAAAAATCATAGACGGAATCACACCACGCGCAATTTGCTGTGTTAGCGAACCGCTTGGTCCAACCAAGTGCAACTGACTGATGTAATCTTCTAATTTCTGCGGACGAATGCGTTCGGCTAAAGGTGCTTCCATTTTAATTTGAAAATGTGATAATTTGGAGATTTGAAAATGCACTTTGAATTTGGATGCCCTATTTCAATTCAAACACGCACTTTACAAATTTAATTATTATAAATCATTTTTAAAGTAATTTTCAAATTATCTCATTTTCAAATTTCCAAATTGATATGACAAAATAGCATTAAATCATTATTGGTTGTATTTTTGATAAATGATTTGTCACGATGATACACAATAACGAACTCAGTCATTTCAAATTTTCACCAGCAACTTGGATTGTTCCAACGTTGATGCTGTTGTTGAATTGGTTTGTGTTTTATGTTGATTGTTCATTTCATCTGAATTTAGACGTTCACGGAATTTATCCAAGGACTTTTTCGGGATTGCAAGGTGTCATTTTTAGTCCATTTTTGCACGGCGATTTGAATCATATTGCAAGCAATACCTTACCGCTTTTTATACTAACCACGGCTTTAATCTATTTTTATAGAGAAGTTTCGTTGAAAGTGTTGGTTTATGGTATTTTGCTTTCGGGATTTTTAACTTGGGTAATTGGACGCGATTCGTACCACATTGGTGCTAGTAGCTTGATTTATGTCTTGGTATCGTTTATTTTTTTCAAAGGATTGCGAACCCAATATTACCGATTGATGGCGTTATCGTTTGCAGTAGTTCTATTGTATGGTGGCATGATTTGGTATGTATTTCCGCAACCTGAAATTGTAGGAGAAAGTTCCATTTCGTGGGAAGGACATTTGGCTGGGTTACTAACAGGATTTGTTTTTGCCATGCAATTTAAAACCCCCGATTATGTAAAAGACATTCAGTACGATTGGGAAAAACCCGATTTCAATCCGCAAGATGATCCTTTCATGAAACGCTTTGACGAAAACGGCAATTTTGTCAATCCACCAAAACCAGAAGAACTGGAAGTAATCGAACAAGAAGTTGTTTCTCAACCGATACAATATGTTTATGTTTTTAAAGAGCATAAAGACGATGAACCAGTAAGCGAATAGTTTACTTTCTAGCCCTGATTGAAGTGGTATCTTTTAACCTGTCAGGTTTTTTAAAACCTGACAGGTTAAAAATATAACGGAAAGCAGGAATGCTGTTTGCTGGTAAAGCCCAAGCCTTTCGCTTCAATTTATTTTGATTTTAGTTATTGTCTTTGACGAACTGTTTCATAAAGAAAAGCTCCACAAGCCACAGAAACATTCAACGAACCGATGGTTCCAAACATTGGAAGTTTTCCTTTAGCATCGACAATTTTCAAAACCGAAGGATTGATTCCTCTGTCTTCGCTACCCATGATGATGGCAACTGGTTCGTTTAGTGCGATGTCGTAAATGCTGTCTTCTGTTTTTTCGGTAGCGGCAACGGTTTTGATTCCACTTCCTTGAAGGTAGAAAATCGCATCTTTAATATGATCCACTTTACAAATTGGCACATTGAAAACGGCTCCGGCAGACGTTTTTACCGTGTCTCCGTTTACTGGCGCGGAACCTGTTTTTTGCACGATGATTCCATCAACACCTGTACATTCTGCGGTTCTAATGATGGCACCAAAATTGCGAGCATCGCTCAACTGGTCTAAGATTAAAAACAAGGGCATTTTGCCGCTTTCCACAACAGAATCCACTAATGTTTCGAGTTTTACAAATGTAATAGGCGCAATAGTTGCTACAGCACCTTGGTGATTATTGGGGGTTAATCGGTTTAATTTTTCTACTGGAACGTACGAGAAATTGATGCTGCTTTTTTTCATTGCTTTCATCAATTCCTGCATCAATTCGCTTTGGGCATCGCTTTGAACGAATACTTTATCAATTTCCTTGCCTGCGTTAATCGCTTCTATAATGGCTCTAATTCCGAAGATTTGGTTTTCTTTTTCCATAGGGCAAAGATAGTTAATTAGGAATTAGGAATTACGAATTAGGAATGGTTTACCAACGATTTTTCTGATTTGTAATTTGTAATTTAGAATTCGTAATGGGTTAAAAGTTGGCTTTCAAACTAATGTGTACAATCGAGTTGGAGAGTTTGATGGCTTGGTCTTTGGTGCTTCCGTTGGCGTAGACAAGGTTTAGAAGTCCGTTTTTGGTTAGAATTCCGAAACCGAAACCGAGTCCAAGTAAGTTGCCTTTCAAGTTGGTTGTTTTGTCTTGAAAGTAGGCATAATCCATAATAGAATGCACATAAATACTGGGCGATAACACATAGCGGTATTCGGTCAATACCGATGAAAACACATTGCCTTGCAGCGTGTTTTCATTAAAGCCACGAATGGAATTGATGCCACCAAATCGGTACAACTCATTTATAATGTATTCGTCGCTTTGTAAATAGAAATTCTGACTTTTAATGTTGATGACGTTTTTGTTGTTCAAATAAAAATTGTGTTTTAGGTTGACACTTCCAAAGAATTGGGCGTTGTTTTGGAATTTCGAGTCGCGTTTTCCAGTTCCGATTTTGATGTTGAAATTGCTTTTCTCAGGAAATAGAAAATCGTCATTTTTGTAATTTATAAATTCGAAATTGCTGGTGTAAAACTTGTTTTTATAATCGCTCAAGGTTGCGGTATTTATGTTTTTGATATCGCTCGATTCGGCCGATTGGTATCCCAAATACAAACGCGTGTTGTAATTGAAGTAATACCCAAAGTCAATGGCGGTTTGCGTATTCTGAAACGTACTGTCTTGTTTGAAAATATTCAGTTGCGTTTTCAAGCCAATCGGACTTTTAAAAATATACGGAATTTCAACACCCAAATTGAAGGTTTTTTGATCTTTGCCATTGCTTTTCCAATACAAAGCTACTTTTTCGCCCGAGTTCAAAGCGTTGTTCAAGGTTAAATCCAAATACCCATTAAAAATTACTTTTTTGTTTTCATCGTTTGAAAAACCAATAAATCCATCAAAGTTGTTGGCTTTCGCTTTTTCCAAATACACAAATACTTTAGTCGAATCTTTGGTAAATAATATTTCAGGATATTTCGTTTGCTTTACAAATCGGTATTGCGCAATATCGCGGTAGAGTTTGTCTAAGTTATCTTGGTTGAAAACGCGTTTTTTGTACAGTCGTTTCAAATTCTTCTGATGCCCAACAGGAAACTTTTCATACCCATTTATTACAATGTCGTTCAGTTGCCGCTTCTTGTCCGACGTTACATTCAATTCGGCTGTAACAAAATTGCGGTGTTTTTTAATATTAACTAATTTTACTTTCGCCATTGAAAAACCTTTGGATTCCAATTTTTTTAAAGTAGCATTCAAAAACGATTCGCTTTCCGAAAAAGGTAGTGTCAACGTGTCGTTTTTTACGTCATACAAATTCCAATTTTCGTCGTTCCAATTTTTACCTATATAGATATGTATAAATTTTGTTGGAACACCTATATTATATAAGTAGGTAAACGTGCTGTCGTTTTGCTTTGTAGTTTCCAACAGTTGCTGTTCTAAAAAGCCAGCTTTCAATAGTTTTTCAGAGAATAATTTGTTTTCGTCACTAATGCCTTTGGCATCGCTAAACGTAGTATTGTAACCAATCGAATCAATAGTTTGGGTTTGGTTTTTCTCTTGTCCTACAATTTTCAAATGCAATTTTTGTCCGAAACTATTCAGACAAAAGAAGCAGATAAAAAGGGTTATTAATGGTTTCATTTAAGCTGAATTCAGTTCAGTTTTTAGTAGCGAATCGTTCGGGCTTTATCGGTTATGCTTTTTCCCGCTTTTCGTCATGCACGGCATTTCCTGCAATCGGGGCTAAAGGGCCGGCCATTTGAATTCAAGTTACCGTTGTAAAAATAACGTAAAAATTGAGAGATTACTATATTTTTTCAGCTGTTGAGAAATCTTGTTGAAAATTAATGAATTATGATTTTTTTTATTAAAAATAATTACTACATTTGCAACCCCTAAAAAGTGGGGAATTAATAAATAAAAGAAAAATTAGTATTTAATTATGCCAACAATTCAACAATTAGTAAGAACAGGAAGAACTCAGATCACTAAGAAGAGTAAATCGGTTGCTTTAGATTCTTGTCCTCAAAGAAGAGGTGTTTGTACGCGTGTTTACACTACTACTCCAAAAAAACCAAACTCTGCAATGCGTAAAGTAGCGCGTGTACGTTTGACTAATGGAAATGAAGTGAATGCTTACATCCCAGGAGAAGGACACAATCTACAAGAGCACTCGATAGTATTAGTGAGAGGCGGAAGAGTAAAAGATTTACCAGGAGTTAGATACCACATCGTTCGTGGTGCGCTTGATACCTCAGGTGTAGCAGGAAGAACGCAACGTAGATCTAAGTATGGTGCAAAACGTCCAAAAGAGGCGAAAAAGTAATTTTTAAAACTCAAAAAGAAAAGACATGAGAAAAAGAGCAGCAAAGAAAAGACCTCTTTTACCAGATCCAAGGTTTAATGACCAGTTGGTAACACGTTTTGTAAACAACTTAATGTGGGACGGTAAAAAATCTACAGCTTTCAAAGTATTTTATGATGCTATTGACATCGTAGAAGCAAAAAAGAACAATGACGAAAAATCGGCATTAGAAGTGTGGAAAGATGCTTTAACTAACGTTATGCCTCACGTAGAAGTACGTAGTCGTAGAGTAGGTGGAGCTACCTTCCAAATTCCTATGCAAATCAGACCAGACCGTAAAATCTCTATGGCAATGAAGTGGATGCTTCTTTATGCTCGTAGAAGAAATGAGAAATCTATGGCTCAAAAACTAGCTTCTGAAATTTTAGCTGCGGCTAAAGAAGAAGGTGCTGCTGTTAAAAAGAGAATGGATACTCACAAAATGGCTGAAGCAAATAAAGCATTCTCACACTTTAGATTTTAATACACAGAGAAATGGCTAGAGATTTAAAATTCACAAGAAATATTGGTATTGCAGCTCACATTGATGCTGGAAAAACGACCACTACAGAACGTATATTATTCTACACAGGAAAATCACATAAAATTGGTGAAGTACATGATGGTGCTGCAACAATGGACTGGATGGCACAAGAGCAAGAAAGAGGTATTACTATTACTTCTGCTGCTACAACTTGTGAGTGGAATTTTCCAACTGAACAAGGAAAGTTGTTGCCAGAGTCACAACCGTACCACTTCAACATTATTGATACCCCAGGACACGTTGACTTTACCGTAGAGGTAAATCGTTCATTACGTGTATTGGACGGTTTAGTTTTCTTGTTTTCTGCTGTTGATGGTGTAGAACCACAATCAGAAACAAACTGGAGATTAGCGGATCAATATAGAGTGCCACGTATGGGATTCGTAAACAAAATGGACCGTCAAGGATCTAACTTTTTGGCAGTTTGTCAACAAGTAAGAGACATGTTAAAGTCTAATGCAGTTGCAATCACTTTACCAATCGGTGAAGAAAATGATTTCAAAGGTGTGGTTGATTTAGTAAAAAATCAAGCTATCGTTTGGCATGATGCAACACAAGGAGCGACTTTTGATATTATTGATATTCCTGCTGATATGGTTGCTGAAGTGAAAGAATATAGAGATATTCTTATCGAAGCAGTAGCTGATTATGATGAGAACTTGCTTGATAAATACATGGAAGATCCAGAATCTATCACTGAAGAAGAAATCAACAATGCTTTAAGAGCAGCTACTATGGACATGGCTATCATTCCAATGATTGCAGGTTCGTCATTTAAAAACAAAGGTGTTCAATTTATGTTGGATGCTGTATGTAAATATTTACCATCTCCTTTAGATAAAGAAGGTATTCAAGGTATTCACCCTGATGATGCTGATTTATTAGAAGAAGATCAAACTAAAATCTTACGTCGTCCTGATGTAAAAGAGCCGTTCGCAGCTTTAGCATTTAAAATTGCTACTGACCCTTATGTTGGTCGTTTAGCTTTCTTCCGTGCGTATTCAGGTCGTTTAGATGCTGGTTCATATATCTTGAACACACGTTCAGGAAACAAAGAAAGAATTTCGCGTATCTACCAAATGCACGCTAACAAACAAAACCCAATCGAGTACATCGAAGCAGGTGATATTGGAGCTGCAGTAGGATTTAAAGATATCAAGACTGGAGATACCATGTGTGATGAAAAACACCCAATTATTCTTGAGTCAATGAAGTTCCCAGCACCAGTAATTGGTATCGCTATCGAACCAAAAACTAAAGCTGACGTTGATAAAATGGGTATGGCTTTGGCAAAATTAGCTGAAGAAGACCCAACGTTTACTGTAAGAACAGACGAAGCTTCAGGTCAAACGATTATCTCAGGTATGGGTGAGTTACACTTAGACATCCTTGTAGATCGTATGAAACGTGAATTCAAAGTTGAAGTAAACCAAGGTGAGCCTCAAGTAGAGTACAAAGAAGCGTTCACAAAATCTGCTCAACACAGAGAAACGTATAAAAAACAATCTGGAGGTCGTGGTAAATTCGGTGACATCGTATTTAGATTGGAGCCTGCTGATGAAGTTGATGGAAAAGTGCCTGTTGGGTTGCAATTCGTTAACGAAGTTAAAGGTGGTAACGTTCCTAAAGAATATATCCCTTCTGTAGAAAAAGGTTTCAGAGAAGCTATGAAAACAGGACCTTTAGCAGGTTACCAAGTAGATAGTTTGAAAGTAACCTTATTGGATGGGTCTTTCCACCCAGTGGATTCTGATGCGCTTTCGTTTGAATTGGCAGCTAAAATGGGATACAAAGAAGTAGCAAAAGCTGCTGGAGCTGTTATCCTTGAGCCAATCATGAAAATGGAAGTTATCACTCCAGAAGAAAACATGGGAGATATCGTAGGTGATATTAACCGTCGTAGAGGTCAAGTAAATGATATGGGTGACAGAAATGGTGCTAAAACGATCAAAGCTAATGTGCCTTTATCTGAAATGTTTGGATATGTTACTACATTAAGAACTTTGTCTTCTGGTAGAGCGACATCTACAATGGAATTTTCACACTACGAACAAACTCCTTCTAATATTTCAGAAGAAGTTATCAAAAAAGCAAAAGGTAACGCTTAATTTTTATCAAGATGAGTCAAAAAATTAGAATAAAATTAAAATCTTACGATCACATGTTGGTTGATAAATCAGCTGAGAAAATCGTAAAAACTGTGAAAAGCACAGGTGCTGTTGTAACAGGTCCGATTCCGTTACCAACACACAAAAAAATATTTACGGTATTGCGTTCTCCACACGTTAACAAAAAGTCGAGAGAGCAATTTGAAGTAATGTCATACAAAAGATTGTTAGATATTTACTCTTCGTCTTCAAAAACCATTGATGCTCTTATGAAATTAGAGTTGCCAAGTGGAGTTGAAGTAGAGATTAAAGTTTAATTTCTTAAAAAAATAAGCACATTATTTAGGTTTAATATTTTTTAGGTTTATCCGTTTTAAAGTTCTACTTTTGCGGCTCTAAAAAAATAGCGCTTAAATAATGTGCTATGTATTTGTATTTAATAATTAATAATTAATATTTATGTCTGGGTTAATTGGAAAAAAAATCGGCATGACTAGCATTTTCGACGAGAACGGGAAAAACATTCCTTGTACTGTAATCGAAGCTGGGCCTTGTGTCGTTACCCAAGTCAGAACCAATGCGGTTGACGGGTATGAAGCTCTTCAACTTGGTTTCGATGACAAAACAGAAAAACATGCTACTAAAGCGGACTTAGGTCACTTTAAAAAAGCGGGTACTTCTGCTAAAAAGAAAGTCGTTGAATTCCAAGGGTTTGAAGGTGAGTTTAAGTTAGGTGATAGTATCACTGTGGATGTTTTCAACGAAGGAGAATTTGTTGATGTACAAGGAGTTTCTAAAGGTAAAGGTTTTCAAGGTGTTGTAAAACGTCACGGTTTTGGTGGTGTTGGACAAGCTACACATGGTCAACATAACCGTTTAAGAGCGCCAGGTTCTGTAGGAGCATCTTCGTATCCATCACGTGTATTCAAAGGGATGCGTATGGCTGGAAGAATGGGTGGTGAAAATGTAAAAGTACAAAATCTTAGAGTTTTGAAAGTAGTGGCTGAAAAGAACCTACTTGTTGTTAAAGGAGCGATTCCTGGATGCAAAAACTCTTATGTAATCATTCAGAAGTAATGGAAGTAAAAGTATTAAACATCAACGGAAAAGAAACTGGAAGAAAAGTTCAACTTTCTGATTCAGTTTTCGCAATTGAGCCAAATAATCACGCAGTATATCTTGATGTAAAGCAATATCTTGCTAATCAAAGACAAGGAACGCACAAAGCTAAAGAAAGAGCTGAAGTTGCAGGTTCTACTCGTAAGATTAAAAAGCAAAAAGGAACTGGTACTGCTCGTGCAGGTAGTAAAAAATCTCCTGTTTTTAAAGGAGGAGGTACTATCTTCGGACCAAGACCAAGAAGTTACTCTTTTAAATTGAACAAAGGGTTAAAAAGATTGGCAAGAAAATCTGCCTTCTCTTTGAAAGCTAAAGAATCAAATTTAATCGTAGTAGAAGATTTTAATTTTGAAACTCCAAACACCAAACAATTCATTAGTGTTTTGAAAGCGTTAGGGTTAGAGAATAAAAAATCTTTATTTGTGTTGGGTGATTCAAATAAAAATGTATATTTGTCGTCACGCAATTTGAAAGCCTCTAGTGTAGTAACTAATTCAGAATTAAGTACTTATGCGATATTAAACGCAAATAATTTAGTGCTTTTAGAAGGTTCTTTAGAGGGAATTGAAGAAAATTTAAGTAAATAACAAGCCATGAGTATCATAGTTAAGCCTATTATTACAGAAAAAATCACCAAAGATGGTGAGGTTTTCAATCGTTTTGGTTTCGTTGTAGATAAAAAAGCTAATAAAGTACAAATTAAGAAAGCTGTAGAAGCTACTTATGGAGTATCAGTTGTTAGTGTAAATACAATGAATGTTAGACCAGATAGAACTACTAAATACACTAAAAGTGGTTTGATAAGTGGAAAGTCAAATGCTTACAAAAAAGCAATTGTACAAGTACAAGAAGGAGAAACAATAGATTTTTACAACAATATCTAATAAAACAAGATGTCAGTAAGAAAATTAAAACCTATTACCCCGGGTCAGCGTTTTAGAGTTGTGAATGGTTTTGACGCCATTACAACTGATAAGCCGGAAAGATCATTGATCGCACCGATAAAAAACTCAGGAGGTAGAAATAGTCAAGGAAAAATGACCATGCGTTATACAGGCGGTGGTCACAAACAAAGATATCGTATCATTGATTTCAAAAGAGCTAAAGCGGGTATTCCTGCTACAGTGAAATCAATTGAGTATGATCCAAACAGAACGGCGTTTATCGCATTATTATGGTATGCTGATGGAGAGAAAACGTATATCGTTGCTCAAAACGGTTTACAAGTAGGACAAACTGTTGTATCTGGTGAAGGTGCAGCTCCAGAAATTGGGAATACTTTACCATTAAGTAAAATTCCTTTAGGAACCGTAATTTCATGTATTGAATTACGTCCTGGTCAAGGTGCTACAATCGCTAGAAGTGCAGGTACTTTTGCTCAATTAATGGCAAGAGATGGTAAATATGCTACAATAAAAATGCCTTCAGGAGAGACAAGATTGATCTTGTTGACTTGTTCGGCTACAATTGGAGCAGTATCTAATTCTGATCATCAATTAATTGTATCTGGTAAAGCAGGTAGAACAAGATGGTTAGGAAGAAGACCAAGAACAAGACCGGTAGCAATGAACCCTGTTGATCACCCTATGGGAGGTGGTGAAGGACGTTCATCTGGAGGTCACCCACGTTCTAGAAAAGGTCTTCCTGCTAAAGGTTATAGAACTCGTTCTAAAGTTAACCCGAGTAATAAGTATATTGTTGAACGCAGAAAGAAATAATTAGATAGACATGGCACGTTCATTAAAAAAAGGACCTTTTGTACACTACAAATTAGATAAAAAAGTTCAAGAAAATATTGCTGGAGGAAATAAAGGAGTTGTTAAGACTTGGTCTAGAGCTTCTATGATTACACCAGATTTCGTAGGACAAACTATCGCAGTACACAATGGTCGTCAATTTGTTCCGGTTTATGTAACTGAGAACATGGTAGGACACAAATTAGGAGAGTTTTCACCAACAAGATCATTTAGAGGTCATGCTGGAGCAAAAAATAAAGGTAAAAAATAAGAAGCAATGGGAGTTCGTAAAAGAGAAACTGCAGACGCAAGAAAAGAGGCTAATAAGTCTATAGCTTTTGCTAAATTAAATAACTGCCCTACTTCACCTAGAAAAATGCGCTTAGTAGCAGACTTGGTAAGAGGTCAGAAAGTGGAAAGAGCTTTAAATATATTAAGATTTAGCTCAAAAGAAGCTTCAAGAAAATTAGAAAAACTATTATTATCTGCAATCAATAACTGGGAGCAAAAAAATAGTGAAGGTAATGTAGCTGAAGCAGGCTTAATTGTAAAAGAGATCCGTGTTGATGGTGGAATGATGTTAAAAAGACTTCGTCCAGCTCCACAAGGAAGAGCACACAGAATTAGAAAACGTTCTAATCACGTTACAATCGTATTAGGACAATTAGATAACACACAAAGCAATTAATTAAGATGGGACAAAAGACAAATCCAATAGGAAACAGACTTGGTATCATCAGAGGATGGGATTCAAACTGGTATGGTGGAAATGATTACGGTGATAAAATCGCTGAAGATTATAAAATCAGAAAGTATATCCATGCTCGTTTATCAAAAGCTAGTGTATCAAAAGTAATCATCGAGAGAACTTTAAAACTTGTAACCGTTACTATCACTACAGCTAGGCCTGGTATTATTATCGGAAAAGGTGGACAAGAGGTAGACAAGTTGAAAGAAGAACTTAAGAAAATTACTGACAAAGAGGTTCAAATTAACATCTTTGAAATTAAAAGACCAGAGTTAGATGCTTATTTAGTTGCAACAAGTATCGCTCGTCAAATCGAAAGCCGTATTTCATACAGAAGAGCTATTAAAATGGCTATCGCAGCAGCAATGCGTATGAATGCTGAAGGTATTAAAGTTTTGATTTCTGGTCGTTTGAATGGTGCTGAAATGGCACGTTCAGAAGGTTTTAAAGAAGGAAGAATTCCTTTGTCAACTTTCAGAGCTGATATTGATTACGCACTTGGTGAAGCTCACACTACTTATGGTAGAATGGGGATCAAAGTATGGATCATGAAAGGTGAGGTTTACGGAAAACGTGATTTATCTCCACTAGTTGGAATGGATAAAAAACAAGCTTCTGGTGGAAAAGGTGGTGACTCTCCAAGAGGAGATAGAAAACCATTCAACAAAGGTGGTAAACCAGATGCACGTAAAAGAAAGTAATTTTTTAAATTAAAGAAAAATGTTACAGCCTAAAAGAACAAAATACCGTAAGGTACAAAAAGGTAGAATGAAAGGTGTTTCTCAAAGAGGACATGTACTTTCAAGTGGAATGTTTGGAATTAAATCTGTACATGAAAAAGGTATGTTTTTAACTTCACGTCAAATCGAAGCTGCGCGTATTGCTGCAACTCGTTACATGAAAAGAGAAGGACAACTTTGGATTAACGTATTTCCAGACAAACCTATAACAAAGAAACCTCTTGAGGTACGTATGGGTAAAGGTAAAGGTGCCGTAGAATATTGGGCTGCCGTTGTTAAACCCGGAAAAATTATGTTTGAAGTTGGAGGAGTTCCTTTAGCAGTTGCAAAAGAGGCATTACGCCTTGCAGCTCAAAAGCTTCCAGTTAAAACTAAGTTTGTTGTTGCTAGAGATTTCGAAGCATAATATATATAAATTATGAAACAATCAGAAGTTATTAGTCTGTCTACAGCTGAGTTGCAAGTTAAACTTAGTGAAGTAAAAAAAACATATGCTGAATTAAAAACCGCTCACGCTATTTCACCAATTCAAAACCCACTTCAAATCAGAACGATGAGAAGAACGGTAGCTAGATTGGCAACTGAATTAAGCAAAAGAGAATTGTAATCTGCTGAAAGATGGAAGATAAAAGAAATTTAAGAAAAGAAAGAATTGGTGTAGTTACTAGCAACAAAATGGAGAAATCTATTGTTGTTTCTGAAACAAGAAGAGTAAAGCATCCAATGTATGGTAAGTTCGTGTTGAAAACTAAAAAATATGTTGCACACGACGAAACAAATGACTGTAACATTGGTGATACAGTAAAGATCATGGAAACACGACCTTTATCTAAGTTGAAATGTTGGAGATTAGTTGAAATCATTGAAAGAGCGAAATAGTTATGGTACAACAGGAATCTAGATTAAAAGTAGCAGATAACACAGGAGCAAAAGAAGTTTTGACTATCCGTGTTTTAGGAGGAACGAAACGTCGTTATGCCTCTGTTGGTGATAAAATTGTAGTGTCAATTAAAGACGCAACGCCTAACGGTAACGTTAAAAAAGGTGCTGTTTCTACTGCAGTTGTTGTGCGTACCAAAAAAGAAGTGAGAAGAGCTGATGGATCTTATATCAGATTTGACGATAACGCATGTGTATTGTTAAATGCTGCTGGTGAAATGAGAGGGACTCGTGTTTTTGGTCCGGTTGCCAGAGAACTTCGTGAAAAACAATTCATGAAAATTGTATCATTAGCACCTGAAGTGCTTTAATTCGTTTAATGATGACAAAGTTAAAAATTAAATCAGGCGACGTAGTAAGAGTTATTGCTGGAGACCATAAAGGTACAGAAGGTAAAGTTCTTAGAGTTGACCGTGAGAAAAATAAAGCGATTGTTGAAGGTGCTAACATGGTTTCGAAACATACTAAACCAAGTGCAAAAAACCCTCAAGGTGGAATCGTAAAGAAAGAAGCTCCTATTCATATTTCTAATTTGTCTTTGATAGATCCAAAATCTAAAGAAACTACAAAAACTGGAACTAGAGTAGAAGGAGATAAGAAAGTGAGATTTTCTAAAAAATCAAATCAAGTATTATAGTTATGGCATATATCCCTAGACTAAAAGAAGAATATAAGAGTAGAGTAATCTCTGCTCTTAAAGAAGAGTTCGGTTATAAAAACGTAATGCAAGTTCCAAAACTTGAAAAAATCGTTATTAGCCGTGGAGTTGGTGCAGCTGTATCAGATAAAAAGTTAGTTGACTACGCTGTAGACGAATTAACAAAAATTACTGGACAAAAAGCGTTAGCTACAATTTCCAAAAAAGACGTAGCGTCATTCAAATTAAGAAAAGGAATGCCGATTGGTGCTAAAGTAACTTTACGTGGAGAAAGAATGTATGAGTTTTTAGATAGACTTATTACTTCTGCTTTACCTCGTGTAAGAGATTTTGGTGGGATTAAAGCTACAGGTTTTGATGGAAGAGGTAATTACAACCTTGGAGTTTTGGAGCAAATCATTTTCCCAGAAATTGATATTGATAAAGTAAACAAAATTTCAGGTATGGATATTACTTTCGTAACTACAGCACAAACTGACAAAGAAGCGAAATCATTATTAGCAGAATTAGGTTTACCTTTTAAAAAGAATTAAGATATGGCTAAAGAATCAATGAAAGCCCGTGAGGTTAAGAGAGAAAAAACGGTAGCTAAGTACGCTGAAAAAAGAAAGGCTTTATTAGAAGCTGGAGATTATGAAGGGTTACAAAAATTACCTAAAAATGCTTCACCTGTTCGTTTACACAATCGTTGTAAATTAACTGGTAGACCAAGAGGGTACATGAGACAATTCGGTATTTCACGTGTTACATTTCGTGAGATGGCTAACCAAGGATTAATTCCAGGAGTAAAAAAAGCTAGCTGGTAGTTAGTTTATTTGAGCAGATAATTGTACATTTGCCAGCTTTTTGCAGGTAACGTACAATTATCTGCTTTAAAAAATGAGTTTAATGGTTTCAGGTTCAAGGGAATAGTTCTTTTGAAAACCGTTGCCAAAATTTTATAAATATGTATACAGATCCAATTGCAGATTATCTTACGAGAGTTAGAAATGCAGCTAGAGCTAGCCACAAAGTGGTTGAGATTCCTGCTTCTAACCTTAAAAAAGAAATCACTAAGATTTTATTCGATCAAGGATATATCTTAAGCTACAAATTTGAAGATAGTACAGTTCAAGGTACTATTAAAATTGCTCTAAAGTATGATAAAGATACTAAAGAGTCGGTTATTAGAGATATCCAAAGAATTAGTAAACCAGGTTTACGTAAGTACGCAGGTGCTTCTAAATTGCCTAGAATCCTTAACGGATTGGGTATAGCTATCGTTTCTACATCAAAAGGTTTGATGACTGGAAAACAAGCTAAACAACTGAATGTTGGAGGAGAAGTAATTTGTTACGTATACTAATTTAAAGCTAAACGACGATGTCAAGAATAGGTAAAAATCCAATTGTAGTTCCAGCTGGAGTAACTGTAGAAGTTGCTGAAGGATTGGTTACAGTTAAAGGGAAATTAGGACAACTTACACAGGAGTTTTCGGACGTTACTGTGAAGTTAGAAGAAGGTCAAGTTATTGTGGAAAGATCATCAGACCACAAAGATCAAAGAGCTAAACATGGTTTATACAGAGCCTTAATCAATAATATGATTGTTGGAGTATCTACTGGTTTTACTAATGAATTAGAACTTGTGGGTGTGGGTTATAGAGCTTCAAATCAAGGACAAAAACTTGATTTAGCTTTAGGATTTTCACACAATATCATTTTAGAAGTAGCGCCAGAGGTATCTTTGGAAACTATTTCTGAAAAAGGTAAGAACCCAATTGTTAAACTTACATCACATGATAAACAACTTTTAGGAGCTATTACTGCGAAAATTAGAAATTTCCGTAGACCAGAACCTTACAAAGGAAAAGGTATCAAGTTTGTAGGTGAAGTATTAAGAAGAAAAGCAGGTAAATCAGCTTAAAAATAGAGATTATGTCATTAACAAAATCTGAAAGAAGACAGAGAATCCAGTATAGAATAAGAAAGATTGTTAGCGGTACTGCTGCTAGACCAAGACTTTCTGTATTCAGAAGTAATAAAGAAATCTATGCACAGCTAATTGATGATGTAAATGGAGTTACTTTATTAGCTGCTTCATCAAGAGATAAAGGAGCAGATATTAAAGGTACAAGCGTTGAAGTTGCGGCTACAGTTGGAAAACTTGTTGCAGAAAAAGCGTTAAAAGCCGGTATAGAATCAGTAACTTTCGATAGAGGAGGTTATTTATATCACGGTCGTATTAAATCATTAGCAGAGGGCGCAAGAGCCGCTGGACTTAAATTCTAATATATTATGTCTAAATACAAAAATGTAGAATTAGTAAAACCAAGTGGTCTTGAGTTAAAAGATCGTCTGGTAAGTGTAAATCGTGTTACTAAAGTAACAAAAGGAGGTAGAGCTTTTGGCTTTTCTGCTATTGTTGTTGTAGGTGATGAAAATGGAGTAGTAGGTCACGGATTGGGAAAATCTAAAGATGTTTCTGAAGCAATTGCGAAAGCAGTAGAAGATGCTAAGAAAAATTTGGTTAGAATTCCTTTGAGTGGGCAATCTGTTCCTCACGAACAAAAAGGTAAATTTGGTGGTGCTCGAGTATTTTTAATGCCTGCATCTCATGGTACAGGAGTTATTGCTGGTGGTGCTGTTCGTTCAGTATTGGAATCAGTAGGTATTCACGATGTATTATCAAAATCTCAAGGTTCTTCTAATCCACACAATGTGGTTAAAGCAACTTTTGATGCATTACTACAAATGAGAAGTGCTTATACTGTTGCAAAACAGAGAGGTGTTTCTTTAGAGAAAGTTTTTAAAGGTTAATTCAAGGAAATTATGGCTAAATTATTAGTAAAACAAGTAAGAAGTAAAATCAACTGTCCTCTAACTCAAAAAAGAGGATTGGAAGCTTTAGGTCTTCGCAAAATGAATCAAGTTGTGGAACATGATTCTAATCCAACTATCCTTGGAATGATAAATAAAGTTAAACACTTAGTTTCCGTTGAGGAAGTTAAATAACAATTATAGTTATGAATTTAAGTAACTTACAACCTGCTGAAGGTTCAACGCACAACCAAAATAAAAGAGTTGGTAGAGGTGAAGGTTCTGGTAAAGGTGGTACTTCTGCAAGAGGACACAAAGGAGCAAAATCTCGTTCTGGATATTCTAAGAAAATTGGTTTTGAAGGAGGGCAAATGCCACTTCAAAGACGTGTTCCTAAGTTTGGTTTCAAGAACATTAACAGAATTGAGCACCAAGGTGTAAATCTTGACACGCTTCAAGCTTTAGTTGACAACGGAATTGTTACAGATACTGTAGATTTTGCAGTATTAGTAGAAAATCGTTTGGCTACCAAAAATGAATTAGTTAAAATTTTAGGTAGAGGTGAATTAAAAGCAAAATTAAAAGTATCTGCTCACAAATTTACTGCCACTGCAAAAGCTGCTATTGAAGCTGCTGGTGGTGAAGTAGTAACATTATAATATTCTGACTTTATGAAGAATTTTATTGAATCGTTTAAGAATGTTTGGAAAATTGAAGAGTTGAAAAACAGAATATTGTTTACCTTAGGTTTGCTTTTGGTTTACAGATTTGGTGCTCATGTTACTCTTCCAGGTATCGATGCTACACAGCTTTCAGGGCTTGCTGGTCAAACAGATAAAGGAATTGGATCAATTCTAGATATGTTTACTGGTGGTGCGTTCTCTAAAGCTTCAGTATTTGCGTTAGGTATCATGCCTTACATTTCTGCTTCAATTGTTGTTCAATTAATGGGAATTGCAATTCCATATTTACAAAAGCTTCAAAAAGATGGTGAAAGTGGTAGAAAAAAGTTGAACCAAATTACACGTTGGTTAACTATTGGTATTACCTTACTTCAAGGTCCTGGTTATATTTATAACTTAAGACAAACTATTCCTCAAGGAGCATTTTTGTTAGGATTTGATTCTTTCGAATTCTTATTTTCATCAGTTTTAATTTTAACCACAGGAACAATCTTTGCTATGTGGTTGGGAGAAAAAATAACTGATAAAGGTATTGGTAACGGAATTTCCCTATTAATTATGGTTGGAATTTTAGCTAGATTACCACAAGCATTAATTCAAGAATTTACTTCTAGAGTTACCAATAATAATGGTGGCCCAATGATACTAGTTTTTGAAATTATCGTATGGTTATTGGTAATTATTGCATGTGTACTTTTGGTAATGGCAATTAGAAAGATACCTGTTCAATATGCTCGCAGAACTACTTCTGGAGATTTTGAGCAAGATATGATGGGTGGTAACAGACAATGGATTCCTCTTAAACTAAATGCTGCTGGTGTAATGCCGATCATCTTTGCTCAAGCAATTATGTTCATCCCAGCTGCTTTAGCAAGATTATCACAGTCGGAAACTTCTCAATCTATTGCAGGTGCATTTAGTAACATGTTCGGATTATGGTATAATTTAGTTTTTGCTTCATTAATCATTATCTTTACATTTTTTTACACGGCAATTACAGTTCCAACAAATAAAATGGCTGACGATTTAAAAAGAAGCGGTGGTTTCATTCCAGGTATTAAACCAGGTGTTGAAACAGGCGATTTTTTAGATAAAATTATGTCATTAGTAACCTTTCCAGGTGCGTTATTCTTAGCTTTAATAGCTGTGTTCCCAGCGATTGTAGTTAGTTTAGACGTTCAACAGTCATGGGCTATGTTCTATGGTGGAACTTCTTTGATCATTATGGTTGGAGTTGCAATTGATACTATTCAACAAATAAATTCTTATTTATTGAATAAGCATTATGATGGTTTAATGAAAAGTGGTAAAAATAGAAAAGCAGTAGCTTAATTTTTATGGCAAAACAATCAGCAATAGAACAAGACGGATCAATAATCGAAGCATTATCAAATGCAATGTTCCGTGTGGAATTAGAAAATGGACATATCGTTATCGCACACATTTCTGGTAAAATGCGTATGCATTACATTAAATTGTTACCTGGTGACAAAGTTAAGTTAGAAATGAGTCCTTACGATTTGTCAAAAGCAAGAATCACTTACAGATACTAAAGTTATTAAAAATGAAAGTAAGAACATCAGTTAAGAAAAGAAGCGCAGAATGTAAGATTGTGCGTAGAAAAGGAAGATTATACGTTATTAACAAAAAGAATCCTAGATTTAAACAAAGACAAGGATAATTATGGCAAGAATAGCAGGGGTAGATATACCTAAAAATAAAAGAGGTGTTATAGCACTTACCTATATCTTCGGAATAGGAAAAAGTAGAGCAATTGAGATTTTAGATAAAGCTCAAGTTAGCCAAGACATTAAAGTTCAAGATTGGAATGATGATCAAATCGGAGCAATTCGTGATGCAGTATCATACTACAAAATTGAAGGTGAACTTCGTTCGGAAACTTCATTAAACATCAAACGTTTAATGGATATCGGATGTTACAGAGGAATTCGTCACAGATCTGGTCTTCCATTAAGAGGTCAAAGAACTAAAAACAATTCTAGAACAAGAAAAGGTAAGAGAAAAACTGTTGCTAATAAGAAAAAAGCAACTAAATAGTAAGTAATATGGCTAAAGCAAGTACAAAAAAACGTAAAGTTATTATTGAATCTTCAGGTGAAGCTCATATTAATGCGACTTTTAACAACATCATCATTTCGTTAACTAACAAAAAAGGTGAAGTTATTTCTTGGTCTTCTGCTGGTAAAATGGGCTTTAGAGGTTCTAAAAAGAACACTCCATATGCTGCTCAAATGGCAGCTGAAGACTGCAGTAAAGTAGCATTAGAAGCAGGACTTAAAAAAGTAAAAGTGTATGTTAAAGGTCCAGGTAACGGAAGAGAATCTGCTATCAGATCAATACACAACAGTGGTGTAGAAGTAACAGAAATTATTGATGTTACTCCAATGCCTCACAATGGATGTCGTCCTCCTAAAAGACGTAGAGTATAATTTTATACTGAAATAGTTTCAGTATCTAATATATAATTAAGTATAACAAGAGAAAGAATCAAGATTATCGAAGGATTTATTGACCTGAATTCATAATCTCTCTCTCAAAACAATTTTAAAATGGCAAGATATACTGGTCCAAGTACAAAAATTGCTCGTAAATTTGGCGAAGCAATCTTCGGAGCTGATAAAGCATTCGAAAAAAGAAATTACCCTCCTGGACAACACGGGATGGCAAAAAAAAGAGGTAAAAAATCTGAATATGCTGTTCAGTTGATGGAAAAGCAAAAAGCTAAATACTCTTACGGTATCTTAGAAAAACAATTCAGAAACTTATTTGAAAAAGCAGCTGCTTCTAAAGGTGTAACAGGTGAAATCCTTTTACAATTATGTGAAGCTCGTTTAGATAATGTTGTTTTTAGAATGGGTATTGCTTCTTCAAGAAGAGCTGCAAGACAAATCGTTTCTCACCGTCACATTACTGTTAATGGTGAATTAGTAAACATTCCTTCTTACCACTTGAAACCAGGTGATGTAGTTGCAGTTCGTGAAAAATCAAAATCTTTAGAGTCAATTGAGCGTTCTTTATCAAACTCTAATCATGTTTATGAATGGATTACTTGGAACAACGATACTAAATCAGGTACTTTTGTTACTGTACCGGCTAGACTTCAAATTCCAGAAAACATTAAAGAGCAGTTAATCGTAGAGTTGTACAACAAATAATAATTGACAGTAGTCTAAATTATGGCAATATTTAATTTTCAAAAGCCCGATAAAGTTATCATGATCGATTCAACCGATTTTGAAGGTAAGTTTGAATTCAGACCTTTAGAACCTGGTTACGGATTGACTGTTGGTAATGCACTTAGAAGAGTTTTACTTTCTGCTTTAGAAGGTTATGCTATTACATCTACAAGAATTGAAGGTGTAGAGCATGAGTTTTCTACTATTTCAGGAGTTGTTGAAGATGTTACCGAAATTATCCTTAGTCTTAAACAAGTACGTTTTAAACGTCAAATTGAAGATATCGATAACGAATCAGTAACTATATCTATAACTGGTAAAGAACAAATTACTGCTGGCGATTTTCAAAAATTTATTTCTGGTTTTCAAGTTTTAAACCCAGAATTAGTAATCTGTAACCTTGATTCTAAAGTTAATTTCAACATGGAATTAACTATCGAAAAAGGTAGAGGATATGTTCCTGCAGAAGAAAATAAAAAGCAAAATGCAGCTATCGGTACAATCTTTACAGATTCTATCTTTACTCCAGTTAAAAACGTGAAATATGCTATTGAAAATTTCCGTGTAGAGCAAAAAACAGATTATGAAAAATTAGTTTTTGAAATTAAAACTGATGGATCAATCAATCCAAAAGATGCTCTTACTGAAGCAGCAAAAGTATTAATTCACCACTTCATGTTATTCTCAGATGAGAGAATCACTCTTGAGGCAGACGAAATCGCTCAAACAGATTCATACGATGAGGAATCATTACACATGAGACAATTGCTTAAAACGAAGCTTGTTGATATGGATTTATCTGTAAGAGCATTAAATTGCTTAAAAGCAGCTGAAGTTGATACATTAGGAGACCTTGTCTCTTTTAACAAACACGACTTAATGAAGTTCCGTAACTTCGGTAAAAAATCGTTAACTGAACTAGATGAACTAGTGGCTGTTAAAAATTTAACTTTCGGAATGGATTTGTCAAAATATAAATTAGATAAAGACTAGTTTCTTTATTCAAATTAAATAGCATTTAAAATGAGACACGGAAAAAAGAACAATCACTTAAGCAGACAGACTGGACATAGAAAATCTATGTTAGCTAATATGGCTTGTTCATTAATTGAACACAAACGTATTAACACAACTGTTGCTAAAGCAAAAGCGCTTAAACAATTCGTTGAGCCGCTTATAACAAAATCAAAAGAAGATACTACGCACAATCGTCGTGTGGTTTTTGCTTACTTACGTAACAAATACGGTGTTACTGAACTTTTTAGAGAAGTAGCTGCTAAAGTAGGTGATCGCCCAGGTGGTTACACTCGTATCATCAAAGTTGGAAATCGTTTAGGAGATAATGCTGATATGGCAATGATCGAATTAGTAGATTTCAACGAACTATACAATGGTGGTAAAAAAGAAGAGAAAAAAGCTAAAAGCCGTCGTGGTGGAAAAGCTAAAAAAGAAACTACTGCTGCTCCAGTTGCTGATGCAACTCCTGCTCCAGAAGCTCCTGAAACTTCTTCAGAAGAAACTACTGATAGTGCAGAATAATGAATTCAATTTCATAAATATAAAGGATAAGCTTTCGAGTTTATCCTTTTTTTTATGCTTAAAACTAACTTATTTCTTTCTGGAGCGAATGGTTTAGGTTTGTCAGCAATCCATTTTCCTGCTTTTCTTCCTGCCAATAAAAATTGGCATCCATCCAATCAGGGCTAGAGAGCCATCCAAAGGAATGTTTATAAACTTTACTAAATCGACTTTAGAATTATAAAAGATTATCCTAAATTTGCAAAACACAACTAACTACTACAATGAAATACACAACACGACCACAAGCCATCTTACTACTAGCGGATGGAACCATTTTTTATGGTAAATCAATCGGAATTTCAGGTACCACTTTTGGGGAAGTATGTTTCAATACTGGAATGACGGGTTATCAAGAAATTTTTACTGATCCTTCTTATTTCGGACAAATAATGGTAGCTACCAATCCGCATATCGGGAATTATGGTGTCAATGCCAACGAAGTTGAATCTGAAAAAATCATGATTTCAGGCTTAGTTTGTAAAAACTTTAGCTTCAATCATTCTCGACCAGATTCTGAGAGTAATCTGTATGATTATTTTGAAAAACAAAATTTAGTATGCATTTCTGATGTAGATACACGAGCCTTAGTTAGCTATATTCGTGATAACGGTGCCCAAAATGCCGTAATCTCAACTGATGGGACATCTATTGAAGAATTAAAAAATCAATTGTCAAATGTTCCCAATATGAAAGGATTGGAATTAGCTTCCAAAGTTTCAGTATCAGAACCCTATTTATTCGGAGATGAAAAGGCCACCTATAAAATTGCCGCTTTAGATTTAGGTATCAAAAGAAATATCCTTAGAAATCTTGCCAAAAGAGATTGTTACATCAAAGTATTTCCCTACAATACGTCCTTTAATGAGTTGAAAGCGTTTAATCCGGATGGTTATTTTTTATCCAATGGTCCGGGTGATCCAGAACCTTTAACTCAAGTGCAAGAAACAGCAAAAGAAATGATTGCTTCTGACAAACCTGTTTTTGGAATATGTCTAGGTCATCAAATTTTGGGTTTAGCAAACGGAATTTCAACCTATAAAATGTTCAATGGACACAGAGGAATCAATCATCCTGTGATGAATGTATTAACAGGTAAAGGTGAAATCACTTCTCAAAATCATGGTTTTGCAGTCAATAGAGAAGAACTTGATTCTCATTCTGATTTAGAAATTACGCATTACCATATCAATGACAATACCGTTGCCGGAATGCGCATGAAATCGAAATCTTGTTTTTCAGTGCAATACCATCCAGAAGCAAGTCCAGGACCGCATGATTCGTCTTATTTGTTTGATGAGTTTGTAGAAAATATTAAGAAAAATCAACTTCAAGTTGTATAAACAAAAAGGATGCATTTGCATCCTTTTTGTTTTAATCTACATAAGTATAACTATCATACAAATTTTCAAACTTTGCATTGTTTTTTAGGAAGGCTCTATTAACAGCTTGCCAATTGGTGTAGAAAGTTTCTTTATCTTTTTGAATTATTTCGACTACATCAAAAAGCTCTTTTTTCTTTTGATTATAAGATTTTACAACAGAATTGTATTGAGATAAAAAGGCTTCTGTATTCTGATTGGGTTCACTTTTCAATTTTTGAAGTTTAGTGTATTCGTCCATAAAACTATCGAACAAAGAAGTAATTTTGTTTTTTTGATTATAAATGAAATTGCAATAGGATAGGGTAGCATTGTTTAACGAAACATCGGCATAATTGTCTTTGTAAGTGCTAGTTTTGGTATTGGTTTCTTCATAAATAGCATCTAAAGCCGACATTGCCTCTGTAAAATCGTTGCAACTTATTTGGTTTATGGAAGCATTTATTTTCGCATTTATAACATTGATTTTGTAAAATAAAATATTTTCGTAGGCATTATACTCAAAAATATTATTTCCCGAAAAAGTTTTGATTATTACATGGTATTGCATTCCAAAATCTCTTTTGCTTTTTTCGTATCTTCTCAGTTCATAAAAATAGCTATTTAAGTTATCTTCTCTTCGGTTTAAATTTTCAATAATTTGACTCACAGGATACGAAGACTGATTAATATAATCATTCATAATCAGGGTACCATTGGCCATGCACTCAATTGTTTTTTCGTTCATTCGAATAAAACTATCGCGTAAAAAAGTGTTTTTTTCAAAACCCTTATCGTTAATTTTTAGGATAGTGTTGATCGATTTAAGTTTGTCAATGATTTTGTTTGCAGTAGCTCGAGATCTTGTTTCCATTTGATTGTCCATAATAGAAGCAGAGTATTCTTGAAGAGATTTCTTTACAAAAAGTTCGTTCTTAGAAAAATCATTTAAGTAAGCCTCAATGGTGCGGTACCCGACTGATTTTGATTCTTGTGCAAAGGCAACACAAGACAACAGCAATAAAAAGAACATAAAACAATTTACTTGTCTTTTTGTTTTATTTTTTCCTGATTTTAAGTAAGTGTTTTTCATAATTGCAATCTTTAATTGTTTGATGTAAAGGTACTCTCGTTGTGAGCAGTTCTTTTTACATATTATTTATTAAAGATTACATAATTATACAAAAAAAAGATTTCTACTGTATAGAAATCTGTGAGAGGTTAGTCGTTATTTGTGAATTTATCATACAAGTTCTCAAATTCGATGTTTCGTTTCAAAAAGTCACTGTTGGTTAAATACCATCGCTTTAATAAATCACTTTTTTTGATTTGATTTTCATATAAAGTATCAAAGAATTTATTTTTAGTATCGTTGTATCTTCTAACTTCATTGTTGTAATCTTCTACTTTTATGACGTCATTGCTTTCCAAAAACTTACTTTTAATTTTTTGAAAATCATCGTAAACCGCAATGTATTGTTGGTATAATGGCAATAAAGTTTCGTTTTGCTTCAATATGAAATTTATGAATTCAATGTTGATGTCATTTAACGATTTGTCTATAAAATCGTCTTTATAAATATCGGTTTTTACTAATGATTCTTCGGCTATGCTGGTTATGAAATTAGTGCATTCAACAACGTCATCGGTATTTCGATATTTAAAAAGTTGTACCAACTTGTCGTCTAATACATTTAGTTTGTAAAAGATTAGGTTTTGATAGGCATTATATTCGAAGACATTTCTCTTGTTATAGTTACGAATTAAGATGTTGTATTTTAATCCGAAATCTCTTTTAGCGCTCTCATAATTCAATATCTCAGCATAGTATTTTGAGATTTCCGATTCCTTGTAAGAGAAATTTTTAAAAATTTCTGAATAATCTAACCCACTTTGCACTCTGTAATCGTTTAATTTAAGCGACTTGTTTTTTAATAAAGTTATGGTTTTGTTGTTAAGCTTGATAAAAGCATCCCGCAAACCAACATCTCTTGAACCTTTGTTGTCAGAAATCCCTAAATCATTTTTTAGTAAATTAATATTAATATCTTCAAGTTTGGTATAAATTCGTTCCAAAGTGCTTTGAACTCGTGAGTCTGGACTTGCATCAATAATTGAAGTAGAATATTCCATCAACGATTCTTTAACAAATAATTCATTTTTACCAAAGTCATTGATATAGGCTTTAGCGTTTCTGTAATCTTGAGCAAAGGTGGTTTCACACAATAAAATTAAAATGAATACAAACCAAAAAGCAATTAATTTACTGATGCTTTTTAGGTCTGGTTTTCGTTCTGTATGAATTTCATTTTCCATATTCAAATGTAATAATTGGGGTTATCAAAGTTTAAAAATAAATAAATTTAGTATTTTGACAGATATAAAGTATCTATAAAATGCAATAAAAATCGATAAAATGCAATATTTACATACAAAAGTAAGATAAAGTTTATAAAAATTTTAAATCAAAAATGATCTCATAACATCTTACTATTTGAAGCGCTTTTTAAACAACTAAATCGATTGAGTTTATAAGTTTTTACAAAAAGCAATGATTTAGTTTTGAGATATGCTTAAATTTGTGAGGCTTTTTTTAGCTAATATGCAATTATCTAACTAATAAATAAACATAAATAATGAGTATTATTATTAAAGTACACGCTAGACAAATTTTGGATTCTAGAGGAAATCCTACTATTGAAGTTGATGTAGTAACCGAAAATGGTGTTTTAGGACGCGCTGCTGTACCCAGTGGAGCTTCAACCGGAGAGCATGAAGCTGTAGAACTTCGTGATGGCGGAAAAGCCTACATGGGAAAAGGTGTGTTGAAAGCCGTTGAAAATGTAAATACTAAAATTGCTCCTGAATTATTAGGAGTATCTGTTTTTGAACAAAATCTAATCGATCAATTAATGATTGATTTAGATGGAACTGCTAACAAAGGGAATTTAGGTGCGAATGCTATATTAGGTGTTTCGATGGCGGCGGCAAAAGCGGCAGCAAATGAACTAAACTTGCCTTTATACCGCTATGTCGGAGGTGTTTCTGCCAATACATTACCAGTTCCAATGATGAATATCATCAATGGTGGTTCGCATTCGGATGCACCAATTGCATTCCAAGAATTCATGATTATGCCAGTGAAAGCGACTTCGTTTACGCACGCCATGCAAATGGGAACAGAAATTTTCCATAATTTGAAAAAAGTATTACACGATAGAGATTTGTCAACTGCTGTTGGTGATGAAGGTGGATTTGCTCCAAATTTAGCTGGTGGAACAGAAGATGCTATTGAAACGATTAAGAAAGCGGTTGAAAATGCAGGATATACATTTGGAGACGAAGTAATGATAGCACTAGATTGCGCGGCTTCTGAATTTTATGTAGACGGAAAATACGATTATACCAAATTTGAAGGGCCTAATGGTAAAATCAGAACGTCTAAAGAACAAGCTGAATACATGGCAGAATTGGCTTCAAAATATCCTATCATTTCTATTGAAGACGGAATGCAAGAGAACGACTGGGACGGTTGGAAATATTTAACCGAATTGATTGGTGATAAAGTTCAATTAGTTGGAGACGATTTGTTTGTAACCAATGTTGAGCGTTTGTCAACTGGAATTGAAAAAGGAATTGCCAATTCAATTCTAGTGAAAGTAAATCAAATTGGAACCTTAACGGAAACCATTGCTGCAGTTAACATGGCAAAAAATGCAGGATATACTTCGGTAATGTCACACCGTTCAGGAGAAACAGAAGACAATACCATTGCCGATTTAGCTGTAGCTTTAAACTGTGGACAAATTAAAACAGGTTCGGCTTCTCGTTCGGATCGTATGGCAAAATATAATCAGTTATTGAGAATAGAAGAAGAATTGGGCGATACAGCGTATTTCCCTGGTTTGAAAGCTTTTAAGCAAAAATAGATAAAACTTAGACATTGAAACCCGACTGCATCCAGTCGGGTTTTTTTATTGATTTAAATGCAACTTTTATCGAATTCTCGATGAAATCTATCGAATTCTAAATTAAATCTTTTTATTTAAATGTAAAGTTTATTTTTGTTTCTATAATTTGCATTATGAAGTCAAAACTACTTTTTTTATTTCTGTTCATTTCTTTGTTTGCTTCGGCACAAAATAAAGCGATTGATAGTTTAATGCTTCAACTCAAAACTACTAAAAGCGACATTGTTAAAGCCCAAACGCTCAATAATTTGGCCAATCAATATGTCACCACCAATCCTAAATTGATGCTTCGATATGCTGCTAAAGCCCTACAAGTTTCTCGATCAATCGGATATAAAGTAGAGGAAGGAAATGCTTACCATCATATGGGAAACGCCAACATTATTTTGGGAAATTATACCAAAGCTTTGGATTGTTTTTCTAAATCACAAACTATTTTTGAAAATGAACTAGTATCAGGTACTAGCGAAAATACCAAAGAAATTAAAAATGGATTGGCCCGTGCATACGGCAGTATCGGTTATGTGTTTATGGAACAAAGTAATTATGATAAAGCACTTTTGTTCAATTTCAAATCGTTGAAGATTTTTCAGGAAACACAAAACCTACAAAAACTTGCCCGAGTTTACAACAATATAGGAGTCATTTATAAATCGCAAAATGATTTCTTTAAGGCTTTGGTGTACTATGAAAAATGTCTGGATATTCAAGAACAATTGGATGATGAAAATATAGGAACTACCACCAGCAATATCGGATTGATTTACTTACTAAAGAAAGATTATGTAAAAGCACTCGAGCGCTTTAAAGAAGCCAAATATTGTTTTGACACCTTTCCAAATCCAAACGGATTAGCGCAGTTGTACTATAATTATGCTTTGTATTATAAAGATTTGTATCAAAATAATAAAGCTATAGTGTACACCAATATGGCGCTAGAAATTTTTGAAAGCATCGAGAATAAATTCTGGATTGCCAATTCATATGCCATTTTGGGAGAAATTTATTTGCAACAAAAAGAGTATCAAAAGGCGCTACAGTTTACTGAAAAAGCATTGGTTTTGTCCAAAGAATTAAAAACATTGGATAAAATTCAAGTGTTTGAAAAAACCTTGAGTGAAATTTATGAAAAACAGAATAATGTTGTTGAGGCACTAAAGCATTACAAATTATACAGTATTGCTAAAGATAGCGTTACCAATGCACAAACCATTAAAAATTCGATTCGGGCCGAAATGAATTTCGATTTTGATCGCAAACAAATGCTCCAAAAAGAAGAACAAATCAAAAAAGACTTGGTTTATAAGGAGCAAAAAAAGACCAATCAAATCAAATTAATATTGGCTATTTTACTTTCTTTATTGATTTCAGGTATGGCCTTTTTAATGTATAATAGAGTGCAATTAAAACGAAGACTAACTCTCGAAAAAGAATTGGCTGTATACGAACAAAAAGCGTTGCATTTGCAAATGAATCCACACTTTGTGTTCAATTGTTTGGGTTCTATTTCTAGTTTTATTGTGCAAAATAGTACCGAAGCCGCCATCAAGTATTTGGCTAAATTTTCAAAATTGATGCGATTGACCCTTGAGTATTCTAAAGAAACGTTGATTCCAATTGACAAAGAAATAGAAAGTCTACAGAATTATTTGGAATTGGAGCAATTGCGCTTCAACAACTCATTTCAATTTCAAATCAACAAGAGTAAAGAAATAGAAGATGATGTTGCGCTACCGCCCTTGTTGATGCAGCCGTTTGTTGAAAATGCAATTATTCACGGTATGAAACCGAAATCTAATGAGGGATTTATTACCTTAGATTTTTACATAGAAAAAGAAAGTTTAGTGTGTGTAGTAACTGACAATGGAATCGGTATTGATAAATCCAAATCGATGAAAGAAAGTTTTGTTTCTATGCACAAGTCGATGGCACTAGATATCACCAAAAAAAGATTGGAAATGATGGAAGAAACTACCGCACAAAAAGCCAAAGTAGTCATAGAACAGTTAGAAGAAGACGGTAAAATTCTTGGAACCAAAGCGATGCTCGTTCTGCCATTGCAATATTTGTTTGCAAAATAATTAATTTAGAAAACACAAAACATGATAACAGCGGTACTCATTGATGATGATGTAAATTTAAGAGAAGGAATGAAAGGTCTTCTTTCATTATATGCGCCTGATATTACCATTATCGGAGAGGCAGACAGTGTTGAAACTGGCGTTGAGATATTGAACGAACTCCACCCACAAATTGTTTTTTTGGACATTCAAATGAATGATGGAACCGGTTTTGACTTGCTGGAAAAGTTGGCGGAAATTAATGGAAAAGTAAATACACACATTGTTTTTGTCACCGCTTATGAACATTATGCGATAAAAGCCTTTCGATTTAGTGCCTTAGATTTTTTGTTGAAACCCGTCGGACCAGATGAATTAGAAAAGGTAATCAGTAAAATTAGAAATGTATTAGAAAAAGACAACGATTATTCACACATCGATTTATTGTTAGAAAACATTCGTAAAAAAGCCGACAACTTTAAAAGAATTGCATTATCCAACTCAGACGGCATTCATTTGTTGGACATCAATGATATTATTCGGTGTGAAAGTGACGATAATTACACTAAGTTTTTTATTAAAAAAGGAAAACCAATATTGATTTCTAAAACGCTAAAAGAGTACGAAGAATTGTTGTCGGAATATGATTTTGTTAGAATACACCAATCGCATTTAATTAATTTAGCCTACGTCAAGTCGTATATAAAAAAGGAAAACGGATTTGTATTGATGCACAATGACGAACAATTGCCAGTTTCTCAAAGAAAAAGAGAAATGTTACAAGACATATTATCAAAAAAAATTAATTAATACAATGCTCCAGTTTAACTTAAACACAAGAACAATGAAAAAAATATTTTACTTATTTCTACTCTTGTTGACCGGAATAATGTCGGCTCAAAATATTGTATTCAACGGAACAGCTTTCAAGAATAAATTACTATTGGCATCAGCATCTAATAATATTGCTAAAGACCAAAACGGAATCAATATTAAAATAGATACGAACTTAGATAATGAAATCAGTTATGCCGAAGCAGCAGTAGTATACGAATTAGAATTGGAAAGTGCTTCTATTAATAATTTAGAAGGGTTAGCCTATTTTACCAATTTGACTGATTTGGATTTTCATCAAAATATCGTGAGTAGTGTAGACCTCTCAAGCTTAACCAACTTAAGACATCTAACGGCCAATCATAATTATTTAACGACTATAGATATATCTGCTTTAACATATCTTTTAAGTACAGATGTTTCTGACAACCAATTGATAACAATTTATGCTAAAAATGGAAACAATGCCGATACCATCAATTTTAACGGCAGTAGTAATAATGGGTTGTCGTATATCTGTATAGACGAATCACAAGTGAGTTATATCAATTCTATTTTAGGCAGTTTTACTCCAATTGTAAATTCTTTTTGTACTGCTCCACCTGGAGGAAATTATACTACGTTATCGGGCGTTGTTGTGTTTGATGTATTGAGCGACGGTATTGATGCTGGTGATCCTAGATTTCCATTTATAAAAGTGCAATGTGTTATTGGATCCAATGTGTTGCAAACTACTACGGATGCTAACGGTCAGTATGTATTTTACACCACACAAACTTCAGGTAGTTTTTCGATAGTTCCAGTAATTGAAGATAACAGCATTTTTAATGTGCCTACTGCCTATGTGGGTGCATTAGGAACCAATGTCATTCACGATTTTGTTTTAACACCAATTGCGTCTCCATCACCCGATTTAGAAGTAGTTGTCAATCCGGTATCGGATGCCATTTCAGGAACCGCTGCCGATTATCAAGTAACATACAAAAACAAAGGGTCTAAAAAAGTAACCGGAACGGTTGTCTTTACCTATGATGCGGCTAATATGACAGTAGTAAGTTGTACCAATCCTAATGCTTCTTTAGCAACTTTAGGACAAGTATCATTAGATTTTTCGGATTTATTGCCTTTTGAAACCAGAAGTTATCAAGTGACTTTGGGTATTAGTTCGAGTTATCCTAATGGGAATTTACTCAATTTTAATGCAACCATCACGGATATTTTGGGAGCTACAGAAACCACAACTGTGGGCGATAACACTTTTAATTATAAACAAACTGTTGGGGCAACAATTGCCAATACTCTAACTTGTTTGGAAGGTAATGTAGAAGAAGCATCACATATAGGGGATTACCTTCATTACGATTTGCATTTTGTAAATAATGGCAATGCCGTTGCTACAAATGTGGTAGTTAAAACGGTGTTTGATCCTACAAAATATGATTTGAATTCACTTCAAGTTTTAAATTCATCACATCCTTTGGAGGTAAGAGTAAAAGATACAGAAGCACTTTTTTATTTGAGTAATGTAGCCATTGGTGGTCCAGGTGGTGACGGTGGGATTTTGTTGAAAATTGCATCCAATTCTAACTTAACAGCTGGGCAATCAGTATCAACAAATGCCGAAATATTTTTTGATTATGGCACTAATTTTAACATTGGTTTACTGCCAAATAGTACTGCAACTACCGCTATTGAAACCACCACTTTTCAAAACTTGAGTTTAACACAAAATCGTATTGATGCATCGGTATCGATTTATCCAAATCCAGCCCAATCTTTAGTGTCTATCAGTGCTACAAATACTATTAAATCCGTTCAACTTTTTGATGTATTCGGACGGTTGTTGCAAATGAATGTTACCGATGCAATTACAGCTTCGTTGGATATTAGTGAACGATTGAATGGGGTTTACTTTCTTAAAATAACCACTGACTATGGGTCTAAAGTAATAAAAATACTAAAAGAATAGTTTTGTTTGATAATTGAGTGGCCACCGATTTCTGGAATATAATCAGGAATGGGTGGTTTTTTTTTGGAAGAAAATTAAAGGCCGCTAAGTACAGATTTTAGTTTTTCAATTTCAAAAGGTTTTAACAAGAAGTCATTAAAATAAAAATTGTAGTCGGTATTGTCTTTGGCAGCAATATCTGCAGTTAAACCAAATATAGGCGTTTTTTTGTTAGGATTTTCTAGTGTTCGAATGTTCTTAGCCGCTTGGTATCCATCCAAAACAGGCATGTGAATGTCCATTAAGATGTAGTCGTATTGTGTAACTTGAGCTTTTTCAGTTGCCTCCAATCCGTTTCTGGCATGATCGGTTATAATGTTCCATTTGGTGAGCAGTTTAAGAGCAATCATGGCATTGATTGCATTGTCTTCAACCAGCAATACTTTTATTCCGTCAATGTCATTTTTAAAATTTACATGATTGTTTTGCTCTAAATTTTGTGATTTTTTGAGTTTTAATTCGAAGGAAAAAGAAGAACCTTTTCCGTAAATACTTTGAATGTTAATTTCGCTGTCGTGAAGTTCGATTAGTTTTTTGGTGATGGACAGGCCTAAACCTGCTCCGTCTTTTTTACGAGTAATTCCCGATTTTAATTGCGAGAAACTTTCGAATACTTTATCCAAGTTTTCTTTTTCAATACCAATTCCAGTATCCGAAACTTTAAACAATACTCGGTCAAAAACGGGTCCTTTTTTTACAACTTTTACCTCTAGCTTTATAGAACCAATATCGGTGAATTTTATCGAATTACTGATTAGATTTCCGAGAATTTGAGTAATTTTTGTTTCGTCCAATAAATAATAGTCAAAAAGAGCTTCGTCAATTTTTAGTTTAAAATCAATATTTTTTTCATTGGCTTGAATACTGTAGGTTTTCCAAATATTTTCTAAATATGATTTTACTTTACAAGATTGCACGTCCAGTTTCATTTTGCCCAAGTCAATTTTAGTATAATCTAAAATATTGTTAACAATTTGCATTAAATGATTGGAAGAAAACTGTAGCGATTCAATTAACGATTTGTCTTCTAAGTTAGAATTTTCGTTCAACATATTAGAAATAGAAATTACGGCATTCAAAGGCGTTCTTATTTCATGACTCATAGTTGAGAGAAAATCTTGTTTGATTTTAGCTTCTTGAACGGCCTTATTACTTTTGGCAATAATTATGGCTTTCTCTTTTTGAAATTCAGTTTCTTTTTGTAGCGCTTGCATCCGCACCAATAAGTCATAATTTTCAATTACTTTAAAGTTTTGTGCGTTGTGAATGCCTTCTTTCTCAATCAAATATAGTTCTAAAAATTCCAACGATTTTTCTAAATTATTTTCAGCCTTGTAAAGAGTATAAAATAAATATAATAGTTTGAACTTGATTATAGAAATGGTATAGGTGTTGCATATTTCTAATCCGAGAGACGCATATTTAAGTGAGGATTTAATTTCATTACTTTCAAAGTATAACTTTGCTAATTTGGCATAGGCCATCACCAGTCCTAGTTTTTCCCCAGTTTGTGTGTGAATAGTAATTGCTTCATTAAAATCAGCAATAGCTTCAGGATATTTTTTTTCGGCCCAGAATACTTTTCCTCTACCATATATAGCAAATCCTAAACCTCTGAAGTCGTTTCCTTTTAGCTTGATATCGATAGATTTTTTGATGAGGGTTTTAGCTAATTCAACTTGATTGTTTTTAATGTAGATACCAGATAAATTGTTGTAAGCATTGGATTCAAGATTCAGGTCGCGAATTTCCTTGGCTGCTTTAATGGCGTTTTTGTAACACTGAATGGCTTTTTGTTCATCTCCCATGAAATCATAAACAGTGCCCAACGACTTTTCACATTTAGAAATGTTATGGTAATCATTGTGTTTTTTATAAACAATCAAGGCATCGATTAAATAGACCACACCCATTTGGAAATTAGTGGTTTTATAATAAAAACCAGCCAAATTGTATTTGGCATCTGCCAACCCTTTTTCATCATTCAATTTTTCATAGAGTTGGATGCATTTTTGCGATAAATTAAAAGACTCGTCGTATTTACCAGTAATCATATGGTACAACGATAGTTGTGAATAAGCTTTAGCTTTGAGGTCGTCTAATTCATTTTGGTTGCACAAATGCAAGGCAGCTTCAGTCGTCTTGATGCTTTGGTCAAGATTGTTAATTCTAATAGTGTAAGATTCTTCTAAAAGAGCGTTAATTTTTTGTCTAATTTCCTCCATAGGTTTGTTTCAAAATAACTTCTGTATTGTGAAATACACTTTATACAGACGAAAGGATTTAGTTCTCTTAAAGCCTCACTAACCAAAAATAATAATATTTTATCAAATAGATGCATCAGTTAATGGTTTGTTGCAAATAAGTTGTTTGTCAATGCTGTCATACAGTATGTCTTTGAAAATAAAAAACTTCACGAGTAACTTGCTAGTTGAATGTAGTCGGTTTGTATATTAACTTTGCATTTTTTATAGAAAAATTAACGAAAACGTTGCTGTATTTCTTTTTTAATTCATTTGAAATTCCATAAATTTGTTAAATTATAATTTTTCAGACTTAAAATTCAATTTATATCATGTCAAAAACAGCCATATTAGAGTACGATGGTAAAAAATTTGAGTTTCCTGTTATCATAGGAAGCGAAAATGAGCCAGCTATCGACATCAACAAACTACGCGATTTAACAGGTGCTATCACTTTAGATCCAGGGTATAAAAATTCTGGTTCATGCGAAAGTAAAATAACATTTCTTGATGGGGAAGAAGGAATTCTTCGTTATAGAGGTTATGCTATTGAAGACTTAGCAGAAAAAGGTGACTTTTTAGAAGTGTCTTATCTCGTTATTTTCGGAGAATTACCTACTAAAGAGCAATTAGTTCAGTTTGAAAACGACATTCGTAAATACACTTTAGTAAACGAAGAAATGAAAAACATCATCGATGGTTTCCCAAAAACAGCGCATCCAATGGGTGTTTTGTCTTCGTTAACATCAGCATTGACTGCTTTTAATCCTAAAGTTGTGAATGTTGAAAATGAAAAAGAAATGTATGAAGCAGTGTGTAAAACAATGGGTAAATTCCTTGTTATTGCTACTTGGACGTACAGAAAAATGATGGGTTATCCACTAAATTATTATGATAACACTCAAGGATATGTAGAGAATTTCATGCAATTGATGTTTAAACTTCCTACAGGGCCTTACGCTGCAAATCCTTCCGTGGTTGCTGCTTTAGACAAATTGTTCATTCTTCATGCCGACCACGAACAAAACTGCTCTACTTCTACGGTTAGAATTGTTGGTTCATCACATGCTGGATTGTTTGCTTCTATCTCTGCAGGGGTTTCTGCACTTTGGGGACCATTGCATGGAGGGGCTAATCAAGCAGTATTAGAAATGTTGGAAGCCATCCAAAAAGATGGTGGAGATGCTGATAAATACATGGCTAAAGCTAAAGATAAAGACGATCCTTTCCGTTTGATGGGATTTGGACATCGTGTGTATAAAAACTTTGATCCAAGAGCAAAAATCATTAAAAAAGCAGCTGATGAAGTTTTGAGAACTTTGGGTGTTGATGATCCAATTCTACAAATCGCTAAAAAATTAGAAGAAGCAGCGCTTGTAGATGATTATTTTGTATCTAGAAAATTATATCCAAATGTTGATTTCTATTCAGGTATTATTTACCGTGCTTTAGGAATTCCTACTGAAATGTTTACCGTTATGTTTGCTATTGGACGCCTTCCAGGATGGATTGCTCAATGGAAAGAAATGCGTGTAAATAAGGAGCCTATTGGAAGACCAAGACAGGTGTATACAGGATATCCTTTGAGAGATTTTGTACCAATGGATAAACGATAATTTATTTAAAAATACTTTTTTAAAACTTCTTGTGAAAACAAGAAGTTTTTTTTTGCCCATTTTTTAGTAAAATAATCTTTTAAAATAAAACCAAAATGGTGAAAAAATAAGAGATATTTTATATTGTAGGAAAATTATATTATTGAAATTATAAAATGTGCTTTTTATCGATTTTATGTGTTTATAAACGATTTTATTTAAAACGTTTATTATATATTTGAGAAAGAAAATAACAGATTCAAAAATGCTTGAATTTTTCTTTTAAAAAAGACTCAACGGTTTAAACCCCAAATTCGAATCGTTGAAGAATTAAAATGAATTGCTTTTTTAATAATTTAAACCCTACTACTATGAAAAAGAAAAACTACTTTTTGCTTTCAACTTTTGTTTTTTTTGGAATGGTTACTGTCAGTAACGCTCAAGTTGATTCTACTTCAGTAGATAAGAATGAAATAACTAATAGAGGGCATCTACAAAGAAATGCATCAGTAAACAATCTTGTACCAACTAGTTTCTTTTGGAAGGTAAATGGAAATGCAGGAACTACACCAGGGATTAACTTTATTGGAACTACAGATAATGTGGATTTGGTTTTTAAAAGAAATAATTTTTTTAGCGGAAAAATAGGTTTTGTAAATACTTCTTACGGACTGACATCCGGACAAGGTGGTTTTTCAAATGTTAACATCGGAATTAGAGCCGGAAGTAATTCCAATCATAATTTGAATTTTTATAATGTTTCTATTGGAGAAAATTCTGGGATGAATAATGTTTCTGGTTCTGTGAATACATTTGTTGGGACTAATACAGGAACTTACAATACCACAGGGTTTGGAAATACTTTTATTGGTGCAGAAGCTGGAATCAGAAATACAACCGGTAATTCAAATACTGCTCTAGGTTACCGTGCACTTTTTAAAAATACTTTAGGTAGTGATAATATTGCTTTAAGTAATGCCTCTTTAGAGTTGAATGATACAGGTAACAGTAATATAGCATTGGGAAAATGGGCCATGCGTGGCAATATTTCAGGAAGCTATAATATAGGAATAGGAAATTCAGCTGGAAGTGCCTCTACTGGAGAAAGTAATGTTTTTGTTGGTGAAGCTGCAGGAACCAATTTATCATCAGGTGACAAAAACTTGTATTTTGGATATTATACAGGTCATTTCTTAAAGTCAGGTTCAAATAATATTTTCATTGGTGCACGTGCTGGATATTCAACAAGTTTTGGTTCAAACAACCTTTTCATAGGAAATAGTTCGGGCGTAAAATCAGGTACCAAAAATATAACAATCGGAGAAAGTGCAGGAGGAGATAGAGGTGATGGCAATATTCTTTTAGGAAATAACACAAGTATTAATACTGCTTTTCAACCCAATCCTTTAAATGACAATATTTTGAATATTGGTAATGTTATTTTTGGATACAATATGAATAGAGTGAGTAGTGCCGATAATTCATCTGTTAAACAAGGATTAATAGGTATCAATACTACAACTCCAAAAAACACTCTTGAAATAAGAAGTGATGCTAACAATACTTCAGGGCTACGTTTTACCAATTTAACTAGTGCTTACAATCCTCCAGTTGGAACATCTAATACTAAATTTTTAAGTGTTACTACAGATGGAGATGTTGTTTTGGAGAATTTGCCTCGAACAACGGTAACCAACGAATTGACTTCTAGTGCCAACACAATGACCAGTACTGTGAGTGGAATTGCGTCTACAGCTCCAATTGTAAACACGATTTCAAACACCATCAACAACAATCAGTTGGTTACAACCGTTAATGGCGTTGCTGCTACACCGGTAACGTTACCAATAAGTCCAATTCAAACATTATCTCAAAGTGAAAATACCATTACGTTGTCAAATGGTGGTGGCTCTTTTGTATTACCAACTTTTATCGATACTGACACCGATGCACAAACGTTAGCATTACAAGGAAATACGCTTTCTATTTCTAATGGAAATTCTGTTCAACTTCCTCCATTTGTTGAAGTTGATGGAAGCGTTACTAATGAATTACAAACGTTATCGCAAAGTGGAAATGTAATAACGTTATCTAATAATGGTGGGTCGTTTACCCTACCAACATTTACAGATACAGATGCTCAATCGTTAAGTTTAGTTGGAAATAATCTTACTATTTCTAACGGAAATACAGTAGTGCTTCCAACCTACACCGATACCGACAATCAATCGTTAACCTTAACAGGAAATACACTTTCAATTGCAAATGGAAATTCAATTGTACTTCCTTCTACAACCGTTACGGCTGGTACAAATGTGTCAGTTACTGGGAATGGTTCTACTGCAACACCTTATGTTGTTAGCTCGCAAGACACCAGTTTGTATGCCAATAATGGCGTTATTAATCAAGCTACAACAGTAAATGGAAACCGAGTAGTGGATATGAATGATAGAAATATTTGGTTCAATACAGCAACAAGTACTGTCAATGGTAAAATGTATATCGGGTCTACAGCAGTGTATCCAAATGCTACCGGAAATTATAAATTGTTTGTAGAAGGCGGAATTTTAACAGAAAAAGTAAAAGTAGCTTTGAGAAGTTCGGCTAATTGGGCAGATTATGTTTTCGCAGAAGATTACAAATTAATGCCATTGTCTGAAGTGGAACAATTTATTAAAGAAAACAAGCATTTACCAGGTGTGGCTTCTGCAACCGAATTGTCTAAAAACGGTTTAGATATTGCCGAAATGCAAGCAAAACACATGGAGAAAATCGAAGAATTGACACTTTATTTAATCGAAAAAGATAAAAAAATTGAAGCGCAAAATAAAGTAATCGAAAAACACAATCAAGAAATTGAAGAGTTGAAACTTCAGGTTAAGGCTTTAATCGAAAAAACCAAATAGTCATGAGCAACAAGATCTATAAAATAGTATTGTTCTGTTTTATCTGCTTTAGCTCCAGTGCTGTTTTTGCTCAAGTAAACGAATACATTCAATCCGAGAAAAACAGAATAACCAAAGCCGAACAAACAGAAATAGAAATTGAAAAATTCATCAATGATAATCTTAATAATTACAATTTATCGACTGAAGTTAGCAACGAAGTTATTCAACATCTTAAAGATGAAGAAGAATTTACCGATGCTGAACTAAACAAAGCAATTCAGAGTACTAAGATTTATGAATTGCGAAAATTATTTTTCAGCCAAAATCCAGATAAAAGAGCTAATTATGTAGCTGCTCCACTTCCCGCAACATTAAAACAGCAATGTGTGAATGGCGACTTTGAAGACGGAACAGCAGGCTATTCTTTTTGGTCAGATCCACATCCTCAACCAGCCTCTGGAAGTGCTTTTTTCTTGTCGTGTGCCACACCAACAGCTTTAACAGCTACCAATGTGGTAACGCCATCTACCAACAACTTCAATTCAACCATCACAATGATTAATAACACAAGTGCTGGGTACCAACAATTTGATCCAACACTTGCCGGATTGGGAGTTAACGTACCAACATTAGCACCCAGTGGTGGTTCTAAATGTGTGAAATTGAATAATGCTTTTGGATTGGGTTCGTCAGATCAAACCACGGTTTCTCGTTATTTTCCGAGCATTAATCAACCCACAATAGATTTTAATTTCTCTTTAATAATGGATAATAAACCAGCTCATGGTCAACCTATTCAACCTTTTTTTAGAGTGAGAGTCTTAGATCAAAATCATAATATTGTGGATGAGATTTGTATTATTGCTGATCCAGACAATTGTTTGTTTAATGTAATTTATGTGAATAGCGGAAGACGTGTTTTGTACACAGGATGGATTTGTGCTCGATTGAATGTGGCTGATATTATGAATCAACCAGGAACCATTGAGTTTACCGTAAGCGACTGTCAACCTTCGGCGCATTTCGGAACGGTATATGTAGATAACATTTGTGGAACCATTTGTTCGGCACCTCAATTGGGAGCTTTGAGTTTGGATCCCACCAACATCAATTGTCCTGATACAGTAAACAATACGCCATTCCAAGTTTGTGGCACATATCAAACGCCTTTAAATGCAACTTTAAATACATTATCGTTAGACATCATGCAAGGCGGTGTTCTTATTGGATCAATACATTCGCCAACCCAGCTAGGTACCAATACGTTTTGTTTCACTGTGTCTCCAAGTATTTTTGGCGCCACACCATCGGGTAATTTCGAATTTCAAGTTAATGCAACTTTTAATGTCAATTGTCCTGCGGGTACTTTTCATTATGATATTTCCGATAATTCGGCCAATGTAGGGCCCGATGTGACGTTTAACAATTGTTGTTTGCCAATATTAACCTTGCAATCGCCAGCCGATGACCATAATAATTTAGCGGCACCATCGGTCATATTAAGAGAACGTTCCGATTGGATTAAGGCTTCTAATATTGTCTCTGTTGGAAATAATGTAGTTGGAAATGGAGTAGTATATCATGCGGCTAACTATGTAGAGTTAAACCCTGGGTTTGAAGCACTATTGGGTGCTCAATTCGCTGCCTATCCAGAAGGATGCTCGGGTAATTATACCTACAAAAATGAGGAAGAAAACACGCGTCCATTTGCCCAAATTCCAGTAGATGAAACCATTAATTTAACTAAAATTTCTAGAGGTTTTTCTATTATTCCGAATCCATCTAGCAGTATAATTGATATTGTAATGACTAACGGAGCTTTCCATAAAGTTTCAATTACAACCATCGATGGTAAAGTGGTGTATGAACGAAATGTTGAAAGTGCGGTTAACACCCAAGTCGATGTAAGTAGGTATTCCAACGGTATTTACATCATTAATATTCTTTCGGATGATGGAAATGTCTTAACCGAAAAATTAATTAAAAACTAAATACAAATAGTTATAAACAAAAGCTTCGTTAATCAACGGAGCTTTTTTATATTTGCCTCAAGCCAAAAGCTATTTTATGCTACACTTAAATGTAAAAAACGAAACCTCACGATTGAGGGCAGTAGTGTTAGGTTCTGCAGTACACAACGGACCAACACCAACCGCAGATGAAGCTTACGATCCAAAATCATTAGAACACATTCTTGCCGGAACCTATCCGGTAGAAGCCGATATGGTGGCTGAAATGGAAGCGTTTAACAAAGTGTTTCAAAAATATGATGTCACAGTATACCGACCAGAAATGATCGAAAACTACAATCAAATTTTTACTCGTGATATCGGATTTGTAATCGATAATACGTTTGTTAAAGCGAATATTTTACCTGATAGAGAACGCGAATTGGATGCGATTCAATACGTGATTGATCAGATAAATCCAGATAAAGTAGTGCGTCCGCCTGAAGAAGTACACATAGAAGGCGGAGACGTAATGTTGTGGAATGATTATATTTTCATCGGAACGTATAAAGGTTCTGATTATAAAGATTACATCACCGCTCGAACCAATATGGCTGGAGTGGAGTATATTCGTCACTTGTTTCCTCACAAAATTGTCAAAGAGTTTGATTTGGTGAAATCTAAAATTGAAGCACGCGATAATGCCTTACATTTGGATTGTTGCTTTCAGCCAGTCGGAATTAATAAAGGAATCATTTACAAAAGTGGTTTCCGCGAAGAAGCCGATTATATGTATTTGGTGAATTTGTTTGGGAAAGAAAACTTATTCCACATCACGCGTGACGAAATGTATAACATGAATTCGAATGTATTTTCTATTGCACCCGATGTAGTGGTTTCGGAACGAAATTTTACGAGATTGAATACCTGGTTAAGAGATCAAGGATTTACGGTAGAAGAAATTCCGTATGCCGAAATTGCCAAACAAGAAGGACTGTTGCGATGTTCAACATTACCACTAATTAGAGACTAATCGCGTTAGGGATAGCAGTGAAAATCCTTTTTGTTTGTTATCCCTAGCGCAGTCGAGGGAACAAACAAAAAGATTGAAACGAATAGCCCGGCTAACGCCATAAAAAACAAAAAATGAAACAAACTACCAATTCCATATTGATGATTCGTCCTGTGGCTTTCCGCATGAACGAACAAACAGCGGTAAACAATTACTATCAAAAAGTATTAGACGGTTTAACGCCGCAAACGGTTAATACCAAAGCGCAAGAAGAATTTGATGCTTTTGTAAACAAACTTCGAATGGTAGGAGTAGATGTGACTGTGGTTGATGACACCGTAAATCCGGATACACCCGACAGTATTTTTCCGAACAATTGGATTTCGTTTCATGAAAATGGTGACGTGGTGTTGTATCCAATGTTTGCCGAAAATCGTCGCGCCGAACGAAGAGAAGATATTCTAGATATTCTTGAAGATAAAGGATTCCAGATTAACGACGGTATTATGGATTATACTTCTGCCGAAGACGATGGTTATTTTCTAGAAGGCACTGGAAGCATCGTTCTAGATCGTGAAAATGGAAAGGCCTATTGCGCCCTTTCACCGCGTGCTGATGAAGAATTGTTCATCGAATTTTGCGAAGATTTTGATTTGAATCCGATTATTTTTGAAGCATTTCAAACCGTGAATGGCGAACGAAAATTAATCTATCATACCAACGTTATGATGTGCATTGGCGATACATTTGCAGTGATTTGTGCCGATTGTATCGACGATAAAAAAGAACGCAAAATGGTTTTAGACAGCCTTCGTTCGGATGAAAAAGAAATCATCTTGATTACCGAAGAGCAAATGAACAATTTTGCAGGAAATATGTTAGAATTACAAGGTGCAGACGAACGTCGTTATTTAGTGATGAGTTCGTCGGCGTATCATGCCTTAACCAAAAAACAAATTGCTCAATTGGAAGAACATATTACCATTTTACATTCAAGTTTAGATACCATTGAAGCTTGTGGTGGTGGAAGTGCTCGCTGCATGATGGCGGAGGTTTTTCTTCCGAAAGAATAAATTCATTAGATAAAAATGAAAATCCCAAATTCCTAGTAATGGAGTTTGGGATTTTTTTAATGAAATTTGATACCACTTATAATGGTAAGTATGGCACTAATAATATACTGAATTCCGATGGCTACCGTCAAAAAACCCACGATTCTAGAGATGGCTACAATTCCCGAGGCACCCAAGTATTTAGCTAGATAATGAGCGCTTCTCAATACTAAAAATATCAATAAGGATACTATAATTATTGAAAATGAAGAGGCCAGTATTTCAATAGTTTTATGATGGTCTTGATTGAAGGCGATTAATAACGAGATGGAACCTGGTCCAGCCAACATTGGCATAGCAAGCGGTGTTAAGGCAATCGAATTGCGATGTTGTAAGTCTTCTTCTACTTCTTTGCTGATACCTTTTCTTTTTTTCGGATTGGCATTAAGTAATCCAAAACCCGAACTTGCTATTAAGAGTCCGCCAGCTATTCGAAGTGCCGGAATTGAAATTCCAAAAAAGCGCAACACATATTCACCTGCAAAAAATGCAATCAATAGTATGATGCAGACGTTTATAGCGGTCCAAAAAGAAACTCGAGAACGTTCCGCTTTGTTATAATCTTGCGTTAATCCCACAAAAAAGGGAATAGCCCCAATGGGATTTAATACCGAAAACAAAGCACCAACTAAAACGAAAAATATATTTATAAAAACGTCCATTTTTCTGAAATAAAGGGATTACGATGCAAAGATAAATAAAGAATAAAAGGGTAAGGTTAAAATAAAAACAATATTCACTAATTTTGTCAAATGAAAAATAAGAAAACGGTTGTACTCGGAGCTTCAACAAAACCAGAACGCTATGCCTATAAAGCCATTACTATGTTGGTAGAAAAAGGCCATTCGGTATTGGCTATTGGTCAAAATCAAGGTGAAGTTGCTGGAGTTTCCATCAGAACTAAAAACATTCCTTTAAAAAACATTGATACGGTTACTTTGTATCTAAATCCGCTGCGTCAACGCGATTATTACAATTACATTTTGGAAACCAAACCCAAACGTGTTATTTTTAATCCTGGTACCGAAAACCCAGAGTTTTACCAACTTTTAAAATCCAATAACATCAAAGTAGAAGAGGCGTGTACTTTGGTTTTGTTGACTACCAATCAATACTAAAATTTTGTTTGACTGGTCGCAGGTTTGCTAATAGCAAGCAATCCTATAAAGGTAATCAATCCGTTTACAATGATTAGTTCGTTGTCAAAAACGTAATCTTTAAATACTACCGACGAGTATTTGCTGATGAAGAAACATACGGCAGGTGAAATCAAACAAATAAAAGGTACGAGTTTGTCATGAACCGTTTTCGATTTTACAAACAACCCAAAAGCATACAGTCCTAAAAGCGGCCCATAGGTGTAGGACGCAATTTTGAATACCATTTTCACTACCGAATCGTCGTTGATGGAATTAAAAATGACAATTACCACAAACATCAAAAGCGAAAAACCAACATGAACCAAATGTCGTGTTCTCACAATGTTGGGTTTGTTTTGGTTTTCGGTTTTGTCCATGCCTAAAAAATCGACACAGAAAGAGGTTGTTAATGCTGTTAAAGCGGAGTCGGTGGTGGCAAAGGTTGCAGCCGTCAATCCGAGTAAAAAGACCACAGTTGGAATAAAACTCAAATGATGAATGGCGATTTCGGGAAACAATAAGTCGGTTCTAGCGACGCCATCAACCATCGGCACTTCAATGCCGTTTTTAGTCGCATAAACATATAATAAGGCGCCAACACTTAGAAAAAAGATATTGATTACAAGAAAAATTCCGGTAAAAGTGTACATGTTTTTTTGAGCGTCACCAATGTTAGCACAACTCAAATTCTTTTGCATCAAATCTTGATCTAAACCAACGGTGGCTATGGTTACAAAGATTCCGCCCAATACTTGTTTCCAGAAATAAGTGCCTTGCAAATAGTTTTCAAAGAAAAATACTTTCGAATAATTACTGTTTTTTACCGATTCAAAAGCATCAATGACGCTAAAGTTCAAGCTTCTGCAAATGAAGAAAATCGTTAAAAATACCGAAGAAATTAGGAAAAATGTTTGTAAAGTATCAGTAATAATGATGGTTTTCAATCCGCCACGATAGGTGTATGCAAAGATCAACGCCAACGAAATTAATACGGTTACGGCAAACGGAATATGGTAATAATCGAACACATAACGTTGTAATACAAAAATGACCAAATACAATCTAAATGCCGACCCAATGGTTCTTCCAATTAAGAAAATGGTAGCGGATGTTTTATAACTTACCACGCCCAAACGTTGTTCGATATAGCCATAAATCGAGGTCAAATTCATGCGATAGTACAACGGCAATAATACTTTAGCAACGATAATAAAACCAATGGCACAGCCAATAACGAATTGAAAATATTTAAACTGTAAATCGGGGTTTCCAACTTCGCCAGGCACCGAAATAAAGGTGATGCCAGAAATGGCTGTTCCAATCATTCCAAACGCAACCAAATACCATTTAGAATTTTTATTGGCTTTAAAAAAGGTATCATTATCAGCGCTTTTCTTGCTAACAATATTGGAAATTAGAATCAATAATCCGAAGTAAATAATGATTAAAGTTAAAATAGCAATTGGCGACATAGTTTAGTTTTTGGTTGTGCTAAAATAGAAATATTTTAAGAAGAAGATAATAGAAAACAGAAAAAAGACGAGTAATACCATTTCTAACTATCCAAAAATCTAAAAATAGAACCATCTAAATTACTATTTTTGTCAAATGGAATTTTCATCAAAATTATTAGAAAAAGCAGTCAATGAAATGGCGCAATTGCCAGGAATTGGCAAACGAACAGCCTTGCGATTGGTTTTGCATTTGTTAAAACAACCCTCTGAGCAAACACATTATTTGTCACAAGCCTTAACTACAATGCGCGACGATATCAAATTTTGTAAAAATTGCCACAATATTTCAGATGTTGAGGTATGTGAAATTTGCAATAATCCGTCAAGAAATCACAGTATTATTTGTGTGGTTGAAGACGTCAGAGATGTGATGGCTATTGAAAATACCAACCAATTCAAAGGAATTTACCAAGTTTTAGGTGGGAAAATTTCGCCAATTGATGGTGTTGGCCCCAGTCAATTAAACATCAATACCTTGGTTGATAAAGTGAAATTGGGCAACGTAGAAGAGATAATTTTTGCGTTAAGCTCAACAATGGAAGGAGATACTACTAATTTTTACATTTACAAACAACTAAAAGAATACCCTATAAAAACTTCTACCATCGCACGTGGTATAGCGGTTGGAGACGAATTGGAATATGCTGATGAAGTTACATTAGGCAGAAGTATCTTGCACAGAGTTCCATTTGAGAATTCATTGAAAAATAATTAGATAATATTCTGTAGCAACTTTTTTGTATTTAGATTTGAAAAACTATCTTTGTTTGCTAAATTAACTTTAAGAATGAACAATCGAATTTACTATATATTATTTTTAATTGGAATGCTATTTACGTCATGTGTACCCACACAAGATTTGATTTATCTTCAGAAAAAAGACGGTTCCACAGACCAAATGGTTAAAAGAGTTCAGAACAAACCTTACAAACTTCAAGTCAATGATGTTTTGAGTATTAGTATTAAAGCCATTGACTCTAAATTAGTAGAAATATTCAATACGGATACTCCTGGAATTTTAAATACAACAGAACAAGGACTTTACCTTAAAGGGTATAATATTGATGACCATGGTGATATACGATTGCCAATTGTTGGAAATATCAATGTTCAAGGGCTTACAGTAGATGAGGTTCGAGAAAAAATTGAAAACAATTTGTTGGAGAATCATTTTAAAAAGGAAGCAGGTATTTTTGTAAGTGTGCGATTATCGGGTTTTAGATATACGGTTAATGGCGAAGTGCAAAGTCCAGGATCCAAAATAATTTATAAAGATAACCTGACCATACTTGAGGCGGTTGCCAATTCGGGTGATATTACCGTAACAGGTGATCGAAAAGACGTAAAAGTAATTCGACAATATCCGCAAGGTTCAGAAACCTTCAGCATTGATTTAACCGATGAAAAGGCAATGCAATCGCCTTGTTATTATCTTCAACCCAACGATTATGTATACATTAAGCCTTTGAAACAGAAAACTTGGGGAACGGGTAAAACCGGTATAGAATCATTAGGTACTATAATTACCATATTGTCGCTTGCCACCACCACTTTTTTATTACTAAAATAACAAATAAATAGATGTTAGATATAAAAGATTTTTCTTTTTTTGAAAACCAGAATAACTTTGATTTCAAAGGATTTTTAATCAAAACAGGAAGTTATTGGAAGTGGTTTTTATTAGGCCTAATTGTGTGTTTGACAGTAGCACATCAAGTTAATATTCGAAAACAAAAAATATACTCGTTAGATACTGTTTTAGCAATTAAAGAGCAAGACAATCCTCTTTTTACATCCAATACCAGCTTGGTTTTTAACTGGGGCGGAACTTCAGACCAAGTACAAAATATTGCTACAACAATTAAATCTAGATCACACAATGAGATTGTTGTTGACAAGTTGCAATTTTATATTGATTATTTAAAACAGCAAAAATATTTCATTCAAGATGTATACGGAAGTACACCTTTTGTGGTGAATATTCAAAAAAATAAAAATCAAATTTACAGTACGCCTATCACTATCAAATTCGTTTCTCCAACGGATTATGAAATTCATATTAGTTCAAAATCAACTTCAGTTCCAGTAATCAATTATGCCGAAAATTCTAAAAATTCGGCTACACTTTCAAGTAATGAAGTGGTGAAGAGATTTAAAATTGGACAACAAGTTTCTTTACCCTACCTAAACTGGACTTTGCAATTACAAGATTTCCCGACGAAATATGTTGGAGAAGAATATATGATTGTTTTCAATTCGTTTGACGACGTTGTTTCTAAATATAAAAATCTTAAAGTTAATATCGACGAAAAATCACCATCTATTATAAAATTGGCGCTTGAAGGAACCAACAAAGCCCGAATTGTAGATTATTTGAATGAAACGGTTAAAACATTAATAAAAAGACAGTTAGATAATAAGAATTTATTTGCAGAGAACACTATTAAGTTTATCGATACAACACTTCAAATAATGGAGGGTGATTTAAAAATTGCTAATTCTGATTTGAAAAAATTCAGTCAAGGTAAAAATATTACGGAGATAGAGCTTGGAGGACAAGATTTTCAAACCCAATTATTAGAGTTAGATCGAACCAATGAAGAGGTTAAAAGAAAGATAAACTATTACAACACCCTAAATAATTATTTAAGAAATAGTACCGATTATTCTAAACTTCCAGCGCCATCAGTTGCCGGAATTGAGGATCCAAACATCATGAACAATGTGTCTAAACTTATTGAGCTTTCGGTAAGAAGATCAGAAATGGTTTATGCGGTTAAAAGTAAGTTAATGCTCGATAATATTGATAATGAAATATCATCCGTAAAAAATGTACTTCTTGAAAATATCAGAGCTGCCAAATCTTCTATTCAATTTGATTACACTCAGATAACAAACAAAATTAATCAGGCTGAAACAAAACTAAGAGAGTTGCCTCAAGATAAACAAGAGTACGTGAAAATTATGCGAAAGTATGATTTGAGTAACGATATTTATCAAACCTATTTGCAAAAAAGAAGCGAAGCTCAAATTGTAAAAGCAGCTAATCTATCAGACATACAATTTATTGATCCGGCCAAAGATATTGGAGGTGGTTTAATAGGACCACGAACTGGCGTTAACTATGTAATTGCCATCTTTGTGGGGTTATTAGTGCCGTTGTTTATTGTATTTTTAATCTTCTTTATCAATACTTCTATTCAAAACACAGACGATATTTCATCTCTAACATCACTTCCGCTAATTGGAGTAGTTGGGGTTAAGCAAACAGATTCTAATTTGTCTGTTTTTGAAAAACCAAAGTCAGCACTTGCAGAATCGTTCAGAGCTATTCGATCGTCGTTGCAGTTTTTATATAAAAAGCAAAAGTTATCAGGATCAAAAACCTTGATGCTCACTTCATCTGTCAGTGGTGAAGGTAAAACATTTTGTTGTATTAATATTGCTACAGTTTTTGCCTTGAGCGAAAAAAAGACGGTAGTAGTAGGATTGGATTTAAGAAAACCTAAGATTTTTGATGATTTCAATCTCAAAAACGAGGTGGGTGTGGTGAACTACTTAATTGGAGATAAAAATCTTGATGGAGTTACTCAGAAAACAAGCATTCCATATCTAGATGTTATCAGTTCTGGACCAATTCCACCTAATCCATCAGAATTAATTATGGGCGAAACCATGAGAGAATTTATGGATGAATTGAAAGCAAAATATGAATACATAATTCTAGATACACCTCCAGTTGGATTGGTTACAGATGCGGTAGAATTATCCACTTTTGCAGATGTTACACTTTATGTTATGCGTCAAAATTTTACCAAAAAAGAAATGGTCAATTTGTTGAACAATCGTGTAAAAAGAGAAGAACTCGTTAATGTGAGTATCATATTAAATGGTTTTGAGAATAAAGCAAAATATGGAGCAGGTTATGGCTACGGTTATGGGTATGGTTACGGAGCCTATTCAAATGGGTATCATGAAGAAGACGAATCGAAAAACTTTTTCATCAAAACGTTTAAATCGTGGACCAAGAAAAAATCTAAAAGAATAAATTGATGGCAAAAATAGTAATCACAGGTGGAGCTGGATTTATTGGATCAAACTTATGTGAGTACTTTTTATCCAAAGGAAATCAGGTGGTTTGCCTAGATAATTTTTCTACGGGTCATCGACACAATATTGAACAGATGCTTTCTAATCCTAATTTTACTTTAATTGAAGGTGATATTAGAAATTTAGAAACCTGTCGAGATGCTGTTCAAAACGCCAATTATGTATTGCATCAAGCAGCTTTGGGTTCTGTTCCTCGATCGATAGTAGATCCTGTTGCGACCAATGAGGTTAATGTTTCTGGATTTTTGAATATGTTAGTTGCATCGCGCGATAATGGTGTTAAAAGATTCATTTTTGCAGCAAGTTCATCAACTTATGGTGATTCAGAAGTGCTTCCCAAAGTCGAAGAGGTAATTGGTAAACCACTTTCTCCTTATGCAGTAACGAAGTATGTTAACGAATTGTATGCCGATATTTTCAGTAAAACGTATGGTATAGAAACTATTGGGTTGCGGTATTTCAACGTATATGGAAGAAAGCAAGACCCTAACGGCGCTTATGCGGCTGTTATTCCAAAATTTGTGTTGCAGTTAATGAAGAAGGAAAGTCCAGTAATAAATGGAGATGGTCTTTATTCAAGAGATTTTACCTATATTGATGATGTCATTCAAATGAACGAATTGGCAATGACAACAAATAATAACGAGGCAGTCAATACCGTCTATAATACAGCATTTAGTGACAGGGTAACCCTGAATGAAATGGTTACACTCCTTAAAAAATACTTGTCAGAATACGATGCCTCTATAGCTGATGTTGAAGTAATTCACGGTCCAACCCGATCAGGAGATATTCCACAATCATTGGCCAGTATAGAAAAAGCAAAACGATTACTGAATTATAATCCAAATTTTCCATTTAAAGAAGGCTTAAAAGAAGCTGTTAATTGGTATTGGAGCAATTTAAAATAGAACAAATGAAGATTACAAATATTTGCTGTATCGGAGCAGGATATGTGGGTGGCCCAACCATGACGGTTATCGCTCAAAAATGCCCCCATATAAAAGTAACGGTAGTTGACTTAAATGAAGACCGTATTGCAAAATGGAACGATGCTAATGTTGATAATATTCCGGTATATGAACCCGGTTTAGGCGCGATTGTTGCCGAAGCAAGAGGTAGAAATTTATTTTTTTCTACCGAAGTCGATAAAGCTATTGATGAAGCACAACTTATTTTTATTTCGGTGAATACGCCAACCAAAACATACGGATCTGGTAAGGGTATGGCAGCCGATTTAAAATACATAGAACTTTGTGCCCGACAAATTGCTAGAGTTTCAACTACAGATAAAATTGTGGTTGAAAAATCGACACTGCCTGTGAGAACAGCACAAGCTATCAAAAACATTCTTGAAAATACAGGAAATGGTGTTCAATTTCAAATTTTATCCAATCCCGAATTTCTAGCCGAAGGTACTGCCGTTGAAGATTTATTAAGCCCAGATAGAGTTTTAATAGGAGGTGATACCACTCCAGAAGGTCAAAAAGCCATTCAAGCTCTTGTTGATATTTATGCCAATTGGGTGCCTAACGACCGCATTCTTACCACTAATGTGTGGTCTTCAGAATTGTCTAAACTTATTGCAAATGCTTTTTTAGCACAACGTGTATCTTCCATCAATGCCGTTTCCGAATTGTGTGAAAAAACGGGTGCTAATGTGAATGAAGTTGCAAAAGCAATCGGAATGGATAGCCGAATTGGTTCTAAGTTTTTGAAGGCTTCTGTTGGATTTGGAGGTTCTTGTTTTCAAAAGGATATTTTAAATTTGGTTTACATTTCCAAATCATTTGGATTGCATGAGGTAGCCGATTATTGGGAACAGGTGATTATTATGAATGACCATCAAAAAAGAAGGTTTTCTAGAAAAATTGTAAGCACGTTGTACAACACTATTGCCGACAAGAAAATTGCATTTTTAGGATGGGCTTTTAAGAAAGACACCAACGATACTAGAGAATCTGCAGCAATTTATGTAGCAGACGATTTGTTAAACGAGCAAGCAAATATTGCGGTGTACGATCCAAAAGTACACTATAATCAGGTTATTACAGATTTGAATTATTTAGAAACCCGATTGGATCACGAAAATAAAAACCATATCACATCGTATAGCGATCCTTATGAAGCGTGCCATAATGCTCATGCAATAGCAGTTCTTACCGAATGGGATGAATTTAAAGAGTATGATTGGAAAAAAATATACGATGCCATGTTAAAACCTGCTTTTGTTTTTGACGGTCGTAATTTACTAGATGGAGAAAAAATGAAAGCGATTGGATTCCATTATCAAACTATTGGGTCATAATTTTTTATACTACAAATGCCAGTAATGAATATAAAGATAGGAATAATAGGATTAGGATACGTTGGATTGCCGTTAGCAAGACTTTTTGCTACTAAATACCCAGTCGTAGGTTTTGATATCAATCAAAAAAGAGTTGATGCACTCAATAAAGGTATTGATGATACCCTAGAAGTAGATCAAGAAACACTCCAGAAAGTGTTGGTAAACGAACCTTTGAAAAGCGTTGGACTTTTTTGCTCCAACGATCTTTCATCTATAGAAGGATGTAATTACTATATTGTAACCGTTCCAACACCAGTTGATAAAAATAATAGACCCGATTTAACACCACTTTATAAATCGAGTGAAACGGTGGGTAAAGTTCTAAAAAAAGGAGATATCGTTATTTATGAATCTACGGTATATCCGGGATTGACAGAAGAAGAATGCGTACCTGTTCTAGAACGAGTTAGTGGTTTGACTTTTAACGTGGATTTTTTTGCGGGTTATTCTCCAGAACGAATTAATCCCGGCGATAAAGAGCATACGGTAGATAAAATTCTTAAAATTACAGCGGGTTCAACACCCGAAATTGGAATAAAAGTAAATGAACTTTATAAGTCGGTTATCACTGCAGGAACGCATTTAGCACCTTGTATAAAAGTAGCAGAAGCAGCCAAAGTGATTGAAAATTCTCAACGTGATATCAATATTGCCTTTGTTAATGAGCTGGCTAAAATTTTTAATATTTTAGAAATTGATACGCATGCTGTTTTGGAAGCTGCTGGAACTAAATGGAACTTTTTAAATTTTAAACCGGGTTTAGTAGGCGGTCACTGCATTGGCGTTGATCCGTATTATTTGGCTCAAAAAGCACAAGAATCGGGCTATCATCCCGAAATTATTTTAGCAGGTCGTCGATTGAATGACAGCATGGGAGAATATGTGGCTTCAAGAATTGTGAAGTTGATGATTAAAAAACGTATTCCTGTAAATCATTCTAAATTATTAATGTTAGGAATAACGTTTAAAGAGAATTGTCCTGATGTTAGAAATACCAAAATTGTTGATGTTATTGCAGCATTGAACGATTATGGTATTACCGTTTCTATTTATGATCCATGGGCAAATCCAGATGAAGTGGCTCATGAATATGGATTGACAACTACAAATGTCGCTCCAACAGATACTTTTGATGCTATTGTTTTGGGTGTGGCACACCGCGAATTTTTGAGTTTGGATTTAGAACAATTTAGAAATCCAGCATCCATAATATATGATGTTAAAGGAGTTTTAAAAGGAGCTATTGACGGTAAATTATAATACTGAAATTAATTCAGCAGACATATGAAAAAAATAGTAATTACAGGAGGTGCAGGTTTTATTGGTTCACACGTGGTTCGACGTTTTGTAAAAAACTATCCAGACTATCATATTTATAATTTGGATGCCTTAACCTATGCCGGAAATTTAGAAAATATTGCCGATATTGAAAATGCATCTAATTATACTTTTGTAAAAGGTGATATTGTTGATGCCGATTTTATCAATGATTTGTTTCAAAAACACCAATTTGATGGCGTGTTGCATTTGGCAGCCGAGTCGCATGTTGATCGTTCAATTACGGATCCCTTAAGTTTTGTAAAGACCAATGTTATTGGTACCATGAACTTGTTGAATGCCGCTAAAACCATTTGGGCTGGTAATTTTGAAGGCAAACGTTTTTATCACATTTCTACTGATGAGGTTTATGGCAGTTTAGGCGCCACAGGTTTGTTTACAGAAACTACAGCCTACGATCCTAATTCTCCTTATTCTGCATCTAAAGCAAGTTCCGATCACTTTGTGCGTTCTTATGGTGAAACGTATGGTTTGCCTTATGTGATTACCAATTGTTCTAACAATTATGGGCCAAATCATTTTCCTGAAAAATTAATTCCACTTTTTATCAATAATATCATCAATAACAAACCCTTACCGGTTTATGGAGACGGCAAATATACCCGTGATTGGTTGTTTGTTGAAGATCATGCTGTAGCTATAGATTTGGTTTTTCATGAAGGTAACAATCATGAAACCTATAATATTGGCGGATTTAATGAATGGCAAAACATTGATTTAGTGAAGTTATTATGCCAACAAATGGATAGTAAATTGGGTAGAGCTCCAGGAGAATCAGAAAAATTAATTACCTATGTAAAAGACCGCCCTGGACACGATTTACGTTATGCTATAGATGCTTCTAAAATCAATAAAGAACTAGGATGGAAGCCATCGGTAACTTTTGAACAAGGTTTAGAACGCACTATCGATTGGTATTTGTCCAATGAAGAGTGGCTCAAAAATGTTACTTCTGGAGCCTATCAAAAATATTATGATAAGCAATACAATTAAATTTTTATAAAAAAGTAAGGTATGTTAGCTGTATCAGTAGTTATTCCAGTCTATAATGCAGAAAAATATGTTGAAAAGTGTATAGAATCCTTAGTACAGCAAACCTTAATTTCTACCGAATATATTTTTGTTAATGATGGCTCAACAGATGAGTCATTGAAAGTCTTGGAGCTTTATCAAAAAAAGGACAGTCGAATAAAAGTTGTAAATCAGCTCAATCAAGGAGTAAGCGCCGCTCGCAATGCAGGATTGAATAGTGCAACTGGAAATTACATAGGATTTGTTGATGCCGATGATTATGTGGCTAAGGATATGTTTCAAAAATTATATGAGACTGCCATTACCTCAAATGCCGATATTGTATCTTCAAATTTTAATGTGGAACAAGAGGGTGTTTGGAGTCAATCAAAATCCTGTTTTCCTGCCGAAAATGTATTTGATAAAGAATACATTCAGAATGAAATTTGCTCTTTTATTATTCAAAAAGACGATTTAAATTCTTGTTGTACCAAAATATTTAAAAGAAACCTTATCGTGTCAAACTCAATAGGTTTTCCTGATGGAGTCACGCATGCCGAAGACGCTATGTTTGTTTTAAATGCATTTACAAAAGCTGAAAAAGTCATCTTTATAGATTATTCGGGTTATTATTATCGGGAAGTTCAGGGAAGTGCTTCTCGTGATATTGTATCAAAAGATTATTTTAAGAATGCTCTAGCATTGTATTCTTTAGATTACAAAAAAAGCTTTAATTTGATGCTAGATACTGAAGTTATCAATAAACTAAAAGCGGTTCGATTCATGGATGCCATAATAGCATTGCTTCATATTTATTTTAAATCCAATTCAACTATTAGTTTTGGAAAAAGGTATGCTTATGTAAAGAAAATGATTCACAATACCGAAGTTCAAAAAGCAATTTCGTATTATTGGGCAGATTTAAATAATGGTGCAACTGTATACGAACGATTTATTTTAAAATCTATAAAAAGTAAGTCAATGATAAGAATTGTATTGGCTACCTCATACAGCAATTACAGAAATAAAAACAATAAATAATAAACAAGAAATCAAATATGAAAATATTAATGTTTTTTCATGGAGGAAGTTTAAATAGAGGATGCGAAGCCATTGTTCGTTCAGGCGTTGCTCTAATAAAAAAAGAAAACCCAGCGACTCTTGTTGAGTTGGCCTCATGGAATCCCAATTCAGATTCAATAATCCCGCTTTTGGATGCTATTCATTTGGATAAGTATCATTCTATTAAAAGATTTTCTATAGATTGGTTTATTTCTGTTTTGAAAGTAAAATTGTTTAAAGACGAAAATTTTGCTTTTAGAAAAATTCACAGAGACGTCATTGATAAAATTCCAAATTACGATGTCATTCTTTCTATAGGTGGCGATAATTATTGTTATGGTGAACAACCCGGGATTTATGAAATAGATCGATGTGTTAAAAAAGCAGGAAAAAAATTAGTGCTTTGGGGCGCCTCAATTGGTCAAGAAGATTTGTCGCCAGCCAAAATTGAAGATCTAAAACTTTTTGATTTAATTTTAGCTAGAGAAAGTTTAACTTATGAACTCTTAAAGAAAAATGGAGTTGTAAACGTAAAACTTTGTGCTGACGGCGCTTTTACAATGGATAAAGAAGAACTTGCACTGCCAGCAGGGTGGCAAGAAGGCAATACCATCGGGTTTAATTTTAGCCCGTTAGTTTGGAAGAAAAATCCAGATTCTCAAAAAGCAGCTTTAGATTTGGTGCGACACATTTTAAATACAACCAACATGACAGTGGCTTTTACGCCTCATGTTATCGAGCCTGGAAATGATGATTACGAATGTTTACAAGAGTTTTACAACGAATTTGAAGCTACTGGACGTGTTTTATTGTTACCAAACAACCTTAATGCCATTCAATATAAAGGCTATATTGCTCGAATGCGATTTTTTATAGGAGCTCGAACTCATGCTACAATTGCGGCCTATTCTACACTAGTGCCTACTATGGTTTTGGGATATAGTGTGAAGTCAAAAGGAATTGCTAAAGACATCTTTGGAGAGGAAAAATTAGTATTAAATTTAAGCGAAATTTCAGATAGCAGTAAGCTTATTGCAAAATTTGAGGAAATGAAATCGGAAGAAAAAGAAATTAAAGAATTATTGACCGCTAAAATTCCTGAAATTAGAAAAATGTCTCATAAAGCCGTTGAATATTTGTTCCAATTATAATGATGAAAAAAAATATAGTATTTGTAATTCCTTCTCTTGGGGCTGGTGGTGCCGAAAAAAGTTTGGTCAACTTGCTGAATACTATAGATTATAAAGAATACAATGTTGATTTGGTTTTGTTTAAAAAAGCAGGTGTTTTTTTATCCTTAATTCCGAAAGAAGTTGTACTCGTTGATCTTAATGCTAATTACAAAATATTTGCACAAGGATTACTGTCCTCTTGTTTTACTTTTTTGATGCAATTGAAGTTGGGTTTGCTTTACAATAGAATTATGTTTTTTGTAACCAACAAAAGAATTAAAAATGTGGCTGTTGCCGAACAAAAAGCATGGCAATATCTTAGTGATGCAATAGCGGTTATACCCAAAAAATACGATGCTGCTATTGGGTTTTTAGAAAAATCTTCTATTTATTTTACAGTAGATAAAATACAAGCCAAACATAAAATAGGTTGGATTCATACTACTTATTCCAAATCGGGAATGGATCCAAATTTTGACGAAAACTATTTCAATAGTTTGCAAGCAGTCATTGCCGTATCTCCAGAATGTGTCGATGATTTGAAAAAAAGTTTCCCAAAACTGGAATCAAAATTTAAATTAATATACAATATTGTATCGTCTCAACTCATTCATAAATTGGCTTTAGAAGATTTTGATCATACTGAAGTTGGTCCAAACAGTATTGTAACTATAGCACGATTGAGTCCCGAAAAAGGGTGTGATATTGCGTTAGATGCCAGTTGTTTATTGCGCGATATGGGAATAGATTTCACTTGGATGGTAATTGGTGATGGACCAGAAAGAGCATCATTAGAAAAGAAGATTAAAGAGCAAAAAATGGAACGTTATTTTCAGCTTTTGGGCGTTAAGAAAAATCCATATCCCTACCTTTTAGCGGCTAAAATGTATGTTCAACCTTCACGCTATGAAGGAAAATCAATGGCAATAGAAGAAGCTAAGATTTTAAGAAAACCTATTGTTATTACCAACTTTTCAAGTGCTAAAGATCAAATTTCGCATTTAGAAACCGGAATCATTTCCAAAACAGATGCTGCATCTTTAGCGGAAGAAATAAAAAAATTACTTTCAGACCATGCTATTCAGGAAAAATTAGTGTTAAATTTATCCTCACAAAATTTCGGAACAGAAGCCGAAATACAACAATTATATCAACTGATTAATGAATAATCCAAAGAAAGAGTTATTATTTGTAATGAATAATCTTCATTGTGGAGGTGCTGAAAAAGCGCTAACATCATTGCTTTCTTCCTTCGATTATACTAAGTATAATGTTGATTTATTGTTGTTTAAACAGGAAGGACTTTTTTTAAATCAGGTTCCTAAAGAAGTTACTATTCTACCAGAACCTGAAGGCTATCACTATTTTGACATGTCGTTGAAAAAAGCCATTATTCAAAATTTGCGTAAAGGTCGGTTTAAACTAATATTCAATAGACTTTGTGCTGGATTGGTTTTAAAAACAGAAAAAAATAAATCGGTAGCAGAGCAAAAAATGTGGAAGTATTTAGGTTCATCTTTGAAGCCTTTAGACAAAAAATATGATGCTGCCATTGGTTTTCTAGAAAAAACGCCAAATTATTTTTGTGTCGATAAAGTAACCGCAAAAGTCAAAATAGGGTTTGTAATGAACGATTACAATAAACTGGGCATGAACAAATCTATTGATAATTATTATTTTTCAAAATTGAATTTTATTGCTCAAGATTCTAATGAAAGTAGAGAAGTAATGGTTAGAAATTTTCCGCAATTTGAATCTAAATTTGTTGTGGTAAAAAGCATCATAGCATCGGATACTATTGCTAAAATGGCCGAGGAAACTATTTCAGATTTTCCAAATGGATTTTCCATTATCTCTATTGGAAGATTAACCTATCAAAAAGGTTATGATTTGGCATTGGATGCGATTAAAATTTTAGCCGATAAAAAAATCAATTTTAATTGGGTTATATTAGGTGATGGTGAAGATAAACAGCAGTTGGTAGCTAAAATTGCCGAATATAACCTAACGGATAAGGTGTTTTTTCTAGGCATAAAAGCCAACCATTATCCGTATCTAAAGAAAGCCGATATTTTTCTACATACAGCACGATTTGAAGGGTTCGGAATTGTAGTTCATGAAGCTAAAATATTGAACAAACCAATGGTTCTCACTGATTTTAATATTGCTAAAACACACATTACAGATACTGAAAACGGACTCATAAGCCAGATGAATCCCGAGGCCATTGCCGAGAGTTTAGAGAAATTAATTTCAGATGAAAATCTTAGAAATCGATTTTCTCAAAATTTAGCGGCTCATGATTTTGGTACAGAAAAAGAAATAGAAAGTTTTTACAAACTCCTGAATAATTGTTACTGATGAAAATACTAAACTTTTTAAGGGCACGATTTCGAAAGTATTTACTGGAAGAATACTGGTTAGAAGATTACATAAAAGTAGGAATGAAAATTGGAAAAGGATGTGATATTAATCCCGGATTAATGGTGGATCATTCCCATTGTTGGCTTATAGAAATAGGAAATAATGTTACTTTAGCGCCTCAAGTGTATCTTTTAGCGCATGACGCCAGTACTAAACGATACATAGATTACACCAAAATTGGTAAAGTTAAACTAGAAGATAATTGTTTTATTGGAGCCCGAGCTATAATAATGCCAGGAGTTACCGTAGGTAAAAACGCTATTGTTGCAGCTGGAAGTGTGGTTACCAAATCGGTTGCCGAAAATACAGTTGTAGGTGGAAATCCTGCCAAATTTATTATGAACACAGATCAATTGATGGACAAACATAGAGAACAAATGAAATCGGCTAAGTTGTATGATAAAACATGGCTAATTCAAAACGGAATATCAGCTGAAATGAAACAGCAAATGTCTGAAGAACTTGAAAATCATATGGGATATGTGGTGTAAAATTACTTTAATACTTGTTGTACTGATTGTTTTGATCGTTGTTTTAATAGATTTCTTTCCGCAATTTTATACTTGGCAAAGTCGTATTCATATAGGAAGGTATTCTAATAGAGAAGATTGGAAAAAGAAGATAAGTGCCATTACTTCGCATTGGTTGTTAAAAACACCTACCATAAAACTTACCGATAATTCACGATTAATAATCATTGATATTCTTCGAGGCAATTACAGTCGAAATGCCATACAGCATTGGCAACAAGCTTCACTTTTATTAGGCTTAATAGAGCAGTATAAAACAGAAAAGAAGGAGTCAACTAAAGTTATAATTTCTGCTTTTCTCGACGCTAAAATAAAAGCCGACGGAAACTGGAAAAATGCACCTACCGAAATTGACGGTGTCATATTAGCATATGCTATTTTTTCCATACCTTGGCTAGATCACAATAAGTATAAACCTGCGTTTGAAGCAATATATAACTTGGTTTTAAATTTAAAAGGCGAAGACGGAACTGTTGCTTATAAAAAATACAATACCGATTACCGTTTTGTAGATACTATCGGATTTATTTGCCCATTTCTAGTCCATTACGGATTGCATTTTAATCAACCAGAGGCAGTCGAATTGGCCGTTAAACAAATTAAAACCTACGATGATTATGGAATGCTTTCTCAAAATAGTATACCTTGTCACACGTACAACGTAAAAAATAAAATTCCAGTAGGTTTGTTTGGTTGGGGAAGAGGTTTAGGATGGTATGCTATCGGGTTGATTGATTCGTGGTCGGCACTTCCAGAAACACATCAACTTAAAAAAGAACTTTCAGAAAGTGTGGTTCAATTTGCAAAAATGGCGGCTTCCTTTCAAAACGAAAATGGCAGCTATAACTGGTTAATTTTAGACAAATTAGCCAGGCAAGATTCTTCCGCAACAGCTACTTTGGCTTGGTTTTTTTCAAAGGCTACGTCAATTAATGAAATTCAAATTATTTCTGAAAAAGCGTCTGAAAAAGCATTAGATTATTTGCAAAGTGTCACAAGAAGAGATGGTGTAGTCGATTTTTCTCAAGGAGATACCAAGGCCATCGGAATTTATGCACGTGATTTTGATCGTTTGCCTTTCACTCAAGGTTTTGTGTTGAGAACGCTTTACCATCAGTAAACTATTATACACACAATAATTTTTTTCCAGTTTATCATCAGTAAATATTAAAAATGAATATTGATTCTCGTTTGACAAATTCTATTAAAAACATTTCATTTGGGCTTTTGGCACAAGTGATTCAAATGGTTTTAGGTTTTGTTACAAGAACGGTTTTTATTAAATATTTATCGGTAGAATATCTTGGGGTCAACGGACTTTTTACCAATATTCTCACCTTACTGTCACTAACGGAATTAGGAATTACAAGTGCCATACTTTACGCTTTATACAAGCCATTGGCAGATAAAGATGAAAAAAAAATTGCTGGGTTGCTTAACTTTTTTAGTAAAATCTACCATACCATTGCAGCAATAGTTGCTGGTATTGGTTTGTTACTTTTGTTTTTTTTACACGATATTGTTCAAAATCCATCCGTTGCCGTTGCCAGAGACTTGAATGTGATTTATCTATTATTTCTTTTCAATACGGTTTCGAGTTATTTTTTCTATTACAAGCTTTCTTTGTTTCATGCCGATCAAAGAAGTTATATTGTTTCCAAATACAATACCTTGGTTTTTATAATTCAGAATATAGTTCAAATCGTATTGTTAATTGTTTTCAAAAATTTTATTTTATACCTAATCGTACAGTCTTTCTTTCAACTTTCTGGAAACTTGGTTGTTTCTATGCTTATTAATAAACATTATCCTTTTTTAAAGAAATATAAGAATGAGAAAGTAGACGAGACCATTAAGAAAAGTATTTATTCTAATGTAAAATCTACGGCTTTGGTTAAAGTAGGAGGTTTATTGGTAAATAGTACGGATAACTTAATTTTGAATTATTTTTCGGGTCTTGCTATGGTAGGGTTATTGTCTAATTATAATTTGCTCATCGGATTAGCTTCTGGACTTATCGTTCAGGTTTTTGCTGGGCTTACGGGAAGTATTGCCAATGTTAATGTAACCGAAGATATTGAAAAAAGAACTTCGGTATTTAACGCCATTAATTTTGCAAATTTTTGGGTTTACGGATTCTTTTCAGTTGGCATTATGGTGCTTATGAATGACTTTATTACCATTTGGATTGGGACTAAATTTATTTTGTCCTTTCCAATTGTTCTGGCTTTAACATTTAATTTTTACATGTACGGAATGCAAAGCGCAGTTTGGACGTATAAATCTACTTTTGGATTTTTTAAACAAGGTCAGTATCTAGTGATCCTCACGGCAATCATCAATCTTGTTTTTTCTTTTGTTTTAGGAAAAGAACTCGGGCTGTTAGGAATTCTTATTGCAACGGCAATGGCTCGTTTAGTCACTAATGCCTGGTATGATCCTTATATTGTTTTTAAATTAGGATTAAAGAAAAATCCAATTGAATATTTGAAAAAATACCTACTCTATATAGTTGTATTGGCTGTCGCTTTTTTAATTATTAGCTTTTTAACGAGCTATTTATCTTTTGAATTGTCTATAAATTTCGGAATTAAAATTATCTTGTGCCTTATCGTTCCAAACCTGTGTATATTTTTGTTTTTTAAATCTACAGATGAATTGCGCTATCTGCAATCGGTTGTTTTTTCTGTTATTTCTAAACGTACCAAATAATTATGAAATTACTCTACATCACTAATGCCATTAACGGTGCCGGCGGACTAGAACGGGTCTTGGCTATTAAAGCCAGTTATCTTGCTGAGGTATTGGGGTATGAGGTTCATATTGTAGTACTCAATCATAAAAATGTACCATTATTTTATGAATTTAGTTCTAAAATTACATTGCATTCTATTGCCGTGTTTGGAAATCCATTGAACTATATTAAGCAGTATGTTTCTGGAATAAAAACAGTAGTCAAACAAGTCAAACCGGATGTGATTTCTGTTTGTGATGATGGATTAAAAGGCTTTTTTGTACCCAAATTACTTTCTGGAAAAACACCCATTATTTATGAGCGTCATGTTTCTAAAATAATAGAATTGGGAATTAATCCTTCTTTTGTTAAAAAAACTAGCACTGCGGTTAAATTTTTATGCATGAATTATTTGGCCAAAAGTTTTGATCGTTTTGTAGTGCTTACGCAAGATAATATTGCCGAATGGAATCTAAAGAATATAACCATCATTCCAAATCCGCTATCGTTTTATCCAGAGGAATCATCCAATTTACAAAATAAAAAGGTAATAGCAGTAGGCAAGCAAGGCGTTCAGAAAGGATACGATCGCTTGCTCAATTCCTGGAAAATAGTGCATGATAAACACTCCGATTGGGAATTGATTATTTATGGTGAATTTGAAGTTTCTGGAAACTTGATGGAGCAAGCCAAACAATTGAATATTGAAAAATCGGTTCATTTTTATAAACCGGTAAAGAATATAAAAGAACAATTTTTAGCCTCGGATATTTTTGCTTTTTCTTCAAGATTTGAAGGTTTTGGAATGGTTCTAATTGAGGCGATGGCCTGCGGTGTCCCTTGTGTTTCGTTTGATTGTCCTTGCGGTCCTAGTGAAATAATTAAAAACAATGAAGATGGTTTTTTAGTTGAAAATGGAAATGCTCAATTATTTGCAGAAAAAGTACTGCAACTCATAGAAAATCAAAAGTTGCGAATGGAAATGGGAGCGAAAGCCAAAGAAAATGTCAAGCGATTTTTACCAGAATATGTAATGCCACAGTGGGATAAACTTTTTAAAGAGCTGCAGCAATGAGAAAGATTCTTTTAATTATGCCTTACGGAAGTGTGGGCGGAATGGAGCGTTTGGCTCTTAATTTTTATAATCAATATAGAGAAGATGGTTATGAAGTTAAAGCCGTTAAAATAATCCAACTGCAATCGGATATTATTCATTTCGGAGCTGACGAAATAGCACTTTCAACCATCGATTTTAATGAAATGTCTTTCTTGAAACGATTTTGGTTTTATATCAAAATTCCATTTATTCTTCGAAAAATTATCAAGCAAAATCAGATTACACATTCTATAGCTTTTGGTGATATGGCTAATGTTTTCAGTTCCTTAACGTTTACCAAAGAATTTAAAATAGCGAGTATTCATGCACTTAAAAGTGTTGAGTTTACTTCAAAGTCATTCTTGAATTCGGTTTTTAAAAAAGCCTTTCAAACGTCGTACCGCTATTTTGATAAAGTAGTTTGTATCAGTGAAGCGATTCAAAAAGATTTGTTAGAAAAGTGTAATTATAAGTTCCCGAAAAATCTACAAGTGATTTACAATCCGCACAACATCAAACAAATAGAATTACTGGCCCAAGAACCCTTAGATTCTCCTTTTGAAGAGGCATTGTTCTCTAAAAAAGTAGTCTTGTTTCTCGGACGTTTATCGCTTCAAAAAGCACCTTGGCATTTGATAAAAGCGTTTAGTTTGTTACAAAATGAAGAAAATTCCATCCAGTTAGTATGTATTGGAGATGGCGATCAGCACATGACTGATTATTTGGATGCATTGATAGCAAAATTGCAGATTACAAAAAATGTTACTTTTTTAGGAAGAAAATCAAATCCGTATAAGTATTTAAAAAAAGCTTCTGTTTTAGCATTATCATCTTACTATGAGGGCACTCCCAACGTAATTGTAGAAGCCATTGCTACCGAAACGCCAATAGTTTCCTCTAATTGTACTGGCGGCATAGTTGAATTGATGAGCGTCAATGAAAAAAAAGAAGTACAAAATTATATCGAAACAGAAAGCGGTATCATTACGCCTAATTTTTTTAAAGGAAGTTTGTTATTTCCTGAAAATGATGATTTTACCGATGAAGAGTCTATATTTGCTTCTGCATTGCATGCTGTAATGAAGGATGCCCAATACCAAAACCGATTAATTTCTGCCAAAAATATACTTCTAGATAAATTTGATTTAAAAAGAATTTCATCCAAATATTTGATTGAAATTCATTAGTTTTGATTAATAAAATAGAAAAACCCCTTGAATACACTAGTACCTACTTTATACTACAGCCTCTTTTTTAACATAGTATTACTTTGTTTTATGCTTGTTGTATTGAGTAAATCATACAGTGTAGCATTAGAAGATTCGGGTAATTTAGCGGCTAAAAAAAATCTAGGTTTTATTATCTTAATTTTTTTGATTTTTTTCCTTGGATTACGACCAATAAGTTTTGCATTTGGCGATATGGCTAATTATGCCATTGATTACAATCATTACAGAGATGGGTCACCTTTAATTCAAAACAAAGACTTTTTGTTTGAGAAATTCATGCAAATATCGTCTCACTATTACTCAGCGTCATTGTTTTTCTTTATTTGTGTGTTACTTTATGTGCTGCCGTTATATTATTTTTCTCGCTCTGTTTTTAAAGATTATTGGTTTTATAGCTTTTTCATTTTAGTCATTTCATTTTCTTTTTACACGTATGGCGTTAATGGAATTCGTAACGGAATTGCAAGTTCTATTTTTTTATTAGGAGTTTCTAAAAAGAGAAAAATAAGCGTTTTACTTTGGTTTTTACTGGCAATTTCCATTCATAAATCCTTACTCATACCAAGTATTGCTTATGGACTCACATTTTTTTATAAAGACTATAAAAAATACCTTTTTGTTTGGATTATTTGTATTCCGCTGTCTTTAGTTTTAGGAAATTATTTTCAAAATTTCTTTCTTTCTATCGGATTAATTGACCAACAAAGAGCCATCGGATATTTATCTGGAGATCAAAAATATTTGGATCAATTGGAAGGTGTTAGAGTAGGTTTTAGATGGGATTTTCTGTTGTACAGTGCTTCCGGAATAATAGCTGGATGGTATTATATTGTAAAAAAGAAATTTGAAGATGTTTTTTACACGCAATTGTTTTGTATGTATACGGCTGCCAATGCTATTTGGGTTTTGGTAATTCGATCCAATTTCTCTAACAGAATAGCCTATCTTTCTTGGTTTATGTTAGGAGTGATTATAATATATCCTTTGTTAAGGAACAAACTATTTGCAGAGCAACACAAAGTAATAGGTAAAATTTTGTTTGTGTATTTTGCGTTTACTTTTTTCATGAATGTACTGTTAGCCAAATAAATATGAAAACCATTACCGTTTTTACGCCAACTTTTAATAGAGCTTTTTGCTTGGGTGATTTGTATCAAAGTTTGGTGCGTCAAACCAATACCGATTTTTGTTGGTTGATCATTGATGATGGTTCCTCCGACCAAACCGACGTTTTAGTTCAAAGTTGGATTGCCGAAAATAAAGTTGAAATCACCTATGTTTATAAGGAAAATGGCGGCATGCATACGGCACACAATACCGCCTACGATCATCTAAAAACAGAATTGAGCGTGTGTATTGATTCGGATGATATGATGACCGATGACGGAATAGAGAAAATTCTTGATTTTTGGTCTAAAAACAAAACAGAAAATTGTGGTGGAATTTATGCTTTAGATATTGATAAACAAGGAAGCATTATTGGTGAAAAATTTCCAGACGATTTAAAATCTTTTAAAGGATGGGGCAGTAAGGTGATTTTTTATGGTGAAAACAATGAGAAGTCGGTGCAAATTAAAGGCGATAAAAAGTTTATAGCCGTTACTAAAGTTTTAAATCAATACCCCAAAATACCTGTTTTTGAAGGCGAAAAATATTACTCCTTGTATTACAAACAGCATTTCATAGAACGCGATTATTTTATTTTAATCTTGAACGAACCGGTTTGTATTGTAGAATATTTAGCCGATGGCTCCAGTGCAACAATGTTCTCACAATATGTTAAAAATCCAAAAGGATTTCAACATTTACGCTTGTTGATGATGAACATGGCGCCTAGTTTTAAAATTAGATTTACGCAGGCCATTCATTATGTGAATTCTTGTTTGATTTTGAAGCAATTTAATTTTTGGAAAAATAATCCAAACAAACTGCTGGTGACTGTTGCCATGCCCTTTGGTATTTGTTTGTATTTTTTGACACAGTATAAAAATAAACAACTTTTGAAATCGAAAAAATAGATGAAAACAGTTCTTATTTTGCCTTATTTTGGAAAGTTTCCCAATTATTTTAACTTGCACTTGCATACCATAAAGGCCAATCCAACAATGCAGTGGCTTTTGTTTACCGACGATAAAACCAATTACAATTTTCCGAGTAATGTTACTGTTGTATCCATATCTTTTGAAGAAATACAACAACTGTTTCAATCCAAATTTGATTTTAAAATAGCCTTAGATTCGCCTTTTAAACTGTGTGATTTTAGACCTGCTTTTGGCTATGTTTTACAAGAATATTTGAAAGATTATGACTATTGGGGACATTGTGATCCTGATATTTTATGGGGAAATTTTAATGCGTTGATAGATTTCAATGCCTTAAGTACGTTCGACAAGATTTTTTGTTTTGGACATCTAACGTTTTATAAAAACACCACTCAAAATAATCAACGATTTCTGTTGCCTATTGCTGGTGAAGAGCGGTATAAAAAAGTGTTTTCTCATCCCATTGGTTTTGCCTTTGATGAAAAGTTTACTAAAAGTATTAATTCATTATATCAAGAGAATAACATTCCAATTTTTCTGGATAATCTAGTGGCTGATGTTGATTCGTATCACACCAATATGCGGCTCACAACCTATAACCCTTTAACCAACAGTTATTCTTTAGAACCTATAAAAAAGCAACTTTTTGTATGGGAAGAAGGTAGTTTGTACCGATATCATATTGATAATGGGATGCTTGTGAAAAAAGAGTTTTTGTACATCCATCTTCAAAAAAGAAAAATGAATGAACATTTTAATCTCACGTTTCCGAATCGAATTTTGATTTCGTACGATAGTTTTACCGAACTAAACGAACCTATAACAATAGCTAACTTTAACCGTCATTACAAAAGCAGTGGCTTCAATAAGCAATACTTTAAAGTCAAGTGGAATAGCTTTAAATACAAACTCCAATTCAAAGACTATTTTTATGGTTCCAAAAAAAATATTTAGCATCATAATACCAGTTTATAATGTTGAAGGGTATTTGAGTCAGTGCGTACAATCAATTTTGAATCAGTCTTTTTCAGATTTTGAATTGTTGTTGATTAACGATGGTTCGACCGATACTTCTTTGAAAATTTGTACTGATTTTAAAAAAAATGACTCACGCATCATTGTTATTGACAAAGAAAATGGCGGTGCTTCGAGTGCTAGAAATGAAGGAATCCAAAACGCAACTGGCGAATACCTCATTTTTGTAGACAGCGATGATTTTATTGAAAGCCAAAATTTATTATCGGAATTACATTCTAAAATAGTACAAAATGCCGCTGATGTTGTTTTGTACAGTGGAAAAAATTATAATGTTACCACCAATTCGTATACCATTTCTAGAGGGAATTACAATTTAGAATTAATCTCTAAATTTGATTATTTAGCTACGATTGATTATTTGATCAATGCGACTTTATTTCCTGGTTCGGCATGGATTTTTACAGTAAAAACTTCTGTTGTCAAACAAAATAATCTTTCTTTTAGGACTCAAATTATTGCAGAAGACATCGACTGGGTGACTAAGGTGTTTAAAAATTGTACGACAATCGATGCCGTTAATGAGGTATTCTATGTCTACAGAAAAAATCAAACTAACTCTGTTACCGGAACCGCTGGTGTGAAAGGAGTTACCAGCATTATGTCAATTATCGAGGATTGGTATCCAAAATTGTCAAAAACAAATGCATTAGATCGTTTTTTATTACACAATTTAGGCTATTATTATTTTACATCGCTAGTGTTATTTGCCAAAATTTCGAAAAACGAAAGAGCTCATTTGGCTTCACGAATGAAGGCAAATTTTGAAGTAACACAATTTGTTCGAACCAAAAAATTGAGAGTGTTACGCATCTTTTGTCAGGTTTTTGGAGTACATTTAGTTTCCAAAATAATATCGGAGTTATACTATATCAAAGAACGATTGGTTTAAAAATATTAGATTTGAAAAAGCTTATACGTACCGCTACTGTTGCTATGTCCTTAGATATTTTACTCAAAGGGCAACTGGCTTATTTGAATCAAAAATTTGAGGTAATTGCGGTATCGGGTCAAGATGCACATTTAGAAACGGTGGCCAAGCGCGAAGGTGTCAAAACCGTAGCTGTGTCAATGAGTCGAAGTATTTCGCCAATAAAAGATATGGTTTCCTTATTAAAATTGTATTTTTTATTCCGAAGAGAAAAACCTTATATCGTACATTCTATAACACCAAAAGCAGGATTGCTATCGATGACGGCAGCCTATTTTGCTGGGGTTCCCGTGCGTATACATACTTTTACAGGTTTGATTTTTCCGAGTAAAACAGGAATGTTACAGCGTGTTTTAATAGCCATGGATAAATTAGTGTGCTTCTTTGCCACAACGATTTATCCTGAGGGAAATGGGGTGAAGAATGATTTGATCCATTATAAAATTACAAAAAAACCTTTGCACATCATTGCTAACGGAAATGTTAACGGAATAGATGTGGATTATTTTCATCCCAACTCCGTTTCAGAAATTGAAAAAGAAACTTTAAGGAAAGAGCTCGACTTTTTGGAAACCGATTTTGTGTTTGTATTTGTGGGAAGATTGGTAAAAGATAAAGGCATCAACGAATTGATTGAAGCTTTTGAGGTGTTGTCTCACAATAATAAAGCCGTTAAGTTGCTGTTGGTAGGCCCGTTTGAATCTGATTTAGATCCATTGAAAGAGTCAACAGTACAAGCTATAGAATCCAATGGGTCTATAGTTTCAGTTGGTTTTCAAAACGACATTCGACCTTATTTGGCAGTTTCTAATTGTCTCGTTTTTCCGAGTTATCGCGAAGGATTTCCCAATGTAGTTTTGCAAGCTGGAGCGATGAATTTACCTAGCATAGTTTCGGACATTAATGGTTGTAACGAAATAATTCAGGACGCTAAAAACGGAATCATTATTCCAGTAAAAGATAGTGTTGCCATACTCAATGCGATGCAATTAGTATATAATGATGCCAATTTTTACCACGCTCTAAAAGTCAATTCAAGACCACAGATAGTAGCATTATACGAGCAAAAGATTGTTTGGGAAGCACTGGTGGATGAGTATGAAAAAGCCTTGTAAAATCATAATGTAATTCTAAGTATTTGTAGTTCGTATTCAAAAAAATAACTATTTTTACAAAAATGTTTTTAATGTATACTTCTGTACTGAAACCAACTTTTGACTTCCTTTTTGCGCTACTCGGTTTGATAATTTTATCTCCGATTTTCTTGTTAGTAACCTTGTTTTTAGGTATTGCAAATGAAGGAAAGCCTTTTTTTGTTCAACCTCGTCCAGGCAAAAAAGGTAAGGTTTTTAAGATTGTCAAATTTAAAACCATGAACGACAAAAAAGATGCTTCTGGAATCTTGTTGTCTGATGCCGAACGACTCACACGAGTTGGAAGTTTTGTTCGTAAAACTTCATTAGATGAGATTCCACAGTTGTTTAATGTTTTAAAAGGCGACATGAGTTTGATAGGGCCGAGGCCTTTATTAACCCATTATTTACATTTGTATAATGCATTTCAGATGCGAAGACACGATGTGAAACCGGGTATTACAGGATGGGCACAGGTTAATGGAAGAAATGCCATTTCATGGGATAAAAAATTTGAATATGATGTTTGGTATGTCGATCATGTTTCGTTTTTATTGGATGTAAAAATTCTAATTAAAACAATATTCAAGGTCTTAAAAAGTGATGGAATTAATGCAGAAAATGCAGCAACTATAGAACCGTTTGATGGAAAATAACATATTACTTTATGGGGCTAGCGGTCATGGAAAAGTGATTGTTGATATTTTGCTTGCCAGTTCGGTAAATATCACCGCAATTATTGATGATCATCCTAAATTTGAGCATGTTCTTGGAATACCAGTTGTTTTCTCTTCCGAATTTGATCTCAGTACGATTCAGAACATGATCATTTCAATAGGTAACAATCGGGTTCGACAAACTATATCGAGTCAAATAAAAGTGAATTACCCTACAGCAATTCATCCCACAGCGATACTTTCTAAAAGTGTTGTTGTTGGTGAAGGCACCGTAATCATGGCAGGTGCTGTTTTAAATCCAGAAGTTAGCATAGGAAAGCATGCTATTGTTAATACAGGAGCCATCATTGATCACGATTGTGTTATTGATGATTTTGCACATATATCTCCAGGAGCTTCGTTAGCCGGTAATGTGAAGGTAGGTGAAGGAACTCATATCGGTATTGGAGCTACTGTAATTCAAGGAATAACTATTGGAAAATGGGCTACTATTGGTGCTGGAGCAGTTATTATTAAAGATGTTCCAGATTTTGCAGTAGTAGTTGGTAATCCAGGTAAAATAATAAAATACAAACAATAATGAACATGTCTAAAATTTGGCTTTCTTCTCCACATATGGGAGGAAACGAACAACATTATATTAAAGGAGCTTTTGATGCCAATTGGGTAGCGCCGTTAGGACCCAATGTTACTGGTTTTGAAAACGATTTGGAACAATATCTCAACCAGAATGTTTTTGTTGGAGCTTTGAGTTCGGGAACGGCAGCGATTCATTTAGGTCTAATTTTATTAGGCGTTCAAGCTGGTGATGAGGTGATTTGTCAGAGCATGACTTTTTCTGCTTCTGCGAATCCCATTGTATATTTAGGAGCAACTCCGGTTTTTGTTGATAGCGAATCCCAAACTTGGAATATTTGTCCGAATGCCCTTGAAGAAGCAATAAAAGACAGAATTTCTAAAGGTAAAAGGCCAAAAGCGATAATCGCGGTACACTTATATGGTATGCCTTTTAAAGTAGATGAAATTCGAAGTATAGCTGATCGATATGAGATTCCCATTTTAGAAGATAGTGCCGAAGCCTTGGGAAGTTCTTACAAAAACCAAAAATGCGGCACCTTTGGCGATATTGGGATATTGTCGTTCAATGGAAATAAAATTATCACGACTTCTGGAGGTGGAGCTATTGTTACGAAAACCAAAGAGCTTCAAGAAAAAGCTGTTTTTTTAGCCACTCAAGCTCGTGATGCTGCACCACATTACCAGCACAGTGAAATAGGATATAATTATAGAATGAGTAATATCTGTGCCGGAATAGGTAGAGGACAAATGGAGGTTTTAGACGATCATATTGAAAAAAGAAGAGCTATGCACGAATTTTATGTAGCCCTTTTTTCTTCTAATGATGCGATTTCTGTTTTTTCAGAACCTGATACTAATTTTTATTCCAATCATTGGTTGACGGCTATTACTATTGATAGTGACAAACAAGGTAAATCTCGAGAAGACATGAGGTTGTTGCTCGAAAAAAATACCATAGAAAGTCGTCCGTTGTGGAAACCAATGCATTTACAACCCATATTTCAATCGGCTCCTTATTATGGAGGAAGCATAGCAGCACATTTATTTGATGTTGGTTTGTGTTTGCCTTCAGGATCTAACTTGTCACATGAAGACAAAGAAAGAATAAAAATTAGCTTAAAAGAATTTTAAGTTTTTTTTAAGAACTTTTTTTTAGTTATTTTTACTCCATTGAAAATAAATACGCTTTGAATCAACCTACTCGAAATAATTTGTTTTTGGATTTAATTAAAACTTTTTCAGATGTAAATACTGAATTTAGTTTTAGAAATTTAAGTTATTTGCCCCGATGGATTATACTACTAATTGATTTGTCAGTTGTTTTATTCTCGGGTATTTTGACGTATTTTTTATTTCAAGGACTTCGATTGAATTACATTCCAAAAGAACATATTCCTTTTGCTATCACATTTGAAGTCTTTGTAAATGTCTTTTTTTTCTGGATTTATCGAACGTATTCAGGTATTATTAGACATTCTTCTTACATAGACGCGCTGAAATTGTTCTTTTCACAATTCTCTACGTTTGCTGTATTGTTAATTTTAAACTTTTTTGTAATATTATTAGACAAACCCAAAGTTTATTTAACTACTGGAGCCTTTATTAGTGCTGTTTTATCGTTTAGTTTTTTGTTTTTTTATAGAATAATAGTAAAACAAATATTTGAACTGTTGTTTAAAAATGCCAATACTACGAAAAAGACTACAGCTATAATCTATGGAACAGATGCCAATGCTTCGGCAGTAGCTAACGCTTTAAATGCAGAGGAATTGGGCAGGTTTAAATTGGTTGGTTTTATTGATAAATTCAATCAGAATTCGACCAAAAGGATTTTGAATCTACCTATTTTCCAAATCAAAAAAAGCATACCCGTTTTAATGCGTTCCAAAAAAGTTGAAGCATTAATCATTGCCGATAAAAGTTTGACCAAAGAAGAGCGATCAGTATTGGTAGATGAGTGTATAGAGTATGGTTTTAAAGTGTATACACTGCCTGTTGTTTCCGATTGGGATGACCAAAAAGAAATCACTAAAAACATCAAGAGTTTTGATATTTTAGACTTGTTGGAACGTAAACCTATCGTATTGAATACCGAGTCTATTTCTGCAAAACTAAATGGAAAATCTATTTTAGTTACTGGAGCAGCAGGTTCTATAGGAAGTGAAATTGTCAGACAAGTATTGCATTTTAATCCAAGTAAGATTATTATTTTAGATCAAGCAGAGACACCTCTTAATTCATTATCCCTTGAAATCAATGGGATGAATCTCTCTGTCGCAGTAATCAATGTTATTGCCGATGTTCGAAATTATGAGAATTTAGATACAATTTTTAATACTTATAGGCCCGACGTAGTCTATCATGCCGCTGCATATAAGCACGTTCCGATGATGGAAGAAAATCCAGCTCAAGCCATTTTTACCAATGTTTTGGGGACAAAAAATGTTGCTGATTTATCAAATAAATACCATGTGGAGCGATTTGTTATGGTGTCTACCGATAAGGCTGTCAACCCTAGTAGTATTATGGGTGCCAGTAAACGAATTGCTGAAATGTATGTTCAGTCAAAACATTTTAAACATAAAAAAAACAACTCTGAGCGGTACACCAAATTCATAACTACTCGTTTCGGAAATGTATTAGGTTCTAATGGTTCGGTTGTGCCCTTGTTTACCAAACAGATATTGGAAGGCGGACCCATAACGATAACTCATCCAGAAATTATTCGGTATTTTATGACCATACCTGAAGCTTGTCAGCTGGTTTTAGAAGCTTGTTCGATGGGAGATGGAGGAGAAATTTTTATTTTTGATATGGGAAAACCAGTCAAAATTATTGATTTGGCCAAAAAGATGATTCGATTGGCAGGTTTCATTCCTGAAAAGGAAATAAAAATAAAAATTGTAGGACTACGTCCTGGTGAAAAATTATACGAAGAACTTTTAAATGATTCAGCTAAAAATTTGGCAACTCATCATGAAAAAATTATGATTGCAGTTGAAGTTTGTGATGAATTTATTGTAGTAAATCAAAGTGTAGAAGAGCTTATTGTAATAGCTTCTTCGGGTGATTTAGAAAAATTAGTATCAAAAATGAAAGCCATAGTGCCAGAATTTAAAAGCTTAAATTCAATTTTTCAAACGCTAGATGTTAACTAACCTAAACTAATACTGCCTCGAAATAAAGCTTTATTTAAAAGTCTTTAATATATTTGTAAAAATTAAAAAATAAATGAAAAAGTATTTTGTCTACTTATTATTACTAATCTTGGTTACGTCTTGTGTTTCAAAAAAGAAAATTGTATATTTTCAAGGCAATCAAAATTTTAATAATACTTCCAATAACTATGAGCCAATAATTCAGAATGATGATATGCTGTATATCAATGTTTCTTCTTTTGAACCAGAAGCATCAGCACCATTTAATCTAGAAACTCTTGGTGTAGACGAAAAAAAAGACAACAACACTACTGCCAGTAATTTTTTGATTCAAAAACAAACGTATCTTGTAGATAATAACGGAAATATTGAGTTTCCAGTAATAGGAACAATAACTGTTGCCGGATATTCAATAATCAATCTTAAAGAAGTTTTAAAGAAAAAGTTGGCACTTTACATTAAAGATCCAGTAATTAACATTCGCATTGTTAATTTTAAAGTTTCGGTTTTAGGAGAAGTTGTAAAGCCAGGAACAATCACATCTGACAGTCAAAGAATTACTCTGGTTGATGCTTTGGCGAAAGCAGGAGATTTGACGATATTTGGAAAAAGAGAGAATATTTTGATAGTTAGAGATTATCAAGGAATAAAAACCTACAACCGAATTGATATTACCAAAGCAGATTTTGTCAATTCTCCGTTCTATTATTTAGATCAAAATGATGTTGTATATGTAGAACCTAGTAACGCAAAAGTAGGGTCGGCAACGTTTGGTACTAATTTCGCTTCAATTGTTTCATTACTTGGTCTTGGATTGACTATTGTATTAATATTAAAATAAATATGCAGAATACGCCACTACCAGTTGGAGAGTCAAATCATGCTCATAACGAGTTTAATATTAAAGAGCAAGTCTTTAATTATCTAAGATATTGGAAATTATTTTTGATTCTTGTAATTGCTTCCCTTTCATTAGTACATCTTTATTTAAGGTATTACATTCCTCAATATGGAGTTGCTTCTTCTATATTAATTAAAGATGAGAAAAAAGGAGGAACAAGTGAACTTTCAGCCTTTAGCGACCTAAATATATTTTCAGGGAAAAGTAACGTTGAAAATGAAATAGCTGTTTTAAAATCGAGAACTTTAGCTCAAAATGTAGTTAAAGAATTGGATTTGGAAACTGCTTATTTTAGCGAAGGAAGAGTTGTATTTAGAGAAATGTACAAGACATCGCCAGTTAAAGTGCTCTTCTTCAATAAGGATGAGAATTATTATCAAAAAGATACTTCATTTGTAATAAGTGTAATTGATAGAAACTATTTTTACCTTTCAAATGATGCTAAAAGCAGCAAGTTGAAATATCGATTTGGTCAAAAAATAAAATCTTCGCTAGGCCTTTTTTCTGTTTTTCTTAACAAGGAAGTGAAGAAATTGGATGAAATCGATATTCATTTTATAAAATATAAATTAGAAAGTAGAGCTTTAAGTTTTTCTTCTAAACTGGTAGCCACATCGCAAGAAAAAACAAATGTTATCAGTTTGTCTATAAATGATGAAATTTCAGAAAGAGGTGTTGACTTTCTTAATGTATTAGTGAAACAATACAACGAAGATGCGATAACCGATAGAAATTTGGTCGCCAATAACACCAAAGATTTTATCGATCAAAGGTTAGAAATTATTTCTAAAGAGTTGGATGACGTTGAATCGGAAGCTGAAAATTATAAAAAACAAAATCGATTAACAGATTTACAAGGTGATGCTGAAATTAATTTGAGCAAAGCTGAAGATTATGATAAATCGTTAATTGCAATTGAAACCCAGTTAAAGGTGGGTCAATTCATGCTTAATGAAGTTGAGCGTGTTAAACAATTTGAATTGATTCCAACTGACATTATTAATTCTACGGAGACGTCTGGTGAGTACATACAAATGTATAATGCATTAATTCTGGAAAGAAAAAAAATCACCAACAGTGCTAAAGACAAAAATCCTAGAGTTGAAAATATAGATGTGAGGCTCACGGCTTTGAAAACTAATATTATTGAAAGTTTGAAAAGTAGAGCGGCCGATTTGAATATTAACAAACAAGAACTATTAAACCAAAAACGAATTTTTGATGGTAAAGTAGGACGTGTTCCTACCCACGAAAGAATTTATAATGGTATTGATAGGCAAAAAGGAATTAAGCAATCCTTGTTTTTATATCTATTGCAAAAAAGAGAAGAAACGGCAATCTCGCTAGCAGTGACATCACCAAAAGCAAAGATTATTGATTATGCTTATGTAACAGGGCCTATTTCTCCCAATAGAAATGTATTTTATTTAGGTGCTTTTGTATTAGGAATGTTAATTCCAATTTTGTGTATTTATTTAATTCAGTTGTTTGATACCAAAATAAAATACAGACAAGATATTGAAGGAAATGTATCTATTCCTTTCTTAGGTGATTTGCCAAAATCGACCTCAAATGAAGAAATTATTAAATCGAATAGTCGATCGAGTTCTGCGGAAGCGATTAGAATGATCCGAACTAATCTAGAATTTATGTTGGCGAATGTGCCAGAAAATAAATGTAAAACAATATTTATAACATCGTCTATTCCTAAAGAAGGAAAAACGTTTTGTGCGATCAATCTGGCTACAACAATAGCATTGTCGGGTAAGAAAGTCTTAGTTATTGGGCTGGATATTAGAAATCCAAAATTAGATCAATACATCGACTTGCCTTCTAAAGGTCTTACAAATTACTTAGCTAAACCTAACGATAGTATCTTAGATTACATTGTTAAAGTTAAAGATTTTACTAATTTCTATGCCTTGCCATCGGGAGTAATTCCACCAAATCCAGTTGAGTTACTTATGAATCACAAACTGACTCTGATGTTTGAAGAGTTGAAATCACAATTTGATTACATAGTTGTCGATACAGCTCCAGTTAGTGTTGTGACTGATACGTTCTTAATTGCTAAAAATGCCGATTCATTTGTATATGTCATGAGAGCTAATTACTTAGATAAAAGAATGTTGAAATTTGCAGAAACATTATACAAAGATAATAAACTGCCTAATATGTCCATTTTGTTAAACGATACTGAAATAAAACAGTCTTCTTACGGATATGGTTACGGATATGGTTACGGTTATGGCTACGGTTATGGTTATGGAGTGGAAGAAAAGAAACAATCGCTAATAGATAAACTAAAAGCTATTTTTCTGAAAAATAAATAATACTACAATTTAAAAAACAAATTGTTTTGAATTACCTCTTTTAAAGCATCGAGGTTTTTCAAGACAATTTTTTTATTAAAGAACTCTACATGTTTAGTGTGATGCACATCGGATCCTACATAATCGATAAAATTATTTTTCAATAAATAATCGGCTGTTTTAGAAACATTGACGCCATAATATCCCGCACAGGACAATAAATTTAACTGAAATAAACAACCAGCACGTTTCAATTTTTTATAATCTTCAAGGGAATGATGGTAAAAATTATAACGTTCAGGATGGGCTAAAATAGGCTGATATCCTGCTACCTGTAAATCAAATAATATGTCAAAAAGTTGTAAAGGCGGATTTAAATAAGACATTTCAATTAAAACATAATTTTCTTTTAAAGTTAAAAGTTTTTCGTTTTGAAATAGTTTATTAAAATTATCATCCAACATATATTCTGCAGCGACTTGGAATGAATTATTAATACCGTTTGATAGTAATTGAGCAGTAGTGTTTTGATGGTTTTCTTCTATAATTGTTCTTGAATTTTCCCAAACGTGATGCATTACATGCGGAGTGGTAATGAATTCGTGAAATCCAAATTCTTTTAACACAGTAATTAGTTCTAAAGTGTCTTCAATCGACTTGCTTCCATCATCAATTTTTGGAAGTAAATGCGAATGTATGTCAACATATCCCGAAGGTATAATATCTCTTAAAGAGGTCTTATTTTTAGTAAAGAAAAGCAAAATAGGTTTATTTTTTACACAAGGTAACAAATATAAATTAAAACAAAGTTTAACGAAATAGAATTATGTTAAATTACTATATTTGTTTTTTTTAAAATCGGCTTACTTCAAAGCCTATTTAACATAAACTTTTCGATACAATTAAATGAAATCTACCGAAGAATCAAACGATTGGGATTTAGTCATAAAAGGGCATTCGTCTCTTTTTGATGTTAATTTTAAAGACCTTTGGCGTTATAGAGACTTGTTATACATGTTTGTAAAAAGAGACTTCGTGAGTTTTTATAAACAAACCATACTTGGGCCTCTTTGGTTTTTTATACAACCCATATTTACCACCATTGTTTTTACGTTTGTTTTTGGAAATTTAGCTGGAATAAGTGCTGATGGATTACCCAAACCCTTGTTTTATTTGGCCGGAATTACTTCTTGGAATTACTTCTCTGATTGCTTGGTTAAAACCAGTACCGTTTTTAAAGATAATGCAAGTATTTTTGGTAAAGTCTATTTTCCAAGATTAATTATGCCCCTAAGTATAGTGGTGAGTAACTTGGTTAGGTTTGGAGTTCAATTGATTTTGTTCTTTTTTATGATGTTATATTTTTATTTGTTTCCAAAAGATGGGGCGAGTTTTCATATCACACCTGCCATTCTATTTTTTCCAATTTTAGTGATTCTTATGGCTTTGTTAGGGTTAGGATTAGGACTAATTATTACTGCGATTACTACCAAATATAAAGATTTGACTTTTTTAGTTTCTTTTGGCGTACAACTACTAATGTATGCTACAACCGTTATCTATCCATTAAGTTATGCCGAAGAGAAGGGATATAGTAAATGGGTAAATCTCAATCCAATGACCGGAATTATTGAGGCCTTTAGATATGCTTTTTTGGGTAAAGGCGAATTCTCATTAGAAAGTATTAGTTATTCAATACTTATGACTTTTGTGTTTTTGTTTTTAGGAGTGTTAATTTTTAATAAAACGGAGAAAAACTTCGTAGATACCATCTAATGAGTAAGCCAATTATAAAAGTTGAAAATCTATCAAAAGCCTACCAAATTGGACAAATTGGTTCTGGAACTTTATCTAAAGATATTGATCGTTTTTGGCAAACAAAAATTTTAAGAAAAGAAGATCCTTTTTTAAAAATAGGTGAAACTAATGATCGAAGTAAAAAAGGCGCTAGCAATATAGTTTGGTCTTTAAAAGACATCAATTTTGAAATCAATCAAGGTGATGCTGTGGGTGTAATTGGAAAAAATGGTGCCGGAAAAAGTACATTGTTAAAATTACTTTCTCGAGTTACAAGTCCTACAACCGGAGAAATTAAAGTGAAAGGAAGAATTGCTAGTTTACTAGAAGTAGGTACTGGCTTTCATCCCGAACTTTCAGGGAGGGAAAATATTTACCTCAATGGAGCTATTCTTGGAATGCGCAAAAAAGAAATTACAAGAAAACTCGATGAAATAATCGATTTTTCAGGAGTTGAACGTTATATTGATACTCCAGTAAAGAGATATTCTTCGGGCATGTATGTGCGCTTGGCTTTTGCAGTTGCGGCTCATTTAGAAAGTGAGATTCTTATTGTTGACGAGGTTTTAGCGGTTGGAGATGCCGAATTCCAAAAGAAATGTTTGGGTAAAATGGGTGATATTTCTAAAGGTGAAGGTAGAACAGTGTTGTTTGTAAGTCACAACATGGCGGCTGTTCAAAATTTGTGCAATAAAGGTATTGTATTAGACAATGGACAAATTGCTTTTCAAGGCGCTTCTGATAAATCCATTCAAGAATACCTCAAAAATAGTGCTAACATTAAGTCTTTGAAAGACTACCAACAACGAAGCGGAACGGGTAAAGTTAAAATTGTAAATGCTACTATTTACGGAGAAAATAAATCTTTAGAACCGCAACTTGGGCAACCTTTTCACATCGAATTTGATATTGATAATCCGGATCAAATTGATACATCAAAATTTAGATTTGATTTAAAAATCGATGATAACCTTGGGCAGCGATTGATATGGTTGAGTGACTCAATTTATGAGAAACCAGTAATTCAAAATTTTAATAAAGTAATTTTTAAAATTGATAAATTAATACTGAATCAAGGAGGTTATTACATCAGTACCGATATTTATGTAGATCGCAGAAGAGCCGATTGGCTTCAAAATGCTATATATTTTGAAGTTATGGATGGCGATTATTATAATACTGGTAGAAATGTACCAGTAGAAGAAAGTAAATTATACATCGATTTTGATGTGAATTTTTACAATAAATAAGATGTGTCTCTATGAAGCAAGATAGAATTTTCTTTATTACTCCCGATATTAACACTCCAACAGGCGGAATTAAACAACTCTACAGGCAAGTTGATGTGTTAAATAATAACGGGTTTAATGCTTATATTTTACATAAAATGTGTGGTTTTAAATGCACTTGGTTTTCTAATAATACTAAGGTTGCATACCATTATACTATTTTGAATGATTTGGAAAAATTAATTAAAGTAGATCAGAAACCGCATAATTTAGTACAGTTTTTAAAATTCAGTTTAAAAAAAATTGCAAAAAAAATTAAATCTTTTAGAATTGATACAAGTGCAGATATTCAAATACAAAACTCTGATATTTTTGTTTTCCCAGAAGTATACGGGCCAAATATTGCAGAACTTTTAAAAGGAAATAAAAAAATAATTTACAACCAAGGTGCTTATCAAACCTTTTTTCATCACGATTTAAATCTAGAAAATAGTACTACTCCTTATTTAAATAAAGAGTTAATTGCCACAATTGTAAATTCTGAAGATGCTAAGCAGTATATCAGTTATGTGTTTCCACAAATGAAGGTGGAACGAGTACGATATGGTATAGATTCTAAGAATTTTTACCCAACAGAAAGTAAAAAAAAGAAAATAGCTTTCATGCCCAGAAGGTTAAGAGTTGACTTAGTTCAAGTAATTAATATCTTAAAATTTAGAGGCGTATTAGAACATTGGGAATTGGTTGAAATTCACAATATGAACGAACAACAAGTGGCTCATAATCTTAGAGAATGTGCTTTGTTTTTAAGCTTTAGTATCAATGAAGGTTTCGGAATGCCTCCTGCAGAAGCTATGGCATGCGGTTGTATTGTAGTTGGGTATTCTGGTAAAGGCGGAAAAGAATTTTTCAAAGAAGATTTTTGTTATCCTGTTGAAGATAGAGATGTATTAGCCTTTGCAAAAACACTTGAAAAAGTAATTAAAGAATATGAAAGTGATAACAAGCCTTTTATTGAAAAAGGAAGGAAAGCTTCACAATTTATTCTTAAAGAATACAGCATGGAAATGGAAGAAAAAACAATAGTCGATTGTTGGAACAAAATACTAAATAAGCATGAATAAAGATATAAAAGTGGTGTTTGATGTCGGGATGCATAAAGGTGAAGATACGGATTTCTATTTAAAAAAAGGATTTCATGTAGTTGCCTTTGAAGCCAATCCCGAATTAGTAAAGTTTTGTGAAAACAAATTTGCCAATGAAATTAAAGAGGAAAAACTAATTATTGTCGAAGGTGCCATAATTGATCCTGAATTTGATTCGGATAGTACCAATCCCAATATTCTTTTCTACAGAAATATAAACATGAGTGTTTGGGGTACCATCGACAGTAATTGGGCAAAACGAAATGAGAAAAAAGGCACCGAAAATGAAATTGTTGAAGTTCGAAAAGTTAATTTTAAGGAATGTTTGGAGAAATACGGAATTCCATACTATTTAAAAATTGATATTGAAGGAATGGACCGGGTTTGTTTAAAATCTTTACTTCATTTTCAACAAAAACCAAGCTACATTTCCATAGAATCTGAAAAAGTTTCCTTTAAAGAATTAGAAGAAGAGTTTGGATTATTCACTAAAAATGGATTTGATACTTTTAAAATTGTCAATCAACAAAATATTGGAAATCAAAAAGAACCGATTAACACGGAAGAAGGTCGATATATAAATTACGAATTCAAAGCAGGAGCAACCGGATTGTTTGGTAAAGATTTACCTAAAAATTGGGTCAATTATACTACCGCAATCCAGCACTATAAATGGATTTTTATGGGCTATAAACTGTTTGGTGACAATGGTAAAATAACCAATAAATTTCTGCGTAAGATTGCTTTTAAAGTATTGAAAATCTTCACTAAACAGCCTATACCAGGTTGGTATGACACGCATGCGAAACATAATTCTGTTATTTAAATCATAAATAAGCAGTTACTTTTGTTATAATAGTACACTTAAATTTCAAAGTCGTTAAAATAAAAAATAATGCCAAAAGTTTCCATCATACTTCCTTCCTACAACCATGGAGCCTTTTTATCGGACCGATTGAATTCTATTGTTAATCAAACCTTTAAAGATTGGGAATTAATCATTATTGATGATAGGTCTACAGATGGTAGTTTGGAAATTTTAACCGATTTTGTAAATCAAAATAAAACTAAGATTAAATATTTTATTGTTAATGAAGTAAATTCTAAAAGTGGTTATTTTTCATGGGAAAAAGGAATTGCTTTAGCCGATTCGGAGTATGTTTGGATTGCTGAAACCGATGATTACTCAGATGTAAATTTTCTTGAAGAACAAATTGCAGTTCTAGAACAACATAAAAATTGTGCTTTGGTGTTTTGTGCTAGTAATTATGTAGATGTTAATAAACAATTCCTCTTAAATTCCGACAGGCGAACCAAAGATTTAGCCGTAAAAGAGGGTGAATATAAAGTATTTGAAGGATCGGTCTTTGTAGATAAAATGCCTTTTAATACCTACATAACCAATGGAAGTTCGGTTGTTTTTAGAAAACCTAAGGGTGAAATTCCACACGAAGTATTTATTCACAGGCAATGTTCTGATTTATTTCTTTGGACTTTTTTACTCCAAAATGCATCATTTGCCTTTTTAAATAAAAAACGAAATTATTTTAGACGACATGAAGATTCTACTACCACTAAAATCTCATCTGGAAAACAATTAATTGGGACCTATAAAGAATTGGTTTTTTACTTAAAATACTATAATTTCCCCGATAAATACTCCAATTTTATAACCTATTATTTTAATAATTATCTTTGGAAAAATAAAGAAGAAGTATTCAATGTAAAGGTGTTTGAAAATAATAAAGAATTAAAAAAGCTGTATTTTCAAAAATTAATTCCTTTGGTAATCAAAAAGCTTTTCAATGGAAAATAATACCTTAGTTAGTGTTGTTATTACTACTTATAATAGAGAAACTTATCTGGATTCGGCTATACAATCGGTAGTAAATCAAACCTATAAAAACATCGAAATTATTGTGGTTGATGACGGCTCTAAGAGTAATTATGCTGAAAAGATTTGTTCAAAATACCCGCAATGTAAGTATCATTTTAAACCTAATGGCGGACTTTCGTCGTCAAGAAATTTTGGGGTTTCGGTTGCTAAAGGCGATTTTATAGCATTTTTAGACGACGACGATTTATTCTTACCTCATAAAATAGCAATGCAAATAGCGATATTAGAAGATAAAGTTGATGTCGATTGTGTGCATTCTTCGGCTTTGATTATAGATGGAAAGGATGTGCCAACTGGAGAAATAATAGGAGCTAACGAATCAAAAGCACATCATCGATCAGGGAATGTTTTTTGGAATGCCTTGGGTATTTGGGTGATAAAATCACCAACACCTTTATTTAGAAGAAAAGTTTTTGACGCTATTCTATTTGACGAGTCTATTTTAGTAGGCGAAGATGTTGATTTTTATCAACGTATGTTTTTTAAACATAAACTCTTTTACGTTTCAGAACCACTAGCCTTATATCGAGAAGATGATGATCCTAATAGGTTGTCCAAAAAATTGGAGAAGTATAATGGCATAGAATCTAAAATATATTCCAATTTTTTAAAGATGGGAATAAAAAATCCATTTACTTTGTATAAAATTGCATTAAAACTGGCTCAAGTCGGAATTGGCAGGCTGAATTCAAATAATGCAAATAACATTATTAGGGTTAGCAAATGGAAATTGTTATTGAATCCATTTTATTATGTCAAAAATTTAAACAACTTAAAGAATTAATACATCTCAAAATATAATAATGAATAACAAAACCAACATACTTATAACCGGTGGCGCAGGAAATGTTGCCAGTGCTTTAGCGAGCAAACTGTCTGAAAACAACGATAATTTTATTGTTATTGTGGATAATCTTTCTACGGGAAGTTTGTCTAAAGTGCCCCAAAAAGAGAATGTTAAATTCATTAAGGCTGATGCTAACGAATACAATGATATTGTGCCTATTTTTGGAAGGTATAATTTTGATTATGTGTTCCACTATGCTGCTGTTGTAGGTGTAAAACGCACGCTTGAGAACCCAATTATGGTACTTAATGATATAGAAGGTATTAAAAATATCCTTTCGTTATCTAAAAATTCTGGAGTAAAACGTGTATTCTATTCCAGTTCTTCCGAAGTGTATGGAGAACCTTTTGAAATACCACAAAACGAAAATACAACGCCATTAAATTCACGATTGCCTTATGCTATTGTGAAAAATGTTGGGGAAGCGTTCTTCAAATCCTATTACCAAGAATACGGATTGGAATATACCATTTTCCGATTCTTCAATACCTACGGGCCCAATCAAAGTGAAGATTTTGTAGTCCCTCGATTTTTAAAAGCGGCCTTGCACAATGAGCCAATTACCTTGTATGGTGACGGATTGCAAACACGCTCGTTCTGCTATGTTGAAGACAATATTGAAACGTGCATTAAAGCGATGGAAAGCGATGAATGTGTGAACGACGTGCTCAATGTAGGTAGCGATAAAGAAATGACCATTTTAGATTTGGCAAATAAAATTATAGAAATTACCAATTCTAAATCGCCAATTATCCACCTTCCAGCATTAGAAGAAGGCGACATGACTAGAAGATGTCCCGACACTTCTAAAATGAAAAAAATACTAAAAAGAGAATTGATTTCTCTTGAAGATGGGATCAATAAATTAGTCGATTTTTATGAGAATAGGAAGTAATCCTGAGAAAACCAGTAAGGCCATTATCGTAGAAAATTATCACAGAATTGTGATTCCGGTCTACATTCCCAATTTTGAAGGTTATTTCAAAGACGCTTTCGATGTTTTTAAATTGTGCCTGGAATCCTTATTGCTAACGGTTCATTCGAAAACAAGAATTACGATTTACAACAACAATTGTCATTCCGACGTTAAAAATTATATTGATCAAAAATACAACGAATCGAATGTCATTGATCAGGTATTCCATTCTAAAGAAAATCTCGGAAAAATCAACGCTATTTTAGCCGCCTCCAAAGGAAATTTAGAGCCTTTAATTACCATTACCGATGCCGATGTTTTTTTTAAAAATGGCTGGCAAGAAGCCGTAGAGAAAGTAATGTTAGGATTTCCAGAAGCCGGAATGGTGAGCCCAGTGCCAGGAAGTAAAGCGTATAAAAGCTATACCTCCAACAATTGGGCGTATGCTGTTTTTAAAGCCAAACTTTCTTTTCAAGAGGTTTTGGATAGAGAGGCACTTATCAATTTTGATCGAAGTTTAGGCAACGATAAAAATCTATACGATCCGATTCACCTTGAAAAGCATTTGATTATTGAAAATAAACAGACAAAAACGCAAGCCGTAATGGGATGTGGTCATTTTGTGGCTACCCTGCGTCGCGAAGTTTTTGATAAAGGCACCAATGAACCTGCTTTTATTAAAATCCAAAATGGGGTAGAAGGGAAGTTTATCGATATCCCTAATGAAGCAATGGGATTCCTGAGATTGGCTACTAAAGATAATTATGCTTACCACATGGGAAATACCAAAGAAGATTGGATGTATGAAGAATTTAAAAGATTGAAGTTGCCTCAAACCGATGGCGCTCTCGATGCAAAACGCATCAGTACGGCAAAACCATTAGGCAAAAGGTATCAGTTTTTTGGTAAAATAATACTGCAATTACTTTCTAAAAAAGCCATTAAAAAAAGATATTTTTTACATTTAGGGTTGAATTCGACAGCCGATTATTAAACAAATAAAGAATGGTTAAAACAATATTACTTCTAACAACGCCAATGCCGTACTCTAAAATTGGTAGTTGGACAACCATGTATAATTATTACCTGCAAACGGGTAATCATCAAATCGATTATTTGGTGTGTCCGAAGCCCGATGTACCTTTGTTTGAAGATGTTTCCTATTCGTTTGTAAAACCAACCACTTTTCTTACCAAAGTAAAATCAAAATTAAAGTGGGAACATCGGTTGCAAAATTATTTTTCAGCTTTGGATAAAATTATCCAACCCAATCAAAAATACATTATTCAAATTGTTGATAATAGCGGAATTGTATTGCCTCTTAACCATCATTTATCTACAAAACATCACATTAAAAATTTCTATATTCAATATTATTACCAAGGATTTGCACCGATTATTGCCAATCCTTATGAAAAGAAATTTTTTGGTTCCATCAATGAAATGCTATTTCTAACCAAATTGTCTTATAAAGCCTATTTGAATCACTACGATGATTTTGTGTGTAAGGCTTCGGTATTAAATAATGCCACCAACTCGAAACAGTTTTTGAAATTGGATGCATCCACCAAAGAACAACAAAAAAAAGAAATGGGTGTGACTAAAAAGCTCATTTTTATATGGTGTTCGCAAGATCGACCCAAGAAAGGCTTGGATTTGATACTCCAAGTTTGGAAAAAAATCTATGAAAATCATGCCGATGAAGCTCAATTATTGATTGTTGGAATTAATAAACAAATACAGCAAGATGGCGTTACCGTAATAGGTAGAGTGCCTAATCACGAGTTGTCTAAATATTACCAAATTTCCGATTTTTATTTGTTTCCAACATTATGGAAAGAAGGTTTCGGAATCGTATTAGCCGAAGCTCTAAAATGTGGATGTTACTGCATTGCTTCCCATCAAGGTGGTGTTCCTGAAGTGTTGGAATTTGGAAAACTCGGAAAATTAGTTGAAAATCCTAATTTTGTTTCCGAATGGATTGATGCTATTGAAACTTCAATTTCGGAATATAAGGCAAATGGCTATCAAAATCCGTATTACAATACCAATTTTGACCAACTTTACGACTTAGATCATTGGTCTAAAAAAATGAATGTTGTACTAACAGAAGCCAAAGAATCGTTCGATAACTAAAGTATAATGTATGTCTACAATAGCGATTATACCAGCAAGAGGCGGTTCTAAACGATTGCCAGGCAAAAATATTCTGAATCTCGGAGGCATTCCTCTTTTGGTGCACAGCATTCGATTTGCACAAGCTAATGCCAACATTATTGATGAAATTTATGTTTCAACTGATGATGAAGCAATAAAAGAAGTAGCTTTAGCGAATGGCGCTCAAGTAATTGACCGACCAGCTTCTATTTCGGGCGATTTAGAACCAACCCTTACCACCTTACAACATGCTGTAAAAAGCCTTGGTGCTGAAGTTGAGAATGTAGTTTTATTGCAACCCACCAATCCGTTGCGACCATCATCTCTTTTGAAAGAATGCTTTGATACGTTTCAAAACACAAATGCTGATAGTTTGTTCACAGTGACCAGAAACCATCAAAAATTGGGTAAAATTGTACACAATACTTTCGTTCCATTCAATTATGAAATCGGACAACGCAGTCAGGATTTGGAACCACTTTATTTTGAAAACGGATTGTTGTATATCAGTAAAGCGCACACTATTTTGGAAGGAACCATTGTGTCCACTAATGCCATTCCTTTTATAGTAAATCATATTTTTGCTCAGGTCGATATCGACACCCAAGAAGATTTTGATTACGCCACGTATTTGTTAAACCAAAAATAAATTCAAATGAATCCCTATATAGAAATCGCAGGAAGAAAAATTGGACCTGATTTTCCGCCACTAGTTATTGCCGAAATCGGTATCAATCACGAAGGCTCGCTTCAAGTGGCCAAAGAAATGGTCGATGCTGCGCATCGTGCCGGAGTTGAAGTGGTCAAACATCAAACCCACATTGTAGCCGATGAAATGAGTGGTGCCGCCAAAAAAGTAATTCCAGGCAATGCCGAGGTTTCAATTTATGAAATTATGGAGCGTTGCGCTTTAGATGAAAATGAAGAATTGGAACTGAAAAATTATGTCGAAAGTAAAGGCATGATTTTTATTTCTACACCATTTTCTCGTGCCGCTGCTGAACGTTTACGTAAGTTTGATATTCCTGCTTACAAAATTGGCTCAGGAGAATGCAACAATTATCCATTATTAGAACACATTTGTTCGTTTGGAAAACCAGTCATTTTAAGTACGGGTATGAATACTATTGAAAGTGTTCAAAAAGCCGTAGCGATATTTGATAAACACAACATTCCAGTGGCATTATTACATACCACTAATTTATATCCAACGCCGATTCATTTGGTGCGTTTTGGTGCGATGACACAATTGCATGAAGCGTTTCCTGATAAGGTTTTTGGATTGTCCGATCATACACTAAACAACAATGCTTGTTTGGGCGCTGTGGCTTTGGGTGCGAGTATTTTAGAGCGTCATTTTACCGACCACATGCAACGCACCGGTCCAGATATTGTGTGCAGTATGGACGAAAATGCTTGCGCCGAATTGATTACTTCCAGCAATGAAATTTGGCAAATGCGTGGCGGACAAAAAGAGCCTGCCAAAGAAGAGCAAGTTACTATCGACTTTGCTTTTGCTACGGTTTGTTCAATTGCTGCTATTAAAAAAGGCGAAGCGTTAACTAAAGAAAATATTTGGGTAAAACGCCCAGGAACAGGAAAGATTTTAGCCGAACATTTCAACGACTTGCTAGGAAAAGTAGCCACTCGTGATATCGAAAATGATGAACAATTAGATTTTACAGATTTTGAATAAAAAAATCCTATTTCTTACCGGTACGCGTGCCGATTTTGGTAAAATAAAATCACTGATTTCTATTTTGGAAGAAAACCCAGAATTTGAAGTCTATGTTTTTGTTACGGGTATGCATTTGCAAAAAGAATACGGATATACGTTGATTGAAATTCAACGGTGTAATTTTAAAAATGTATATACTTTTGAAAATCACACGCACGAAACTACGATGGATTTAACGCTTGCCAAAACCATTGAAGGATTGTCAAGCTATTGCAAAGACGTGCAACCCGATTTAATTGTGGTACACGGCGATCGAGTAGAAACCTTGGCTGGTGCTATTGTTGGTTCATTAAATAATACGTTAGTAGCCCATATTGAAGGTGGCGAATTGTCGGGAACCGTAGACGAACTGATTCGTCATAGTGTGAGTAAGTTGAGTCACATACATTTTGTTTCCAATGACGATGCAGCCAAACGCCTCATTCAAATGGGTGAAATGAACACGTCTATTTACACGATTGGTTCACCTGATATTGATATTATGTTTTCGGATGATTTACCTAATTTGGAAATCGTAAAAGACTATTACCAAATTCCTTTTGAAAATTATGCTGTAGTGATGTTTCATCCGGTAACGACCGAAGTGAATGAAATGGAACGCTATGCCGATGATTTTGTGAAAGCCCTTTTAAACGACACACATAATTATGTAGTGATTTATCCAAATAACGATTTGGGAAGCCAATACATCATTGATCACTATGCAAAATTAAAAGACAATCCGCGTTTTAGAGTATTTCCGTCGCTGCGATTTGAGTACTTTTTGACGCTTCTTAAAAACTCGCAATTTATCATTGGAAACAGTAGTGCCGGAATTCGCGAAGCACCGTATTACGGAATTCCGATCATCAATATCGGCACACGCCAACAAAACCGTGCAATTCATGCAGATATTCTGAATGTCGATTATAGCTTTGAAGCCATTATGGACGCTTTAAAAATGATCGATTCCCATCAAATTCAGAAAGTAGACTCCGATTTTGGAAATGGAAATAGCGCGGCTTTATTTTTAGAGAATATCAGCCAGGATTTATTTTGGACGATAAACCATCAGAAACAATTTAGAGATTTGTAATTTATGTCGAAAGTCACTGCTAATTCTCTTTGTTTTATTGATGTTGAATCAATTGGAAACAAATTTACTTTCAATGATGTAGTCATTCAAGATAGTCATTCTTTTGACCTAAAAATCGAATTCTCGCAACCTATCATTTTCTTTAGAAATCACGATTATCAATGGGTGGATGTTTCTAAAGATCGAATGGCGAATGATTTTTCTCCCAAAATAGTGCAGTTGCAAAACGGACTTTTCATTCAGGCAAATACCCATGTCGGAATTTGGGAAGTGCATCCAGAAAATCCATCGGTTTTGTGGTGGCGCTTTAATCCCGAATTTGCGGCACCCATTACAGAATACCGCACGGAAATCAATACCAAACGAATTCTTTCTGCAGAAAGTGAGTTGCGTTTTCAAGAAGATTTAGCATTGCTGATTTCTAAAAACAACGCCGTTGAATTGAGTCGTTCGCCTATTCCGTTTTCGGCAGTAGCTTGTTTTACCGATCACTGCGATTATGATACGGCAGAAAATTTAAAAATTCAAAGAGACTTTTTTAAAGGTAATGGTATTAAAACGACCAAAGGTTTTTTTCTAAATCATTTTTCCAAACGAGACGATAATGCTTCGTATCAAAACGAAAAAGCAGTACTAGACCAATGGCGTAATGATGGGCATGAATTGTGTTATCATTCCCTAACGCAGTCTATAAGAACCGACCAAGAAGCGTTTCAAGAATTTAAAAATTTTACGCCGCCTTATGATGACATTCCAGTTTGGATTGATCACGGATTTCAGCCGTATAATTTTAGCTTATTTGAGAAAAATAATATTTCGAAAGAACACTACGAAAAGACGCTTTCTGATAAAAATATAGTCGTGCTTTGGAATTATATTGATGCTGGAAATGCCACAACAGGTATCATCAATCAGTTGAATCCAGAACAATTCAACTTATCTCAATATGCTTTGTCTATTAAGGGAAAATCCTTTTTAAAGCGAATGGTTTTATTGGTTAAAAATATCATTTTTCATTATGATAACGATGAGTATCGAGTTCGGAATTACATCGACACGTTGACCTACACGAAGGCATTACTTCAGAAGAAAAAAGTAACCGCTATTTTTAAATTAATAAAGAATCTTACTCCAATTGTGTTGGTTTCATTAAAAGTGTTGTTTACTTGGGGAAAAGCTAAAAAAACGACCTATAAAGTAGCAAAATACAGTCCGATTTTCTTCAAACACAAGATACATGAAAAAGAATTTTATGTATTTCAAACAGTGGAAATGGTAGATTTCATCACCGCATTATCGAAACAAAATGTTGATAGTTTAATCGACGAATCAGGTTTGTTTATTGCCCATACCTATTTCTCGGTCAACATGAAACATTATGCCGGAAAATTGATAAATGGCGATGGTTCTTTAAATGAAAAAGTAGTTCAAAACTTCAATTATTTGGCTGAGAAAATTCAACAAAAAACCATTTGGAATCCAACGTTATCCCAATTATTGGAGGTTTATAAAAATTACCAAAACACCATTTTTGATATTGATGAAAAAGGTACTATTTTTATAAAAAATAATTTCAATATTCCGTCAAGGAACGTATCATGATACAACCTTTTTTTACTAAAGAGCCAATTTGGTTGGATAAATGGGATGAGTACCTGCAACAATCAGAGCAAGGTTCTTACATTTTATTGTCCGATTGGGTGAAATCGTATGCGTCTTACGGATTTGACTACGAATTATGCCTTTTTGTAAAAGACGATGTCATTGTAGGTGGCTTCAATGCGGTGGTGGCTCGAATGGCTTTTTTTAGGTTTTACATCATTCCATACGGCCCCATTGCTACTCATGATGACGTTTCTATTTTAGAGGTATTAATTGCTAAAGTAGTCCAAAGAGCGGCAGAAATTAAAGCTTGTTATTGCCAAATTAACCTTCCTTTTTTAAATAAAGGAGCTGATTTTTCTGCGTTGCAAGATTACAAATCAGGACAATTATTCAAATATGTTTTTTCTCTAAACGGACTGAATTGGATTGACTTGAAACAATATACCGATGCCGAAGTACTGCTTTTAGATTTTAAATCGTCGGTGCGCAGGGATATTAGAAGTTCCGTCAGGAAAGGACTTACAGTTACTTATTTATCGGATAAAAATGAGATTAAAACAGCTTACGATTTGTGTGTTGCCAATGCTGCTGATCGAAATTATGCCATTCGAGATTGGAAAGATGTTCAAGAATCAATTCTGAAGTTAACCGAAAAAAACTATGCAAAGTTCATTGCTGCTTACAAAGATGGCGAAATGAAAGGTGCTATTTTTATGGTTAAATCTGGGAAATATTACAATTATCTTTTTGGAGGCACTAAAAAAGAAAAACCCGATTTGTTGGTTGGGCATTTTTTGCAATGGGAAGCCATAAAGTTGTCGATTGACGAACAATGTGTAGGTTATAATATTTCGTTGGGAGGATCACAAGGTGTTCAAGAATTTAAAAATAGTTTCAACACTAGACAGGTTTTATTTGAAAATTCTAAACATTATAAAGTAATTAATTCCTTTTTGTTTTCTTTTTTTCTTTACTTTGAAAAATATATTAAGCCTTACAAAAAAACGATAGCTAAAGTATTGTCGTTTTTTAAAAAATAAATCCAAATGGAACTCAATAATAAAGATTTTTGGGAAAAAAATACGGTAGTCGTTTCGCAAGATAAAAAGAAGAAATCATCTGATTTTGAGTTTTTTATGTTTCAAAAAGCAAAAGCGATGTGTCAAAAGTTTGGCACAATTCAAAACATTAAAATTTTTGGTTGTGGCACTGGAAGAGAGATTGAATCGATTGCCGAATATTTTAATCCGACCCAAATGGTTGCGAGCGACATTGCCGAAAACATGATTGCGAAGTGTAATGAGAATTTAAAAATTTGGAATCTTGATTCCATCACAGAAACGCTAACAATCGACGCCAAAGAATACAATAAAGTTTCAGATGCATTTGAGTTGGTTACTATTCTCAACAGTATGCTGACCTACGTAATTGACCGAAACGATCGAATTACGATTTTCAAAAATACCAAACAAATACTAAAACCAAACGGTGTTGTTATTGGAACCGTTCACAACCAAGAAGGTACGTTTTTAAAGAGCACTTTTTTTAAACTAAGAAATTTGTTATCATTTTATTATGGCGATTCGGCAGGAATTAGAAGTACAGGGTTTCACGGATTTAAGTTAAAGGCTTATTATTACAAGAAAAAAGAGTTGCAACACGATATTGAAACGGCTGGTTTCAAGAATATTGAAATTTATTCTTTAGAAGAATACTACGCTTTGCAAAACATCAAATACGATCGATCAAAAGGGTATAATAATTTAATTTTTATTGCTCAGAAATAATACATTTTACGAGATATGAAAATAGTCTTACTGGTACCAGATGGCGTAGCCGTTAGAAATTATATTTATTCTGACTTTGTGGAAGAGCTGATAAAAAACGGATTTGAAGTGGTGTTGTACCACCAAATTCCAGAGGCAGCCATAGATGAAATTAAGAAAGTTAAAGGCACGATTGTATCAGATATTGTAAAAATCCCAGAATTTAAAGAAAATTTTTTCGGACGTATACTCAAAGAAAGTATCGTGTATGCCCGATTGTTACAAAATAAGACGAAGCTTAACAACGATACGATTATGCTTTTTTGGAATAGAAATCAAAAAGGATTTAAACGATTAACGTTATTAAGAATATCGGAGTTTTTCGGTTACTTTTTGTCCAAATCGTACGCATTGATTTTAAAGTTCGAAAAAGTGTATGACAACACCGCTTTGAACAATTCAGTTTCAAAAGTAATAGAAAAGGATTTACTCAAAATCAAACCCGATTATATTTTAAATTTGCATCAAAGAGCAGTGATTTGTGCTCCTATTATTAGTGTTGCAAAGAAACTTTCCATTAAAACAGGAACCGTAATTTTCTCATGGGACAACATTCCGAAAGCACGATTGGTTTCTAAATATGACCATTATTTCGTTTGGTCTGATTTAATGAAAGCCGAATTAAATTTACTGTATACCGAAATCAATTCTAATCAAGTTTTTGTTACCGGAACACCGCAATTTGAGTTTTATTTTAAAGCACCATTTTTAAAAACTAAGGCTGATTTTTTTGAAAAATTCGGTTTGGATTTGAACAAAAAAACGATTTGTTTTTCGTCTAATGATACGTCTTCACCTTATGAGCAAAATTATTTTGAAGATTTGTGTGAAGCATTGATGAAAATAGAGAAAACCGAACGTCCTCAAATTCTTTTTAGAAAATGTCCAGTAGACAAAACCAACCGATTTGATGCCGTATTGCAAAAATATCAAGACTTAATTATTTCAATAGAACCCGATTGGCGCATTCAAAGTGGCGATACTTCGTTTGTGTATATTTATCCGAGTTACGATGATTATGAATTATTAGCCAATACCGTTTTGCACAGTGATGTCGTTATTAATTTAGGTAGTACTATGGCACATGATTTTGCCGTATACAATAAACCGTGTTTGTATTTGAATTATGATCCCGTTTCCAATTCTGTTTTTAAGGTAAATGAAGTCTATCAATTCCAGCATTTTAGAAGTATGAGTGATTTGAATGCTGTAGGATGGATTGATTCAACATTGGATTTTGTTCCTAAAATTCAAGCGGCATTAAGCAATCCCGATAGTATTGGAAGTGACCGATTGCAATGGATGCAACGCATAGTGAATTATCCTTTGCAAGAAAATAGTGCTAACCTAGCCAAAGAAATCAAACGATGCACATTTGTATAATCACACACGAATACCCCAAAGCAGGTTTTGCTCATGGCGGAATTGGTAGTTTTTTAAAAACACTTGCTCCAAAATTGGTTGCCCATGGTGTGAAAGTAACTATTGTAGGGTTGAGTTATGATTATGAGTATGATTATCAAGAAGATCAAGGTGTTAAAATTTATCGATTGGCCTATAAAAATGTAAAACATTTAGGTTGGTATTATGGGGTAAAAGCCATTAGCAAAAAAATAGCCGAAATTCATAAAGAAGCGCCTATTGATATTGTAGAAACCAGCGAACTTGGTTTGGCTTTTTTAGATAAAATTAAAGGAATAAAATACATAATTCGACTGCACGGTGGTCATCACTTTTTCGCAGAGTCAGAAAATCGTAAAATCAACTGGTGGAAAGGATTTCAAGAAAAACTATCGTTTAAAAATGCTGATGGTTTTATTGCGATTTCCAATTATGTAAAATCACATACCGAAAAATTTCTAAGTTATCATAACAAGCCAGTTGCCTATATTAGCAACTTAATAGATACCGATTTTTTTGCACCACGAATCAATCCAATAGACCCATGTAGTATCGTGTTTATGGGTAGTGTTTGTGAGAAAAAAGGTGTTCGGCAATTGGTTCAAGCTTTTCCTTTGGTAAAAGAACAATTTCCGAATGCTACCTTAGAATTGTATGGAAGAGAATGGTTTTTTCCCGATGGCAGGTCTTATACCGACTTACTCAAAACCGAAGTGATGCATGAAATGGATAGCAACGTCATAAAAGACATTCATTTTCACGGTCAGGTCAATTATGAAGAGGTTCCAGAGAAATACTCTAAAGCACATGTTTGTGTATTTCCATCCCATATGGAAACGCAAGGATTGGTAGCTCCAGAAGCCATGGCCATGCGAAAGGTAGTTATTTTTACCAATAGAGGTCCCGGACCAGAAGCCATACAAGAATATGAAACGGGTTTACTGTGTGATCCTTTGCATCCAAAAGATATTGCCGAAAAAATAATTTGGGTGTTTTCTAATGATGAAAAATCCAAAGTAATAGCTTCCAACGCTAGAGCTTTTGTTGTAGGTAAATATGGGGCCACAGTGATTTTAAAAAAGAATATAGCGTTTTTTAAAAACATAATCAGTTCTCATGCATAAAGTGAATTTTTTAATTGTAACTCATGTTGTCCATACCCAAAAAGATGGAGATTATTATGGCTATTCACCGTATGTTAATGAGATGAACATTTGGCTAAAATATGTCGATAAAGTAACTATTATAGCACCGTTGAAAGCAGTGGAAATGGATTCCATTTATCAAAAATACCATCATCCAAACATCAATTTTGTTCGTGTTCCCGAGTTTTCGTTTATTAACGGAAAAGAAATGCTAAAAGCTGTTTTTGTGATGCCTTATATTTTAGTAAAGCTCTTTTGGGTGATACTTTTTACCAATCATATTCATTTGCGTTGTCCCGGGAATATGGGACTTTTGGGAAGCTTTGTACAAATTTTATTTCCTTGGAAAAAGAAAAGCGCCAAGTATGCCGGAAATTGGGATGCGAATTCCAAACAACCTTTAAGTTACAGAATTCAGAAGCGTATTTTAAGCAATACGTTTTTGACACACAATATTAAGGTTTTAGTATATGGTGATTGGAAAAATCAGACCAAAAACATCAAATCATTTTTTACGGCGACCTATTTTAACTCCGAAATTAAAGAAGTTAATTCTAAAGATTTAAATGACAAAATAAGATTTACCTTTGTAGGCACATTATCCAAAGGTAAGCAACCACTTTATGCAATTCAGTTGGTCGAGATGTTAAAGAATAAAGGGTATGATGTGATGCTTTCATTATATGGTTCTGGTAATGAAAAACAACAACTTGAACAATATATTACAGAGAAGCACCTGGATGGTTATGTCTTTTTAAAAGGAAATGCCGACAGAGGCGCTATGATGGAAATTTATAAAGACTCCCATTTTATGATATTGCCTTCCAAAAGCGAAGGTTGGCCCAAAGTAGTTGCTGAAGCCATGTTTTGGGGCTGTTTACCTATTGCTACCAAGGTTTCATGTGTGCCTAACATGCTTGATTTTGGTGCGCGTGGTATTTTATTAACAGAAGAAAGTACTGAAGATTTAAAACTAATAGAAGCTGTTATATTAAATCAAGAGGCATATAATGACAAAATTAATAAGGCAATTCAATGGTCTCGAATGTTTACAATCGATAAATTTGAAAGCGAAATACAAACAATAGTGCATCCATGAGAATAATTCAGATAATTGATTCACTTGATATTGGCGGAGCCGAGAAAATGGCAGTGAGTTTTGCAAATTCACTTTCATCTCGTATGGAATTTTCAGGATTGGTAGTCACTCGAAAAGAAGGAAATTTAAAATCGGAGATAAAAAAAGAGGTGAATTATCTCTTTTTAGAACGAAAACACCGATTTGATTTTCAGGCTATTTTACGATTGAAAAAGTATTGTAAAAAAAATGATGTCCGAACAGTTCAAGCACACTCAAGCTCTTTTTTTATTGCTTGTATGGTGAAGATTTTGTATCCTAAGATTAAAATTCTGTGGCACGATCATAACGGAATAGGCATCATACCGAAAAGAGAAGGCGCACTTTATTTACAGTTTTTTTCCTTTTTTTTTAAAGGTGTAATTTCGGTTAATACTCAGTTAGAAGAATGGTCTAAAAGGAAGTTATTTTGCAAAAATGTGATTTACCTTCAGAATTATGTAGTGGTAGAAGACGAATATAAAAAAGATACTATTTTAAAGGGTGAAGGCGGAAAAAGGGTGTTGTATTTGGCTAATTTAAGACATCAAAAAAATCACTTTTTATTACTAGAAGTGGTAAAAAAAATTCATAAAGATTTTCCGGGTTGGACTTTTCATTTGGTTGGGAATGATGCGAATGATACTTATTCCATGAGTCTTAAAAAAGAAATTGTATCAAGTAATTTAGAGGATGTTGTGTATATTTATGGTTCAAAACAAGATGTGAAAAATATAATTAACCAATGTGAGTTTGGGGTTTTTACATCCAATTCAGAAGGATTGCCAGTTGCTTTGTTAGAATATGGTATTAATAAAAAACCTGTAGTTTCCACCAATGTGGGACAAATTCCGTTTATTGTGGAACATAACAAATGCGGATTCATATCAGGTGTTAAAAATGTTGACGAATTTAGCTTAAATTTAAGTAAATTACTTTCTGACAACGTGTTAAGAGAAAAATTTGGCAAGGCAATTCACAAAGTCATTCAGGATAATTATTCGGAAGATGTTGTTTTAGATAAATATGTTTCATGGATTAAAGAAATCAAAAACATAAAAATTAGTTCTATAGATGCAGAATAAAGATAAAAATTATTTAGCTCTTGTTATTATTCATATTCTGTTAGGAGTATTGGTTTTTTATGTGCCCATTGTTTCTCAGATTTATGGATATGCCATGTTGTTGGTAGGTGTTATTTTGGTTATAAAATCACAAAATAAAAAAAATGAAGTGCTTAGTATTTGTGCCTACATTGTTGGAAGTGAAGTTTTTCTGAGGATGACGTATGGAAATCCCAGCCATGAATTTGCTAAATATTGTGTTGTTTTTTTCTTATTTATTGGAGTCATATATTCTGGATTTTCTAAAAGCGCCATTCCGTATTGGATTTTTCTTATAATACTCATTCCTGGGATTATTATAGCCAATGAAAACATAGATTATAGTGTAGATTTTAGAAAAAAAATTGCCTTTAATTTATCTGGACCGATTTGCTTAGGGATTGCCACAATTTATACATTTGGGAAAAGGGTTACTATTGGTGAAATTGGAAATATACTACTCTTTTTAGGGTTGCCCATTATTTCAACAGCAGCTTTTGTGAATTTATTTGCTCCTAATATTAAAGACGTACTTACTGGTACCAGTTCTAACGAAATGTTGTCTGGTGGGTTTGGTCCTAATCAAGTTGCTACAATTTTTGGATTAGGAATGTTCATTTTCTTTACAAGAGCTATATTGTATTCTAGGACTAAAATCATCTTTTTTACCAATTTGCTGTTGGCATTTTATATAAGTTATAGAGGATTTCTTACTTTTTCTAGAGGAGGAATGATGACCGGTTTTGGTATGATAGGGATTTTTATCTTCTTTATGTATTACAATTCGATGTATAAAGGAAAAGTAAAATTGAATTATTTAATTATAATTCTTACGATAGTAATGTCAATTACATGGATATATACGTCTATACAAACTGATGGTCTTATTAATAAAAGATATGCTGGTAAAAATGCTCAAGGTGTTGAAAAACAAGATAAATTTTCTGGTAGAGGTGAATTGGCAGAGGATGAAATAACGATGTTTTTAGAAAATCCTTTTTTTGGGGTTGGAGTAGGTAAAGGTACAGAAATTCGTTCTGAAAAAAACGGGTTTTTAACAGCCTCTCACGATGAAATAACACGAATGTTAGCAGAACATGGGGCCTTGGGAATTTTAGGACTTATGATCTTGTTTTTTACCCCAATAATTTATTTTTTAGGAAATAAGCAAAATATCTATTTGTTTTGTTTTGTAACCTTTTGGTTTTTGACCATTAATCATGCCGCTATGCGTACGGCATCACCCTCATTTGTTTACGCTCTTTCAATGTTAAAAGTTAGATTTGATGATGACGAAGAAGGTTCTCTACATAGGAAACAAGCTGTCTAAACACGGAAATACGACTACCGTTATTGAAACTCTCGGACTTTCATTAACTACAGAAGGGTATCAGGTTACGTATGCTTCGGATAAAAAAAATCAAATCATTCGACTTTTGGATATGATTGTAGTAACGTTAATTAATTTACCAAAAGTAGATTATGTGATTATCGATACTTACAGTACTTTTAGTTTTAATTATGCTTTGATTATTAGCCAAATTTGCAGGCTGTTTCATAAAAAATACATTCCAATTTTACACGGCGGAAATTTACCCAATAGATTAGAAAATAGTAAATTTTTATCTCAATTGGTTTTTAAAAATGCCTTTACAAATGTAGCACCATCCCAATATTTACAGTCTGCTTTTGCAACGAAAGGCTATGATAATGTACTTTTTATTCCAAATACAATTGAAATTAATAATTATCAATTTTTAGAAAGAGCATATACAGAACCCAAATTGTTATGGGTACGCTCTTTGGCTAAGCTCTACAATCCAAAGATGGCCATAGAAGTAGCTTCCAAATTGAAAGCTGCTTTTCCAAATGTACAGCTTTGCATGGTCGGACCTGATAAAGAAAATTTACTTCAAGAATGCCAACAATTAGCACAGAAGTTACAGGTTAATGTGGTTTTTACGGGCAAACTTTCTAAAGAAGATTGGATTGAATTATCTAAAGAATACAATGTATTTATCAACACGACACACTTTGATAATACACCTGTAAGTGTTATAGAGGCTATGGCTTTGGGATTGCCAATTGTATCAACCAATGTTGGAGGAATCCCTTTTTTAATTAAAGACAAACAAGAGGCACTGTTAATTTCAGATAATAATTCAGAAGGAATGTATTGCGCTGTAAAAGAATTATTTGAAAATAGTGACCTTAGAGATACGCTAGTCTTAAATGCTAGAAAAAAAGCGGAATCTTTTGACTGGGAACATGTCAAACAAAAATGGCTTGAAATATTAAAATAGTCTGTTAATTTGTGCTATATTTTAGTAACTTGCATCGCTAAAATAATACCATTATTAATGAACAGTAACAAGAAAATACATTTTGAAGTTTCAGAGCGAAAAGTTCTTCTGAAGATTTTTGATGTAATCTTTGTACTACTTTCATTGTACATCATTAGTTCTATATTCGACTTTAAGTATTTTACTTTTTCAACAACCAATTATTATTGGACCATAGTTCTAGCTATTTATATCCATATTTTTGGTTCCGTGTTTGAAATGTATAATTTACAGGTGGCGAGTAATCAGTTTCAAATTATTAAAAGCATCATTCTTACCACTTCAACAACGGTTTTGATTTATCTTTTAACACCAATTTATACCCCAGTTCTTCCTTCCAATAGGCTTCAAATTATTATTTTCTTCGTAGCAATATTTTTGTCGCTTCTGTTATGGCGTATTTTTTATGTCAAGTTTTTAGCCTCACATCGATTTGTTAAAAATGCTATTTTGGTGTGTGATAAAGAGCAATTAAAAGAGTTGGTTTCCGATTTAGAGTATGCTGACCCTCATTATAAAATAATAGGCTTTGTCAATTCTGATGGAGAAGATAGTTCGAAAATAAAATATGGTTACATAAAGAATATAAAACCTACTGATTTGGAGAATTTTGTTAGAAAAAATTCTATTTCAGAAATTGTAATTGCTTCTCAAAAAACCGAAGGAATTACCGTTGCATTGTACAATCAATTGATTCATCTTTTAGAAAATGGCTTCATCATCAGAGAATATACTCAGGTATATGAAGCTATTACGCAACGTATTCCTGTTCAATATGTTTCAAGAGATTTTTATCGCTATTTCCCATTCAGTAGAAGCAATCAAAACCATTTGTATCTTTTAGCGACTCGAATAGCCGAAATTTTATTTTCATTAATAGGATTGTCGTTTGGATTGCTATTTTTCCCACTTATTTTTATTGGAAATCTCATAGGAAATCGAGGTCCGTTATTTTACACTCAAGAGCGAGTTGGTAAAAACGGTAAGGTTTTTAAAATATACAAATACCGCACAATGGTAAAAAATGCCGAAGCAAATGGTGCCGTTTTTACTACTGCTAATGATGCCAGAATTACACCATTTGGTAAGTTTTTAAGAAAAACCAGGTTGGATGAATTTCCTCAATTTATTAATATTTTAAATGGAGATATGGCCATTATTGGGCCGAGACCCGAACGTCCTGTTTTTGTAAATGAAATTGCCGAAGTGATGCCGTTTTATGAAACGCGTCATGTTATTAAACCCGGACTTACTGGCTGGGCGCAAGTGAATTATGCTTATGGCGATTCAATTGATGACAGCTTAGTAAAATTGCAGTACGATTTGTATTACATCAAGCACCGTAGTATCTTCTTGGATATTAATATCATCATCAAAACGTTCAGTACGGTTTTGTTCTACAGAGGACAATAATTTAGGAAGTCGCTTTTTTATCCTTCAAAAGTAATTTTACTTGCATATAAGAGCTCACTACTATAAACGGTAACATCAATAACAGGTGAGGTTTTGTGAGCATTGCAATCAAATAAATGCCTGTGAAAGCCATTCCAATTAGTAGTGTTTTTCTATACCAATTGCCTTTTAAAAATGGTAAAATCAAGAACAATGGATTGAATACTAATGCGTTGTAATTCCACAAAACTTCTTTGTGTAACGAATAAAATCCCACTAACGAAAGAAATAATCCTAATATTCCAGTTACAAATAGATAAGTCAAGAATACTGGTCTTTTATTCGTTAAAGTTATCAATAACAACACTAAAATTATGAAGTAAATACTATTCACAAAAGAGAAACTCGAATCTAGTTCGGCTCCTTTTACAATAGTTTCCGTTTTGGTTACCAATGGCTTTCCGTCCCATTTTGCTTTATCTAGACTGTGCATTAATTCAACAGGAAGAAATAATTTTACGGCATCATGATCTGTTTTTGCTCCAAAAATGATGTTGATTCCCAGTTTGTAGTAAAAGTGATTTTCAAAGAAAGGATACAGTAAGGCACGATAAGAAATTGATTGATCGTCTATCTTTTTAATAAGTTCGGAGCCTAGTGTCTTATTGATTTTTTCAACCACCATAGTGGTACAATTTCGATCAATAAATTTGTAAGTATAATAACGAGCATCCGAATATAAAGCTGCGTTTAGGTCATCAAAAAGTTCTTGTTTTTTAGTTAAAGGCAAGTTTAAGGTTTGTTCTATAACTTCTCTGTTTTCACTTTGGTATTCAAAAATGAAATCATCATAGGAACTCGCATTCATGAAATACTGCAAATCACCTTTTACGAATTTTAAATAAAAATTACCGGTTCTAAAATCGAAGGCGCCATAGTTGTAAACCACATCAAGATTGTTGATGGAATCTTTAATTCTAATGGCGGTATGACCAAATGTGGTATACAACTCGTTTCCTCTTCCACAGGTGAAGATGCTTACCGAAGCGTTTTCTGATAATGGTGCGCTCTGTGAAAAAACTACAAAGTGGAATATCAAAAATAAAACAACAAGTATTTTTTTTATCATAATAACGTTATCTGAAGATGCTCAAATCGACTTTTACCGAGAAAATATTTGAATACAAAGCAGCACTTTGATCGCCCAAATCGGTTAAAGCATAATCTATTTGAATGCCTTTATATTTAAAACCTAGACCAATATTGGGTTGAAAGCCTATTTTTTTGGAATTGTCAATTTGAGTTACATTTTGAAAATTTCCAACTCCTGCTCTCAAGAAAACCAAATCGGTGTAGCCATATTCAAATCCAATTGCTGGATCAATACTAACTGCTGAGGTCGCTATTAAATCGTTGGTTTTCGTGAACTGCATGTTTAAATTCCCAGAAGCTAAAAGGCTAGTTTCGTTATGAAATTCAAATTTTTTTGACATTCCAAATTGTGCTTTCGGTAAGGTAATCTCTGTACTTTCTGGTAATTCTTGATTTTGTCCAGCCACCGCACCTTTTATTTTGTTGTATTCCTCTTCGTTGATGCTCCAAACATTGTAAGTTGTGGTAATATCACGAAGTATCAACCCAAAATGCCAATCGTCTCTTTCAAATTGAAATCCAACATCAAAACCAAATCCCCATGAATTAGCAAAATCTCCAATAACACGTCGAATCACTTTGGCATTGATTCCGTATTGAAAACCAGGTAATTGTAATTTTCGGGCATATGACAAAGTCAACCCATAGTCGGCAGTTGAAAACTTACTAATTCTATTGTAATCAATGGTTCCACTGGCATCAATAAGTTGAGTTGTGTTCAAAATATCATCGACGCCAAAGCGAATTAATGAAATTCCCCAAGCGCTTTCATTGTCAATAGGCTTGGCATAAGCAGCATAGTCATATTGAGCAATATTGGCAAAGTAACTGGCATGCATCACGGCCACCTGACCGTCTTCAAGGCCGATTAATCCGGCTGGATTCCAGTATCCTGCGTTTACGTCATTGGTATGAGCCACCACAGCGTTAGACATACCGAGTGCGGCTGCATCTACACCTATATTCATGAACTCATTAGAATATTTTCTAACCGCTTGACTATAAGATAAAATACAACCTAACAATAAGGTGAGACACAGAAGTTTCTTCAAAGCAAATTATTTTTTCAAAAATAGAAATTTTTATTGAGCTTATTCAATTAAAATCTCTATTTACAAACGTAGTTATGTATAAACTTATTGTACTACATTTGTACTTTCAAAAAGTAAAAGCATGAACATCAAAAAACACATTCCTAATTTCCTGACGCTTCTAAATTTATTTTGCGGTTGTATTGCTATAGTTTTTATAGCCGATTCTAAATTTGATTTGGCTTTTTATTTCGTGTGTTTGGGAATCTTCTTTGATTTTTTTGATGGGTTTTTTGCTAGAAAGTTTGGTGTTTCTGGGCCGTTAGGTGTGCAATTGGATTCACTTGCCGATATGGTAACAAGCGGTGTTGCTCCTGGTTTTGTGATGTTTAAAATGATGTTGCAAAACAATACTGGTGGCTGTGAATACTTGCCTTATTTAGGGTTTATCATTACGCTTGGGGCATGTTATCGCTTGGCTAACTTCAATATTGATACACGCCAATCGGATTCGTTTATTGGGTTGCCAACTCCGGCAAATACTTTGTTTATTATGAGTTTGCCACTCGTAATTACCGAATGTCATTTTTTAACTTTAAGCGAATTGTTGAGCATCACCTGGGTTTTATTAGCCATCACTTTATTGAGTGCTTATGTAATGAATGCTGAAATTTCGTTATTTTCTTTAAAAATTAAAAACTTTAGTTTCCAAAAATACAAACTTCAAATTGGATTTTTAGCAGCAGCAATTGTCATGATTGTGACGTTGCACTACCTTTCCATTCCGTTAATCATACTTACGTATGTTTTATTATCGGTTTTCAATAATATGTCGGCTAAAAAGCAGTTATAAGAAGTAACTAAAACTACTTTTTATGGCTAAAAGAGCTACTAGAAAACCAACTGTTCGTAAAAAAAACACTAAGAAAAAGAACTCTTTTTTTTCAACAAAGTGGGTTGTTACATCGTTTCTAGTTGTGGCTTTTATTTTTGGCATCTATCATTATCGAAACGCACTATTGTATTACTTTAGTTTTAAATCGGATAAAATTTTAAAAGAAGATAAAGTATCGCAAGCTCGAATATTTCAGATATTAAAGGCCCACAAAGACTTGACTTTTGGATTTGATGTGTCTCAATTTCAAGGTGAAGTTAATTGGGATGCTATTGATTCGGTGGAGCACAAATTTCCGTTGCAGTTTGTTTTGATTAGAGCGACAGCAGGAAATGATAAACAAGACAGCCGTTTTGATGAAAATTGGTATGGAGCTAAAAAGCAACATTTTATTCGTGGTGCCTATCATTATTACCGTCCGAATGAAAATTCACTCGAACAAGCAGAGAATTTCATCAGAACGGTCAAGTTGTATAAAGGTGATTTACCACCAGTTTTGGATATTGAAAAATTGCCCGAAAACCAATCTATAGATAGTTTAAAAGTAGGCTTGAAGCGATGGTTGAAACGCATCGATGAACATTATAAAGTACGACCAATTATCTACACTGGCGAAAAATATTATACCGATTTTTTAAAAGAAGATTTTCCTGAATATACGTTTTGGGTGGCCAATTACAATTTTTTTGTAGAAAATATCAAAGACGATTGGCTGTTTTGGCAGTTTACCGAAAAAGCTAGAATAGAAGGAATTGACGAGCGTGTTGATCTTAATATTTATAATGGAACGCCAAAGATGTTGCGCTATTTAACCCTTTCGCATTAGTTTTTTCAGTCTATCATATAAAGAATAAATCCGAAAAACGACAACATCAATACAAAAGCTAGAATTGATTTTGGTTTGGCAAAATTTATGGTCCAGCCCATCCAAGGAATTCTCTTGGGAGGAAAAATTCGGTTATCATCTCGATTAAAATAAAAAACACCCCATTTCCAATTATTAGGGTCGTTACTCCATTGGTTTTGCGTTTCTTGAGAAGGTTCCATATAATTAAAATTCTAATTTCTTTTTACGAAGTTCGAAGTTTTGTCCTAAGTATACTTTACGTACCATTTCATCGGCAGCCAATTCTTCAGGAATTCCTGCTTTTAGGATACCACCTTCAAACATTAAGTAGGTTTTGTCAGTAATGGCTAACGTTTCTTGTACGTTGTGGTCGGTGATTAAAATCCCGATATTTTTGTTTTTCAATTGTGCTACAATACGTTGAATGTCTTCTACAGCAACTGGGTCAACTCCTGCAAAAGGTTCGTCCAATAGAATAAATTTGGGGTCGGTGGCCAAGCATCGAGCTATTTCTGTTCTACGACGTTCACCACCCGAAAGCAAGTCACCTCTGTTAGTGCGAATGTGTTCTAAACTAAATTCGGCAATTAAGCTTTCCATTTTGGCAATTTGCTCTTCTTTAGTATGTTTTGTAAGTTGTAACACACTCAAGATATTATCTTCAATACTCAATTTTCTGAACACAGAAGCTTCTTGTGCCAAATAGCCAATGCCGTTTTGAGCACGTTTGTACATTGGAAATTCAGTAATATTCATATCGTCTAAATAGATATTTCCTGAATTTGGTTTAACCAAACCCACAATCATGTAGAACGAAGTGGTTTTTCCGGCGCCATTCGGACCTAAAAGTCCCACAATTTCACCTTGATTTACTTCAACGGAAATCCCTTTTACAACACTTCTTCCTTTGTAGGTTTTAATTAAATTTTCGGCTCTTAATTTCATCTCTTGAGTATCAGATTTTTAGAAAGTTAGATTTTTAAACAAATTAACGAATAAACAAATAACCCAATCCACCATTTAACAATTATTTAGTTTCTTCTTCTAAGGCTTCCCAAAACTCGTAAGCTCTTCTTAGATGAGGAATCACGATTGTTCCACCAACCAATGTAGCAATTCCCATAGCTTCCATCATTTCTTCTTTCGTGATGCCTTCTTTATGGGATGTTTCCAAATGGTATTTGATGCAATCGTCGCATCGTAAAACCGTTGAAGCAACCAATCCTAGAAGCTCTTTTGTTTTTACATCTAAAGCACCTTCTGCATAAGCATTGGTATCTAGATTGAAAATGCGTTTGACAATTTTATTATTATCGGCTAATAATTTTTCGTTCATTTTAGAACGGTATTCATTGAATTCTTTAACTGGATTGCTCATCTTTTTTTCTTTTTTTGGCTACCACTGCAGCAATGTAAATACTTACTTCATATAACACCAATAACGGAATTGCAACAATCACCTGACTAGGAATGTCTGGAGGTGTTACAATAGCGGCTACGGTTAAGTTTATTACGATGGCTATTTTTCGATATTTCTTTAAAAACTCGGGAGTTACCAATCCTAATTTAGCTAAAAAATAAATGATGATTGGCATTTCAAACACTAATCCGCTTCCTACCAAAGAAGTTTTAACCATGCTTATATACGAATCGACCGTGAATTGATTGATAACCGTAGTACTGACATTGAATGTTCCAAAGAAGTTTATAGATAATGGAAGTACTACATAGTATCCAAAAAGAACTCCAATAAAAAATAAGATGGAAGATACGATGATGAACGAACCAGCGTGTTTGCGTTCGTTTTCATAAAGCGCCGGACTAATAAACTTCCATACTTGCCACAAAATATAAGGGAAACTAAGAATAAATCCTACGGTGACCAAGGTCCAAATGTACATCGAAAATTGTCCGCCAACTTCAGTGTTTTGAATGATAAACTGGAATTTTGTAGCACAAGCATACGTATCATCAACACCAAAAAAATGGGTTACCTCGCAAAAAAATCGATAGGTAATAAAGGTTGGGTCTTTTGGTCCGAAAATGACCGTATCAAAAATAAAATCGTCTATAAAATAACAAGCGCATGCTAAAACTAGAATTGCCGCCGTACTTTTAACCATTAGCCATCTTAAATCTTCAAGATGATCCATAAAGGACATTTCCTTCATTTCTTTCTTTGCCATTATACTATTCCTTCTTTTAAAATGTCATGTAAATGGATTACTCCTTTATATTCATTATTGTCAACAACAACTAATTGGGTTATCGAAAAATCTTCCATAATATTCAAAGCGTCGACAACCATATCAGAGGATTTAATCATTTTTGGATTTACCGTCATAATATCTTGTGCGGTCAAACCCGAAATAGTTTCTGTTTTATTCAGCATTCTTCTAATATCACCGTCAGTAATAATTCCGACAACTTTATTGTCTTCAACCACAGCAGTTACACCAAGGCGCTGTTCGGATATGGTTACAATCACATTTTTGATGCTCGATTCAGGTCGAACAATTGGTTTGCGATTAGGATCCAGCATGTCACTTACACGAAGCAGTAATTTTTTACCTAAAGCACCTCCAGGATGGTATTTAGCAAAATCTTCGGGACCAAAATTTCTTAATTCCATCAAACAAACTGCTAGCGCATCGCCCATAACCAATTGTGCAGTAGTGCTATTGGTTGGTGCTAAATTATTGGGACAAGCTTCACTTTCAACAAACGTGTTTAAAGTGTAATGCGCTTCTTTTCCTAAATAAGAAGTGGTGTTGCCAGTAATAGCGATTAATTTGTTTCCAAATCTTTTTAATAACGGAACCAATACTTTTATTTCGGGACTATTGCCGCTTTTGGAAATGCAAATTACAGTATCGCCATCTTGAACCATACCTAAATCACCATGAATGGCTTCTGAAGCATGTAAAAACATTGATGGAGTTCCAGTTGAATTGAGTGTCGCTACAATTTTTTGAGCAATAATAGCGCTTTTTCCTATTCCTGTCACCACCAAACGTCCTTTAGAACTATAAATTAATTCAACAACCTCTGCAAAGCTATTGTCTATATAATCAGTTAGTTTTGCTATAGACTGACTTTCGGAAAGCAGGGTCTTTTTGGCCGATTCAATAATGTTTTCTTTAGCTGTCAAAATAGATTTGTTATAGATTTGTTATTAAATTTGTATGAATAAAAGAAAGTTGTATATTTATGGTTGCAAATTTATGTAAAAATACTATTAAGTAAGAATGAATTCAAACGAAATTGATATCCATAAGGAATTAAAGAAATATTTTGGTTTTAACCAATTTAAAGGTTTGCAAGAACAAGTGATTAAAAGCATTGTTGCTAAGGATAATACATTTGTTATCATGCCAACTGGTGGAGGAAAGTCGTTATGTTACCAATTGCCAGCATTAATTCAAGAGGGAACTGCTATTGTAGTTTCACCTTTAATAGCATTAATGAAAAACCAAGTAGATGCCATTAGAAGTTTATCTTCTGAAAATGGCATTGCTCACGTATTAAATTCTTCATTAACCAAAACAGAAATTAATCAGGTAAAAAAAGATATTGTATCTGGAATTACCAAACTTTTATATGTAGCTCCCGAATCGTTAACCAAAGAAGAGTATGTGGAGTTTCTTCAAAGTGTGCCAATATCTTTCGTTGCTATAGACGAAGCGCATTGTATCTCAGAATGGGGTCATGATTTTAGACCAGAATACAGAAATTTAAGAACTATTATTAAACAATTGGGCGATGTTCCTGTAATTGGTTTAACAGCAACAGCAACGCCAAAAGTGCAAGAAGATATTCTTAAAAACCTAGACATGTCGGATGCTACTACATTTAAAGCATCGTTCAACCGTCCAAATTTGTTCTACGAAGTACGTACCAAAACCAAAAATATAGAAGCGGACATCATTCGTTTTATCAAACAACATAAAGGAAAATCGGGTATCATATATTGTTTAAGCCGTAAAAAAGTTGAAGAAATTGCTCAAGTGCTACAAGTCAACGGAATTAGCGCAGTGCCTTATCATGCAGGTTTGGATGCTAAAACACGTGCCAAACATCAAGATATGTTTTTGATGGAAGATGTAGATGTAGTGGTGGCAACTATTGCTTTTGGAATGGGAATTGACAAACCCGATGTTCGTTTTGTAATTCACCATGATATTCCAAAATCATTAGAAAGTTATTATCAAGAAACGGGTCGTGCCGGTCGTGATGGAGGTGAAGGACATTGTTTGGCTTATTATTCGTATAAAGATGTTGAAAAATTAGAAAAATTCATGTCGGGTAAACCCGTTGCCGAACAAGAAATTGGTTTTGCATTACTGCAAGAAGTGGTGGCTTATGCCGAAACTTCGATGTCGCGGCGTAAATTTTTATTACATTATTTTGGAGAAGAATTTGATAGCGAGACCGGTGAAGGTGCCGATATGGACGATAATGTTCGTAATCCAAAAGTAAAAGTAGAAGCCAAAGAAAATGTAAAAAAACTCTTGGAAGTTGTTCGCGATACCAAGTATTTATACAAATCAAAAGAAATTGTATTTACGCTTATTGGGCGTGTAAATGCAACCATCAAAGCACACAGAACCGATACTCAAAGTTTCTTTGGTTGTGGGAAAGATCAAGAAGAACGCTATTGGATGGCTTTAATTCGCCAAGTTTTAGTTGACGGATTGTTATCAAAAGATATTGAAACCTACGGAATTTTAAAAGTTTCGGATAAAGGGCATGACTATATTGAACACCCAGTTTCATTTATGATGTCTGAAGATCACGAATACAACGAAGCAGAAGATGATGCAATTGTTACTGCTTCAAAATCTACCGGTACTGCCGATGAAGCTTTAATGACGATGTTGCGTGATTTACGTAAAAAAGTGGCCAAAAAATTGGGTGTGCCACCATTTGTCGTTTTTCAAGATCCATCGCTCGAAGATATGGCATTGAAATATCCAATTTCTATGGATGAATTAATCAATATTCATGGAGTAGGAGAAGGAAAAGCTAAAAAATATGGTAAAGATTTTATCGAATTAATTAGTAGATATGTGGATGATAATGACATCATTCGACCTGATGATTTGGTGGTAAAATCCACCGGTGCCAATTCGGCTAATAAATTATACATCATTCAAAATATTGATCGCAAGCTTTCATTAGATGATATTGCGTCTGCCAAAGGGATGAAAATGGATGATCTGTTGAAAGAAATGGAACAAATTGTTTATTCGGGAACCAAATTAAACATTAAATATTGGATTGACGATTTGCTCGATGAAGAGCAGCAAGAGGAAATTCACGAGTATTTCATGGATTCTGAAACCGATAAAATCGAAGACGCTTTAAAAGAATTTGATGGCGATTATGACATTGAAGAATTGCGATTAATGCGAATTAAATTCATAAGCGAGGTTGCGAACTAAATATAAAGAATACTAATAAAAAGGCAGAATTCACTATGAAATCTGCCTTTTTTTATTCAAATAATTCACCTCGATGCGGTTTTAATGCGTCACGAACCGAAATCATATTTTCATCGGTAACCACCATAAAGGCAATAGCATACATTTCATTTATCACTTCGAATCCAGTAATGTTTATGGGTAATTTTTCAATAGCAATATATTCTTTCAAGTGTATTTCATGATGCTCGGCTGTTTTTGCTGCGGCTGGTCCTCGAAAATCCCAAATCAATTTTATTTTTCTTGACATTTTTCTTGCAAAAATAATTAATCTAAGTTCAAAGTTGTTAAAAATATTTTTCTATTTTTGGAATCTAAACAAACTAAAAACCAATTAATTATGCTAAAAAAATACTCAATTTTATTATTTTTTGTCGTTTTAACCAACAGCATTGCTCAAACAAACTATACTGTTTCTTCAATTCCTTTTACACAGTATACAGGTTCTGTAGCGGTACAAGGAACTCTAGATGACCACTATTCGGATGTTATAACACTACCATTCAATTTCGATTTTTATGGGGTAACCTATAACCAAATTCTTATTAGTACCAATGGTTATATTGATTTTAGAACGAATTTGGCTAATGGTGTTTCGCCTTTTGCCTTTAGCCAAGCCATTCCTAATGCGGCATTTCCGGTTAAGAATTCAATTTTTGGTGCTTTCCAAGATCTTAACAATTCGAATGCACAAGGAACAATCACTTATGCTACTTATGGAACAGCTCCTTACAGAAAGTTTATCGTCTATTTTAATAATAATTCATTATTCGCCTGTAATACCTACAAAAGTTCATTCCAAATGGTACTTTATGAATCACAAAGTATTATTGACGTTCAATTGATTGATAAGCAAAATTGTCCTTCAGGTTCTAGTAAAACAGTAACAGGATTAATTGATCTTTCAGGTGCTCAAGGTATCGCGGCTCCTTCTAGAAACACGGGTTCATGGACTGCTTTTCACGAAGGTTGGCGTTTCTCCAGACCAGGGTATTACACCAATTATGCTTATGTAAAATGTGATCCCAATAATGATGGTTTCGAATCTTTTAATTTGCAAGTAGTTCAAAATGATTTATCTGCTACGAATCCTTCTGGAATCTCATTTTATGCTACACTTACAGATGCTCAAACGCAATCTAATCCATTACCATTAACCTATTTTAACAATACAAATCCACAAACTATTTATGCCGTTGGAAATGGTGCTGTAAAAAGCATTGTTTTAACTGCAGTAGATTGTACTAATGATTACGATAATGATACTGTTGCCACTGATTTAGAAGATGTAAATGCAGATACCAACTTAGCAAATGATGATACTGATATTGATGGTATTCCTAATTATCTAGATAACGATGATGATGGTGATATGATTTTAACAAATATAGAATATGTATTTGCTAAAAATGCCAATTCTATTGTAGACAGTGATAACGATGGATTGCCAAATTACTTAGATAATGACGATGATGGCGATGGAGTTTTAACCTTTAAGGAAGATTATAATAATAATGGAAATCCATCCGATGACGATACCAACGCCAATGGGATTCCAGATTATTTAGACGTTACAGTTGCATTGAGTACTTCAGTGAATTCACTTCAAAAGACGATATCACTATTCCCAAATCCAACTTCGGATGTGATACATATTGATAATCCAACCAACAGTACTATTACAAATGCTGCTATTTATTCGATAAGCGGTGCTTTAGTAAAAGAAGTAAAAACCACAAATACTATTGAAAGTATTTCTGTTTCGGAATTGCAATCGGGTATTTATTTTGTAAAACTTCAAGTAAACGAAGAAATTCAAAATTACAAGTTTGTTAAAAAATAATATTTTATCAAGTCACTTAAAAAGGTTTAGTTTGTGCTAAACCTTTTTTTGTGATTAGACTTTGCTAAAATTATTTTAAGTTTGCCAAAAATTTTTGTATGCCTCGCGAAATTCAAACACAAGTATCACCAGAAGTAGCTCACAACGAATCGTTATTAAACGAACACGTAGCTAAGTTATTTCATGTTTCTGTAAAAGAAATTCAAAAGGTTGTGGTGGTAAAACGTTCGATAGATGCGCGTCAAAAGGCCATCAAGTTCAATATTAAAGGAACGGTTTTTTTTAAAGGAGAACCATTTGTTGCCCAAGAAATCAAACTTCCCGAATATCAAAATGTTAGTAATTCACAAGAAGTAATTGTGGTTGGTGCTGGTCCGGCCGGACTTTTTGCAGCATTACAACTCATAGAGTTGGGATTAAAACCTATTGTAATCGAAAGAGGTAAAGACGTTCGTGGTCGTCGTCGTGACTTGAAAGCTATCAATGTTGATCATATTGTAAACGAAGATTCTAATTATTGTTTTGGAGAAGGTGGAGCCGGAACCTATTCGGATGGAAAATTATATACGCGTTCTAAAAAACGTGGCGATGTAGACAGAATTCTTCAATTGTTGGTTGGATTTGGCGCTTCACCAGAAATTTTGGTGGAGGCACATCCACATATTGGGACCAATAAATTACCACAAATTATTCAAGATATTCGAGAAAAGATTATCGAATGTGGTGGACAGGTTTTGTTTGATACTCGTGTCATTGATTTTAGTATTAAAAACAACGAAATGCAAGGTGTTACCCTTCAAAATGGCACGGTCATTTCGGCTAATAAAGTCATCCTTGCCACCGGTCATTCGGCTCGCGATATTTTTGAATTGTTGGATAGAAAGAAAATTTTTATCGAAGCCAAACCTTTTGCCTTGGGAGTTCGCGCAGAACATCCTCAAGAATTAATTGACACAATTCAATATTCGTGCGATTTTAGAGGCGATTATTTGCCGCCTGCACCTTATTCTATTGTTAAACAAGTTAACGGTCGAGGTATGTATTCGTTTTGTATGTGTCCGGGTGGTGTAATAGCGCCTTGTGCCACGAGTCCGGGAGAAGTAGTTACCAACGGTTGGTCGCCTTCTAAACGCGATCAAGGTACCGCTAATTCGGGAATTGTAGTTGAATTAAAATTAGAAGACTTCAAGCCTTTTTCTAAGTTTGGTGCACTGGCCGGAATGGAATTTCAAAAATCTATTGAACAAAAAGCATGGCAATTGGCCGGACAGACTCAAAAAGTTCCTGCCCAACGCATGGTAGATTTTACTCAAAATAAAATATCAGTAGATATTCCAAAAACGTCTTATGTGCCAGGAACGACTTCAGTTGAAATGAGTCAGGTTTTTCCTGGATTTTTGTCCCAAATTATGAGAGAAGGATTTAATGAATTTGGAAAAACCATGCGAGGTTATTTGACCAACGAAGCCATTCTTCACGCGCCAGAAAGTAGGACGTCATCACCAGTTCGAATTCCGAGAGATAATGACACCTTAGAACATGTTCAAATTAAAGGTTTGTATCCGTGTGGCGAAGGTGCAGGTTATGCAGGCGGCATTATTTCTGCTGCCATTGATGGCGAAAAATGCGCGTTGAAAATAGCCGAAGTTTTAAAATAAAAAAACCGCTCATTTTCATAAGCGGTTCTTGAATTGATAATTAGTTCTTTTTCAATCTGTCTTTAAATACTTTTTCAAATTTTTCTATTTTCGGCTGAATTACCATTTGGCAATACGGTTTGTCTTTATTGTTGTTGTAGTAATTTTGATGGTAATCTTCTGCTGGGTAAAATGCTTTGAATGGTTCCAAAGTGGTTACAATTTTGTTACTATACACGTTTTTAGAATTCAATTCATTTATAATACTTTCAGCGGCTTTTTTCTGCTCATCATTTTTATAAAAAATTACCGAACGGTATTGAGTTCCTACGTCAGCACCTTGACGGTTTAAAGTAGTTGGATCGTGAACGGTAAAAAATACTTTGAAAATTTCATCCAAATTGGTTTTAGATTTATCATAAGTGATTTCTACTACTTCAGCTGCACCCGTTCTACCCGTACATACTTCTTCGTAAGACGGATTAGTCACAGTTCCCCCAGAAAAACCCGAAACCACTTTAGTAACACCATCTAAATTTTCATAAACAGCTTCTACACACCAGTAGCAACCGCCGCCAAGAACTATGGTTTCTACATTTCCTTGAGGTTTAGAAGGTACAACACCATCTGGAACGAAATCCAAAGAAATGGCATTCATACAATATCTTTTACCAGTCGGCTCTGGTCCATCGTCAAATAAATGTCCTAAATGACTTCCACATCTGCCACAAAGCGCTTCGGTACGGCGCATACCATACGAATTGTCTTCTTTAAAAGTGATACTTTCTTTATTGTCTTGTTCGAAAAAACTGGGCCAACCACAGCTGCTGGTAAACTTTTGATTGGATTTGAATAAGCGTAATCCACAAGCGGCACAATAGTAGGTTCCTTTAGTTTCCGAATTCCACATCGTACCAGTAAAAGCTCTTTCGGTATCGGCTTCACGAGCAACAGCATATAAATCTGGCGATAAAACTCTTTTCCATTCGGCGTTTGATACATTCAACTTCTTGGTATCGGTATTAGAATAATAGGGATTTTCAGGTTTGTTAAATACATTTTCCATAGCTGTTGGGTTTGGAGTTGATTGTTTTTTTGTTGTCGATTGTCCACAAGCATTTAATGCTAAAAGCGGTAGTAATATTAAATAATTAAATATATTTTTCATAACATTTTTGTTAAGATTATAGTACAAATTTACGATACATATACGCTACAAAATGTCTTGTAGATTGCAAAATGAGTTCATTTAAGGAAAGTTTAACGGTTGTTGATAATTCAAAATTCAGCGTTCCCAATTCTTTTTTTGTATTTTTGACCATCTTATAAAGGTATGAAAGAAGAGCAAGTAATATTAGTCAATGAAAATGACGAGCCTATTGGGCTAATGAATAAATTGGAAGCACACGAAAAAGCCGTGCTACATCGTGCCTTTTCCGTTTTTGTTTTAAATAGTAAAAACGAAATCATGTTGCAGCAACGAGCAGCGCACAAATACCATTCTCCCTTGTTGTGGACGAATACTTGTTGCAGTCACCAACGTAGTGGTGAAACTAACATTCAGGCTGGTTCACGTCGGTTATTTGAAGAAATGGGTTTTGTTACAGAGCTAAAAGAATTGTTTCATTTTATCTACAAAGCACCTTTTGATAATGGCTTGACCGAACACGAACTCGATCATGTAATGATTGGTTATTTCAATGATGAGCCCGAAGTAAATCCAGAAGAAGTGGCCAGTTGGAAATGGATGTGTATTGAAGACGTCCGTACCGATATGAAACAAAATCCAGCTATTTATACGGTATGGTTCAAAATTATATTCGACCAATTTTATCATTATTTAGAAGAACACAAATTATAAAATTTAAGATTAGGAAATTTTGATTTAGGATTTTAAGGTCTAATTCAAAATCCTAAATCTTTTAATCTCAAATCCTAAATCAAAATGAAAGTCACCGTATCCAGAAGAGCACACTTTAACGCAGCACACCGATTGTATCGTAAAGATTGGTCTATGGAGGAAAACGATGCTGTTTTTGGAAAGTGTAACAATCCCAATTTTCATGGGCATAATTACGAATTGATCGTTTCGGTAACGGGTGAAATAGATCCTGAAACTGGATTTGTAATTGATGTTAAAATTCTTTCCGATTTGATTAAGGAGCACGTAGAAAATGCGTTTGACCATAAAAATTTAAACTTAGATGTTCCTGATTTTGCTGATTTGAATCCAACGGCAGAAAATATTGCCGTGGTAATTTGGAACAAGCTCCGAAAACATATTGATGTTGCTAAAGAGTTGGAAGTAGTTCTTTATGAAACTCCAAGAAACTTTGTCACTTATAAAGGAAACTAAAATGGCACTCAAAGTAGGCGATAAGCTTCCAAATTTTACAGCAAAAGATACTAACGGAAACGTTTTTAATTCATCTGACCATATTGGAAAACAAGCACTTGTAATCTATTTTTATCCCAAAGACGAAACGAAGGTGTGTACCCAACAAGCCTGTAGTTTTAGAGATAGTTATCAAGAGTTTAAAAATTTAGGCGCTGAGGTTATTGGCATCAGTTCTGATACGATACAATCTCATATACGATTTAAAAGCAAATTCAATCTTCCTTTCATTTTGCTTTCAGATAATGACAAGAAACTCCGAAAGTTATTTGGTGTTGAAAATGATTTTCTAATTATTCCTGGCCGTCAAACATTTGTAATTGATAAAAACGGATTTGTTATTATGGTCTTTAACAGTATGTCTGGTACAATTCATATTGAAAAAGCCTTAAAAGCTTTAAAACAAGAAAAATAAATATTCAATTTTTCGCATCTTTGCAATCTAAATGTATCAAATGAAATTTTATCCATTACAATTTCAACCCATTCTTAAAGAAAGAATTTGGGGCGGAACAAAACTAAAAGATTATTTAAACAAACCTATTGCTTCTGAAATTACTGGAGAAAGCTGGGAAATTTCTACCATAGTCAATGATGTAAGTGTGATTGCGAATGGCATTTTTAAAGGTGAAAATCTAAATGAACTTATTGAAAAATTTCCAAATGAGGTTTTAGGAACTAAAGTTTACGAACAATTTGGCAAACAATTCCCTTTACTTTTTAAATATCTTGATGCTCGTGAGGATTTATCCATTCAAGTGCATCCAAACGATGCATTAGCCAAAAAACGCCATAACTCGTTTGGGAAAACCGAAATGTGGTACGTTATGCAAGCCGATGAAGAAGCAAGATTGATTGTTGGTTTTAAAGAAAAATCATCTCAAAAAGAGTATTTAGAAAATCTTAAAAACAAAACTTTAATTGATATTTTAGATACCAAAAAAGTAAAAAAAGGAGATGTTTTCTTTCTAGAAACTGGAACGGTTCACGCTATTGGTGCTGGAACAGTTATAGCCGAAATCCAACAAACCTCTGATATTACCTATAGATTGTATGATTTTGATAGAGTAGATGCTAACGGGAATACCAGAGAACTTCATGTTGATTTGGCTTTAGAGGCCATTAATTATAATGTGGTTGAGGCTCAAAAAAGCTATTCTAAAGTTGAAAATAGAGCTAATGTAATGGTTGATTGTCCTTATTTCACTACGAATTTTATTCCGCTTGACGGCGAAATGAAATTTGAAAAGAATCAAGAATCATTTTTGGTTTTTATGTGTGTAGAAGGAAGTTTTAAGTTAATTTATAATCAAGAAACCTATTCTTATAAAACAGGCGATACAGTTTTAATTCCAGCCGCGATGACTGAATATGAGCTACTCGGAAAAGCATCATTATTAGAAATATACATTTCTTAACCTATATTAGAAAGATTATGTGTAATTTTGCATCAAATTTTAAAAATAGAAGAAAATGCCAAGTGTTAAAAATTTAAAAAAAGACATCAATTACGTTTTAGGTGATATTATTGAAGCAGTGTATATCTGTGAGATGACTAGTACAGGAAAACCAACAGATGCTACTAATGCTATTATAGATGAAGCCATTAGCTCTTTTGATGGTTTAATCGTTAAAGTTAACGAGAAAAAAGTTGAAAATAAGAAAGCACATTTCAAGCAAATCAACGCGGAATTAGAACAAACTGCTAATCAATTGATTGCTAAAATCAACGCTTTGTAATTAAAAAAAAAGCGAAAAAAGTATAAAAATATTTTGGAGATTTAAAAATCGCTATTATATTTGCACCACAATAATGACGCCAGCGTAGCTCAGTCGGCTAGAGCAGCTGATTTGTAATCAGCAGGTCGTGGGTTCGAGTCCCTCCGCCGGCTCTTCGTAAAACCATCACAGAAATGTGGTGGTTTTTTTATTTTTAAACTCTAACAAAAAAATCCGTCCAATTAAAAACTAGACGGATTTTATATTTGTATAGAAAAATTATTTTCTCTTAATCACTCGTTCAACAGCTTCTACAATAGCTTGGTTGTTTAGTTTGTATTTTTCCATTAATTGTTCTGGAGTACCACTTTCACCAAACGAATCGTGTACGGCAACAAATTCTTGTGGAGTTGGATTGTTCAAGGCTAATGTTCTGGCAACACTTTCACCCAAACCACCAAGTATGTTGTGTTCTTCTGTAGTAACAACACAACCTGTTTTTTCAACCGATTTTAGAATGGCTTCTTCGTCTAATGGCTTAATCGTATGAATATTGATGACTTCGGCAGAAATGCCTTTTACTTCTAGTGCTTCGGCAGCAATTAAGGCTTCCCAAACCAAATGACCAGTTGCAATAATGGTAACATCTGTTCCTTCGTTTAGTATAATTGCTTTTCCAATGACAAAAGGTTCGTCAGCTGGAGTGAAATTAGGTACCACCGGTCGTCCAAAACGCAAATAAGCCGGACCATGATGATCGGCTAAGGCTAACGTTGCTGCTTTAGTTTGATTATAATCACATGTATTGATTACTGTCATTCCGGGTAACATTTTCATTAACCCAATATCTTCTAATATTTGGTGGGTTGCGCCATCTTCACCAAGTGTTAAACCTGCATGAGAAGCACAAATTTTGACATTTTTATCCGAATAGGCTACTGATTGACGAATTTGATCGTAGACTCTTCCAGTAGAAAAGTTAGCAAAAGTTCCAGTAAATGGAATTTTTCCACCAATAGTTAATCCAGCTGCAATTCCAATCATGTTGGCTTCTGCAATTCCGATTTGAAAAAAGCGTTCTGGATGATTTTTTTTGAAATCGTCAAACTTTAATGAACCAATTAAATCGGCACATAAAGCCACTACGTTTTCGTTTTTTTGTCCCAATTCGGTCATTCCTGCACCAAATCCAGAACGGGTATCTTTACTTCCTGTGTTTGTATATTTTTTCATAATTCTAGTAGTCTCCTAAAGTTTCTGGGTTTTGTCCTAAAGCATTGGCTAATTGTTCGTCACTTGGTGCTTTTCCGTGCCAAGCATGAGTATGCATCATAAAATCGACACCATTACCCATTTCGGTATGAAGGATTACACAAACTGGTTTTCCTTTACCCGTTCTCGATTTAGCTTCGTTCATTCCACCAATGATAGCCTCAATATTGTTTCCTTCGGTTATTTCTAACACATCCCAATCAAAGGCTTCAAATTTAGCTTTCAAATTACCCATGTTCAAAACGTCTTTAGTAGAACCATCTATTTGCTGACCGTTGTAATCAACTGTTGCTATTAAATTGTCGACATTTTTAGCAGAAGCATACATAATCGCTTCCCAATTTTGACCCTCTTGTAATTCGCCATCACCAGTAAGTGCAAAAACTAAATGATGATCGTTATTCAATTTTTTGGCTTGCGCAGCTCCAATGGCTACAGACAATCCTTGCCCTAAAGAACCTGAAGCCATACGAATTCCAGGCAAACCTTCGTGTGTTGTGGGATGTCCTTGCAAACGTGAGTTCAATTTTCTAAAAGTAGCCAATTCGGCTACAGAAAAATAACCACTTCGTGCTAAAACACTGTAAAAAACAGGAGAGATATGTCCGTTGGAAAGGAAGAAAATATCTTCTCCAATTCCGTTCATATCAAAACCTTCTTTACGGGTCATGATGTTTTGATACAGTGTTACTAAAAATTCAGCACAACCCAAAGAACCTCCGGGATGACCTGAATTTACAGCATGTACCATACGAAGAATGTCTCTTCGAACTTGTGTTGTTAAATCGTGTAGTTGTTTAATGTCAGACATTTTTGTAGTTAATTAAAAATTGTTGTCAAAAGTAAATCTATTTTTTTGGTGAGGCAAAACATTTTATGATAAGTTATCAATACTACTTCTAATAATTATGTAAAGAGTTTGCTATATTTTGTAATGAAGATAATGCTTTTTGAGGGTAGTTTTACAACATTAAAAAATACAAGTTATGGAAAACTCAAAAAAAATATTTTATCTAGACGATGATATGGACGATTTAGGGTTCTTTAAAGAAATAGGTGATAGTTTAGGCTACAATGTAACCATGTTTTTGGATGGGAAATTGATGTTAAGAACACTAGAAACAACTACCGAATTGCCTGAAATAATTATTTTAGACATTCATATGCCTGTACTTAATGGCGAAGAAATTTTAGAAATCATAAAAAAAGACGATAATCTAAAAGATATTCCGATTATCATGATTTCTGGTGCTTATCCTAAAAAGTTGGTGAAGCATTATAATAAAATGGGACTCAAATATCTTTTGAAAAGAAACAATTATAAAGAATTTAAAGAAGCAATAATCACCATATTAGATGATGTGTTATTGGAAAAACAAAAATCAGAAAGTACAGTCAACTAGCCTTTTTTGTCCAAATCTAAAACTAGCTTTCAAACTAATGAAGGCTAGTTTTTTAGTTTAAATTCATAAATACTTATTAAAAAATACTATTTCATCAACGTAATTTCATAAATCAGAATATCTTTGTCGCTTCAAATTATTTTATGAAATTCGATTTATTACAAAAAGATGCCAATTCAAAGGCAAGAGCCGGTAAAATAACCACCGACCATGGTGTTATAGAAACCCCTATTTTTATGCCTGTGGGTACTGTTGCATCTGTCAAAGGGGTACACCAACGTGAACTAAAAGAAGAAATTAATCCCGATATTATTCTAGGAAATACCTACCACTTATACTTGCGTCCGCAAACAGAGATTCTCGAAAAAGCTGGTGGATTACATAAATTTATGAATTGGGACAGAAATATCTTGACCGATTCTGGTGGTTATCAAGTGTATTCTCTTTCGGCCAATAGAAAAATTAAAGAAGAAGGAGTAAAGTTCAAATCACATATTGATGGGTCGTACCATTTTTTTACACCCGAAAATGTGATGGAAATTCAGCGTACTATTGGCGCCGATATCATTATGGCTTTTGATGAATGTACACCTTACCCATGTGATTATCGCTACGCACAACGCTCCATGAAAATGACGCACCGTTGGTTAGACCGATGCATTAATCATTTAGAAAAAGTGCCAACAAAATATGGCTATGATCAAGCTTTCTTTCCAATTGTACAAGGAAGTACTTATAAGGATTTACGAATGCAATCGGCCGAATATATTGCTAATTCGAATCAAGTAGGAAATGCTATTGGTGGTTTGTCTGTTGGTGAACCAGCCGAAGAAATGTATGCCATGACCGAAGTAGTGTGTGATATTCTTCCAGAAGATAAACCACGATATTTAATGGGAGTAGGAACACCTATTAACATCTTGGAAAACATTGCTTTGGGTGTAGATATGTTTGATTGTGTGATGCCAACTCGCAATGCTAGAAACGGAATGCTGTTTACGGCTAATGGCACTATCAATATTAAAAATAAAAAATGGGAAGCCGATTTTTCTCCTTTAGACGAAATGGGAATCACGTTTGTAGATACCGAATATACCAAAGCCTATTTACGTCATTTGTTTGCCGCCAACGAATATTTAGGAAAACAAATTGCTACAATTCACAATCTTGGATTTTACATGTGGTTGGTTCGTGAAGCTAGAAAACATATCTTAGCAGGTGATTTTAGAGTTTGGAAAGAAATGATGGTCAAACAAATGAGTCAACGTTTATAAAATTACAATGCTAAAAATAATTGACAAATACATTTTAAAGCGCTACTTAACCACTTTTACAGTGATGTTGTTGATGTTTATTCCTATTGGAATTACGATCGACGTTTCTGAAAAGGTGAATAAGATGATTGAAAATCATGTGCCTTTTAGTGCTATTGCTCAGTATTATGTTGATTTCACCATTTATTTTGCCAATTTATTATTCCCCATATTTCTGTTTTTATCGATTATTTGGTTTACTTCCAAACTCGCTAACAATACTGAGATTATTGCCATTTTAAGTTCCGGAATTTCGTTTACGCGATTTCTTCGACCTTACATTATTGGTGCCACTTGCGTTTCTATTTTTGCTTTAATTATGGGCTTTTTCTTAGTCCCAAAGGCTAGTGAGGGTTTTAAAAACTTCAGATATCGTTACCTTATTGGTAATGGTATTGAAGAAATGAAAGACCGAACCGATGTGTACCGTCAAATCAACAATGAAGAATACATTTATGTAAGTAATTACAACTCCGATTCAAAAATGGCGTTTAATTTTTCCATGGAACGATTTGAAAAAGACAAACTAAAATACAAAGTTTCTGCCAGTAGAATCAAATGGAATGCTAAAGACAGCAGCTACACATTATTTGATTATAAGAAACGAAAAATAGGTGAGTTTAATGATGTTATTCAGGCTTTACCGAGAAAAGATACTATTTTTAAATTTGATTTAGAAGATTTAACACCAGTAGTTTATATTGCCGAAACCCTTTCTTATGGCGATTTACTTCGTTTTATTGAAAAAGAAAAAGAACGTGGTTCTACCAATATTAATGTGTATTTAGTGGTGCTTTATAAAAAATACAGTATTCCAGTTTCGGCCTTTATCTTAACCATTATTGCGGTGGCTGTCTCTTCGATGAAACGTCGAGGCGGAATGGGAATTAACTTGGCGATCGGAATTTTATTGGCCTTTGCCTTTGTGTTTTTAGATAAAGTATTTGGCGTTTTAGCCGAAAAATCAAGTACGCCGCCTATCATTGCGGTTTGGATTCCGAATATTGTTTTCGGAATATTAGCCATTTATTTGCTGCGGAATGCTAAGCGATAATACCAAAAGCTATTTGCATCTTCATCTGATTGTATTCATTTGGGGATTTACAGCTATCTTGGGCAGGCTAATCACGCTTGATGCTTTACCACTCGTTTGGTTTAGAATGCTGTTTGCAGTTTTTTTTATTTTTGTCTTCATTAAAGTAAAAAAGATTTCTATTAAAATTCCCAAAAGAATTCTGCTCAAATTTTTAGTAGCCGGATTAGTCATAGCCTTACATTGGTTTACTTTTTTTAGGGCCATCAAAGTGTCTAATGTTTCGATAACTTTGGCATGTTTGTCGACAGGTGCTTTTTTTACCTCACTTATCGAACCTATTTTTTTTGGAAAAAAAGTAATTTGGTATGAAATTTTTTTCGGATTGATTGTGGTATTCGGACTTTCAATCATATTCAATGTAGAAGGACATTATGCCGAAGGAATAATTTTGGCGTTGACTTCAGCTTTTCTTTCAGCTTCATTTGCAGTTATAAATAGTAAGTTTGTTAAAGATTATGAACCGACTATAATATCCTTTTACGAACTATCTGGTGGAGTACTTTTCTTTTCAATATTTCTATTGTTTTCCAATGGTTTTTCAGCCGATTTTTTTAAATTGACTTCCAATGATTTTATGTATTTAATGATTCTCAGCTCGGTTTGTACCGCTTATGCGTTTATAGCATCTACTGCTGTGATGAAGTTTTTGAGTCCCTATACCGTAATGTTAACCATTAACTTAGAACCTATTTATGGAATTATTTTAGCGTTAATCATTTTTGAAGATAAAGAACAAATGAGTCCTTCATTCTACCTTGGAGCTTTAATTATTTTAGCAACGGTAATCATAAATGGAATCCTAAAAAGCAGAGCAAAAGCCACTTAGCGGTTTGTTTAAAACTTATCGTGTAAAATTACTTTTACAGAACATTTAAAATTTTATATTTGTAGTTCGAATTTTAATTAAAATGCACAAATCCTATGGAATATTTAGATTTTGAGCTTCCTATAAAAGAATTGGAAGACCAGTTAGACAAGTGTCAAATAATTGGTCAAGAATCAGATGTTGATGTTACCAATACCTGCAAACAGATTGAGAAAAAATTAGACGAAACTAAACGAAAAATATATAAGAATCTTACGGCTTGGCAACGTGTTCAGTTGTCACGTCACCCCAACAGACCATATACAATGGATCATATCAAGGCATTGTGTGGTGATACATTCTTAGAGCTTTTTGGTGACCGTGGTTTTAAAGATGACAAAGCCATGGTAGGTGGTTTAGGTAAAATAGACGGTCAATCGTTTATGGTGGTAGGTCAACAAAAAGGGTATAATACCAAAACGCGTCAGTACCGAAATTTTGGGATGGCAAATCCTGAAGGCTACCGAAAAGCGTTGCGCTTGATGAAAATGGCCGAAAAATTTGGAATTCCAGTAGTAACGTTCATAGATACTCCAGGAGCTTACCCTGGTTTAGAAGCAGAAGAACGCGGACAAGGTGAAGCGATTGCTAGAAATATTTTTGAAATGTGTCGTTTGAAAGTGCCTATCATATGCGTAATTGTAGGTGAAGGTGCCTCAGGTGGTGCTTTAGGAATAGGGGTTGGAGATCGCGTACTAATGATGGAAAATACTTGGTATTCGGTAATTTCTCCAGAATCGTGTTCCTCCATTTTATGGAAAAGTTGGGAATACAAAGAACAAGCTGCAGAAGCATTAAAACTGACTTCAGCCGATATGAAAAAGCAAAAATTAGTAGACGATATCATTCCAGAACCACTTGGTGGCGCGCATTATGATAGAGAAACTACTTTTAAAACCGTGCAACAATACATTACGAAAGCCTATAACGAATTGAAAGATTTATCAACAACTGAGTTAGTAGCTCAAAGGATGGATAAATACAGTAAAATGGGCGAATATAAAGAGTAAAATCTTACAAAATATAATAAAATCCGTGTCGTCCAAAAACCTTTGATGACACGGATTTTTTATTGGTTATTAACAAAAAACATTTAGTTATAAACATTATTTAGTAATAACTAAACTTCACATAAATTAAAGAATTGGTTACTTTCGCTACATGGAAAATCTCAAGAACATAAACCCAATAAAAGTAGATAAAACGACAATTATCAACTTGGAAAAAGGCAAGTTGCCGCCTCAAGCACTCGACCTTGAGGAAGCGGTTCTTGGTGCCATGATGATTGATAAAAAGGGTGTTGACGAGGTTATTGATATCTTGCAATCTGATGCTTTTTATAAAGACGCTCACAAGCACATTTTTGAAGCGATATTTCAGTTATTCACAGATTCGCAGCCTATTGACTTGTTAACAGTTTCGGCTCAATTGAAAAAGAATGCCAAGTTAGATTTGGCTGGTGGCGATTTTTATTTAATTCAACTTACCCAAAAGATATCATCTTCGGCACACATTGAGTTTCATTCGCGCATTATTTTACAAAAATACATACAACGCAGTTTAATTCGAATTTCTTCAGAAATCATCGAAGAATCGTATGATGAAACTACCGATGTTTTTGATTTATTAGACAAAGCCGAATCTAAATTATACGAAGTAACGCAAGGCAATATCAAGAGAAGTTCTGAAACGGCTCAAAGTTTGGTTATCCAAGCTAAAAAACGCATTGAAGAAATTGCGAATAAAGAAGGATTATCTGGAATTGCAACAGGATTTGAAAAATTAGATAAAGTAACTTCGGGTTGGCAACCATCCGATTTAGTTATTATTGCGGCCCGTCCGGGTATGGGTAAAACGGCATTCGTATTGTCTATGGCGCGTAACATGGCCATTGATTTTGGACATCCAGTAGCATTGTTTTCACTTGAGATGTCTTCTGTACAATTGATAACGCGTTTGATTTCCTCTGAAACTGGATTGTCATCAGAAAAACTTCGTACTGGAAAATTAGAAAAACACGAATGGGAGCAGCTTTCTGTTAAAGTTAAAGATTTGGAAAAAGCACCATTGTTTATAGACGACACGCCTTCTTTATCGATTTTTGATTTGCGTGCTAAAGCTAGACGTTTATCTTCACAACACGGCATTAAGTTAATCATCGTCGATTATCTTCAATTGATGACAGCAGGTGGAAACGGCAAAGGCGGTGGAAATCGTGAACAAGAAATTTCGACGATTTCGAGAAACTTAAAAGCGTTGGCCAAAGAATTGGAAATTCCAGTAATTGCACTTTCACAGTTGTCTCGTGCTGTAGAAACTCGTGGTTCTAGTAAGCGACCTTTGCTTTCCGACTTACGTGAATCGGGTGCGATTGAACAAGATGCCGATATTGTATCGTTTATTTACCGTCCAGAATACTATAAAATTGAAGAATGGGATGATGATGAGCAATCACCTACTGCCGGTCAAGCCGAATTTATTATTGCCAAACATAGAAATGGTTCGTTAGAGAATGTTCGACTGAAATTCATTGGTAATTTAGGTAAATTTGATAACCTTGAAGAATACGGTAGTGGTTTTGACGATTTACCTTCTAAAATGAATCTCGACGACAATCCGTTTTTTACCAAGAATCTGCCTTCAGCGAACGAAGCATTCGGTAGTAATATCAATACCAATGACGACGATAGCGATGTTCCTTTTTAAATAAAAAATCCTGAGAAATCAGGATTTTTTATTTTATAAAAAACACGTATTTTTACGTATACACGAGATTTTTTTTAATCCTAATTTTATCTTTACTTAACACTTGGGGTGAAAATGATGAAATTTAGATTTGATGTGTATGATTTGATTGAAATTGTAAAGATTTTCTTCACAATTTTAGTTATTTTAGCGTTTTTAATAATTGTAATTTTTAACCATTACAGAAATAAATATTTAACCCTTACCAAAAATAATTAATTATGGCTCTAAACACAATCACCTTAAAGCAAGCACAACTATGGGCTCAAAATTGGAGAGATAACCCAAGTCCAGACGTTTATGCATTTTTAATTCCAGAAATTGATATTACACAAGTAATGCAAGAGAAACAAACCGTCAATGTTAGATCGTATTTGGGTATTGATGAAAAAGGGAATTATAAATTGATGATTGTTGGAGTTGATAAAGAAGGAAATGATTTAATTAATGAAGAAGCTGGTCAATACATATATGACTTCACTACAGGTTGTCCAAAAGTCTGTGACGTAAACAGTCCGTTATTTAGATTGTAATGTATGTTTAAGATATTAGAATATGCAGCCAATATTATTTTAATCTTAAATTTTATACTTTTTCTTTCTCGATTTAATAAAGAAAGTAAGGGGTATAAAATATACACCGTTTATTTAGGAATAATTGTGGCTATCCAAATGTCTTTAAAAGTTTTTGTCCATTTTGGATATGAAAACTTAGTACTGTCGCATGCTTATTTTTCTGGACAATTCATTGCATTGAGTTTTTTTTATCTAGGATTGATGAAATTAAACTATCAAAAAAAAATTATTCAGTGGAACTTAGTTGTCACAACATTGATTGTTTTACTGACTTTAAATGTTGATAAAGACAAATGGTTTAATTTTAGTCCTACTGAGATTTTATTGACATCAGTATCAATAATTGTGTATAGTACTTTTCACTTTTATAATATGTTATCTAACAAAAAGGAATTTTATTATATTAATTGTGGAGTATTGATTTATTTATTTGGAAGTACAGTAACTTTTCTTCCGAGAAATTTACACATGAAACTCGATATGAAATTTTATGAAGTTCTTCAATTTCTGAATGTAGTTTTGTATATTTTCTATTTACTCTTTATTTTTATAGAGTGGATAAAATTAGTTAAAGCCAAAAAAAATGACCAATGGACAATAACAGACTAATTTTTTTTGATGATGAAATAGGAATTGCTATTGGTTTCATTTTTTGCACCTTTCTTTTGATGTCAATGGTGTTGATTTTATTCTTTTATTTCTCAAGAAAAAAAATCATCCAAAAGGAACTCGAGAAAAAAGATTTGGAAATTAACCACCAAAAGCATCTGCTGAGAGCTGTAATTATTACACAAGAAGACGAGAGAAAACGTATTGCACAAGATTTGCATGACGACATCAGTTCTAAATTAAACATCGTTTCGCTTAACAGTCATTTACTAAAAACGCCCAATTTATCGGAGAAAGAACTAATTGAAATAACCGATAACATCATCAATTTAACGACCAAAGCCTTAGATAATTCTCGAGCAATTGCACACGATTTATTGCCGCCTGTATTGGATAAATTTGGACTAAATGCAGCTATAGAAGAATTATGTTTAGAATTCAAAAGTTCTAAATCAGTAGAAGTGACCTATAAAAATACTATTGATTTTGCTCAATGTGGCACCGAAAAAGAATTGCATATTTTTAGAATCCTTCAAGAGCTGATGAATAATTCGTTACGTCATGGAAAAGCAACGCTCATTTCAATTCAATTTGAAAAAGTTGGGCATTCATTCGTGTTTCAATATACGGATAATGGGGTTGGTTTTGATATCCATACAAGTGACAATCAAAAAGGATTAGGCATGAAAAATATTGAGAGTAGAGTGAATTTTATCAATGGAACAATTAAAATTTCTTCGTCAATCAATAACGGAATTGCAGTGGTAATTAACTTTTAGAATTTTAATAAATGATAAATTTAGTATTAGTAGACGATGAAATTTTGTTTAGAAAAGGCATTTATTTCTTATTGCAAAGAGAAGAAAATATCAATATTCTTCACGAAGCATCTGATGGAGAAGCACTTTTAGACTATCTCAATACCGCAGAAGTAAAACCAGATATCATTTTAATGGATTTAAAAATGCCACTGTTGAATGGCGTAGAGGCTACAAAAATAATTCGAAACGATTTTCCAGAGATCAAAATTATTGCGCTCACTAGTTACAATACAGATACTTTTATTGCCAATATGATTCATGTGGGTGCTTCTTCCTATTTGGTGAAAAATGCAACGCCATCAGAGATGATTGAAACTATAAATGAAGTTGCCAACAAAGGTTTTTTCTATAATGAAAATGTCCTCAAAATTATAAACAATGGCATTTCTAAGAAGAGCAAGTCGCAATTTGATGAAGATTTTATCACCAATAGAGAAAAAGAAGTATTGCAATTGATTTGTGAACAAAAAAGCACCACCGAAATCGCCGAAAAATTATTCATAAGTCCAAGAACTGTAGAAGGCCATAGAAACAGTTTGTTGATTAAAACAGAATCGAAGAATATTGCTGGATTGGTAGTGTATGCGTTACAAAATCAAATCATAACTTTAACCGTTATTTAACTGGCTATTGAATGACCGCCCCATCCAATTATTTCAAATGAATTTGGAGTATAGGTATTCGTTGTGCCAAGAATGCTTTGGATTCCATTAGCCACGGAGCAAAATCGTATGGCTTCGCTAGAAGCAATAAATAGTCGAGCAATAGCATGATACTCTAATGCTCCAATTTGGTTTGCATCTTTACATTTATTTAAAATAACAAGGCTTTCATATAAATTAGCATCTGTGATGTTAGGTAATTCCATTGGAAATCCTAAACTTTTATACGAACCATCGATGTGCAGTTTTTGTATTTCCTTCGTGTCTTTACTTATCGAAATTTGATTGTTATCAAAAATAAATTCTCTCGATAAATGGTTCTTAAATCCCAATATGTTTAAGGAAGCCTTCATTGGCGGATTGCTGGAGTTTTGTTCTAAAGCAAAGTTCATGAACAGTTCTATCATTTCTCCTTTAGGATGAGAAACAATAATACTACGGCATACTACTCTATTTCCATTTTCCTTTATGGAATTTATAATAGATTTAATATCAGAACTATAGTCGGTTCCTGAATTAAGACGCAACGAATATTTCATGTTTTTGGATTAACTTAAAATAAATTTTACCGACAACACCAAATAGATGAGAAACATTGCTACAAATAACGATAATCCTATTTTTTTTAATATGCTCATATCTTTAAAAAAATTATGCATAATGATTAATTCATTTGTTCTCATTAGTAATGTTTTTTTGATATTCAAAAATAGACACATTAATCTATATAGATATACGTAGTTTTACGGGTTTTTAGATTTTGTTTAAAATTAAAACTTGTGGTATTTAACAAAAAATTATCTTTACCATAACTATTAAATATAGTATCTTCGAATTCAATATTATTTGCATCAATGAAAAGCATAAAATCGATTTATTTATTATTTCTGTTGCTCTGTGTAACTCAGGTTCACGCTAGTTTTATATTGTTGCCGATGGATGAAACGACGCAAAAAAATCACTTGAAAGCTTACGGAGTAACCTATTGGGCATTGGATAAAAAGTACAAAGCCAGTTGGTTGTTAAACTACCGCGGCGGTTCTTTTTTATTGCCTGATGCAGCCGAAATACGTAAAGAATGTCAAATACGTGGCGTAAGTTTTGAAATTTTATCCGATTCAGAAGAAGAAGCTATTTTGGCAGAAATATCATCTCCATCACAAAACATGGAAACGGTTATTTTAGAAAAAGCACCCAAAATTGCCGTCTATACACCCAAAGGAAAACAGCCTTGGGATGATGCAGTAACTATGGTTTTGACCTATGCCGAAATTCCGTTTACACCCATTTACGACGAAGAAGTGTTGAACGACCAATTGCTTTTGTATGATTGGTTGCACTTGCATCACGAAGATTTTACAGGTCAATATGGAAAATTTTATGGTGCTTTTCGAAATGCACCATGGTATATTGATGAAAAAAAGATGGCTGAAGATCAAGCAGCAAAATTGGGTTTTTCTAAAGTTTCTCAAGAAAAATTAGCAGTTGCCAAGAAAATTAGAGATTTCGTGATTGGTGGCGGATTTATGTTTGCCATGTGTTCGGCTACCGATAGTTTTGATATTGCTCTTTCAGCAGAAGGTGTTGATATTTGTGAACCGATGTTTGATGGCGATGACAGTGATCCTAATTATCAATCCAAAATAGATTACACCAAAACATTCGCTTTTAAAAATTATATTTTAGACAGAAAACCGGATCATTATGAATTTTCAGATATTGATATGACCGAAAAACGTAAAATTTTGATGGATAAAGATTACTTTACCTTGATGGATTTTTCGGCAAAATGGGATGTCATCCCGAGTATGTTGTGTCAAAACCACACTTCATTAGTGAAAGGATTTATGGGACAAACCACTTCGTTTGATCGTGATATGATTAAATCTAATGTATTAATTCTTGGTGAGAATGAAATTAATGGCGAAGCACGTTACATTCACGGTCAGAAAGGCAAAGGATTTTTCACTTTTTATGGTGGTCATGATCCTGAAGATTATCAACACCATGTGGGTGATGCCCCAACGGTATTGGATTTACATCCTAATTCGCCGGGTTTCCGATTGATTTTAAACAATGTATTGTTCCCAGCAGCACGAAAGAAGAAGCAAAAAACCTAATAGTTCTGTATAAAAATAAAAACCCAAATTCTGAGAAATTATCTTAGAATTTGGGTTTTTTTAGCCCTGATAGTAGCGGCATCCTTTGCTTTTTTTCTTTAAAAAAGCAAAGATATAGCGAATAGCAGGATCAGCTTCTTATCTAATTACTTATTATTTTCGATGATGTAATTCAACACTTTAGTCATCAAATGCACTCGGTCTTTTCCTTGAACATTGTGTTTTGCCATGGGATAAGGAAAGAAATCAACTTGTTTTTGCGCTTCGATAAATTTTTTCACCAACGCCAAATTGTGTTGCATCACTACCGTATCATCGCTGGTTCCGTGAATTAAAAGCAATTTTCCTTTTAGGTTGTTCACGTAATTCAGTGTGCTGGCTTCGTCAAATCCTTTTTGGTTTTCGGCAGGAGTATCCATATAGCGTTCGCCATACATCACTTCGTACCACTTCCAATCGGTTACTGGTCCGCCAGCGACACCCACTTTAAACACATCTGGTTTGCGCAACATCAAGGAAGTCGTCATGAAACCACCAAAACTCCATCCGTGAACTGCCAAACGATTGGCATCTACATAAGGCAACGCTTTCAAATACTCTACACCTTTTATTTGGTCTTCCATTTCGTTTACTCCTAAACGACCGTGAATCACACTTTCAAAAGCAAAGCCGCGATTGTCGGAACCACGATTGTCTACTGTAAATACCAAATACCCTTGTTCTGCCATCCAATACATCCACAAATTAGCACCGTCTAAAAACGAATTGGTCACCAATTGTGCGTGTGGACCGCCATATACATACACCAAAACTGGGTATTTTTTGTTCGGATCAAAATTGCTAGGTTTAATCAAACGCGTGTACAAATCGGTTGTGCCATCGGCCGCTTTGATGGTTTTGATCTCGGCAGAACCCATTTCATAACCTTCATATTTGTTTTTGCTTTCTAATAACGTAATTGCTTTTAGTTTTTTGTCGTACAATAACGATTTTGAAGGCGTATTATGATTTGAATATTCATCAAAAAACCAATTACCATCTGAGGAAACCACTACGTTATGAACTCCCAAATCTTTAGTGATTAAAGTTTGTTTTCCCTTTAAATCTACTTTGTACACCAACATGTTCATGCCGTTTTCACCAGTGGCTTTGAAATAAATCTCCGTTCCTTTTGGATTGGTTCCAATGATTTCACGAGCAGGGAAGGCATTAGCAGTTAATTGTTTGATTAATTTTCCGTCAATTGAGTAGTAGTACAGGTTTTGGAAACCGTCTTTTTCACTGAACCATACAAAATTGTTTGAAGATGCATTCGGAAAGAAAGCCTCGTGTTCTGGTTCTACCCAATTAGAGTTTTTTTCATTTAAAATGGTTCTTACATAAGCCCCAGTTTGTGCGTCATACACGTTCAAATTCATGTCGTTTTGGCCGCGATTCAATTCGGCAATCAATATGTATTTTTCGTCTGGCGTCCAAGAAAGATTGGTTAAATAATCGTCTGCATTTCCTTTTGGAGCAATGAAAACTGTTTTTCCGGTAGTCAAATTGTAAATTCCAACTCTAGGTTTTTCCGATTTTTGTCCAATCATAGGGTATTTTATGTTCACCAATTTTCCTGGAGTTTCAGTAATGTCTAACAAAGGATAATCGGCAACTTCGCTTTGGTCTTTTTGATAAAAAGCCAAATAGGATGATTTTGGTGACCAGAAAATTCCGTTATTAATTCCGAATTCGTTCCTAGAAATCGATTGTCCCGAAACGATACCTTCATTTTTTTCATTGGTAACGGTTACTTTCTCTTTGTTTTTGTTTAGGAAAAATAAATTATTACCTTCAGTAAAAGCAAGGTTTTCTTTTTTGGAATCAAAAGTTTGGTTTTCGGCTTTATCCGAAGATTCTTGAATCATCATTCCCGATTTTAACAACAGATTGTACACGTAATACTTTTCGTTTTCAGATAACATAAACGAATTAGCATCAAACCATTCCAATCCAAAAAAAGTTTTCAATTTAGTACCTAATGCGGTATTGATTTCTGTTAAGGTAACCAATTCTTTTGCTGTTTTATCGGTAGTGGAAGCCGACATCATTTTGCTCCAGCCATCGGTATAATATACATAGTTGTTGGTGTTTGGAATCCATTGAAAACCGGTTAGCTTATCAGCGCCAAACTTTCTGTTTTGCTGTAAAACGCCATCTTCTAGCGTTATTTTTTTCAATTGTGCCTGACTGCTCAAGGCAAGAAATAAACTGAAAAAGAGTATAATTTTTTTAGTCATAATGTAATTTGTTTGTTGGGATAAAGATATAAAAAAAGGACAATGCTAAGTTAGACTTAAAGCATTATCCTTTGTTACAGTTTTCTATTTTAGAAAATTAATCTTCTTCAATTTCAAATTCGGCGTCTTTTTCCCAAATTTCCATTTCACATGGTTTGCAATTGAATTTGAGTTTGTACTCCAATTCGCCTTGTTTCAATACTAAGGGTTCTTTTAATTTGGTTTCCATAGTATCGCGATGGTATTTCGGACATTTTTCCAACTCATATTTGATGCAATATTTGGTCGTCATCACACGAGATTTTCCAGGGTCCCATTGTAATTCAAAAGCTTTTTCAATTTCGGTAACACCATGGCGTTCGTAGAATTTACGAGCCAATTTGTTGGAAACATTATACATAAAATCCAATTTTTCTTCAGGATAAGGATGCGATGTTTTTACGATTTGGTGTTCTTCGCGATGGTAATTGGCCAAACGGATTTCGCTTAATTGTTCGTAAACCGTTCTTCGCATTTCGTTTATTTTGGAAATAGGAAGGAACCAATTTTTAGAAAAAACAATATCAATTTCATCGGCAGTATACGGAGTAAAACCTGTTTTAGCCAATTGTGTTTTGATGTTTTCTTCGATAGATTCGTTGTTTTTGGTCGTTTCTTTCGGATGTTCTAAAGTAACTTTGCTCACGTTTCCATCTTCATCGGTAGCAGTTAACTCAAAACCATTCTCGTTTTCAAACAACAATAGTGAAGTACTAATTTTTCGAACAGCACTGTCTTCACGTTCCACAATTTTGATGAAAGCGGCGTCGTTGTTACGGTAGATAAACGTACCATCTTTAATTTCTTTCAAAACATTTGGGTAAACCAAACCATTTTCGGCACGGTTTACATAAATACCATCCGCTTCGTTATTATCGTTAATGAAACACAGTCCGTCACCATTATTCAGCAAATGACCGTTTTCAATTTCATAAGCATTTCCTTTAGTTTGAATCAGTTTTCCAATATATTGTCCTTTTGATTTCGGACTTTCCCAAGAACCAATCGATTGATGTCTTTCGTTTACAAAATAATCAGTATAGCCACGATTGAACGTTCTATTTAAAGCAGAATCAAAGGTATACGTACATTTTCCTGACGATGCTTTGGTATATTTATCGGAGTTTTGTTCTAAAAAAGCATCCAATTTTTGACGTAAAAACGACACGTTGTTTTTTACATAGACAATGTCTTTCAGGCGGCCTTCAATTTTAAACGAACAAATTCCAGCTTCAATTAAATTCGGAATTTGATCGGAAACATCAAAATCTTTAATCGAAAGTAAGTGACTGTTTTTGATTAGTGTATCGCCATGACCATCAATTAAGTTGTAGGGTAAACGACAGTTTTGTGCACAAGAACCGCGGTTGGCAGAGCGTTCGCCATTGGCTACACTCATATAACAATTTCCACTGAAAGAAACACATAGCGCACCAGTAACAAAGAATTCCAATTCAACGTCTGAGGCTTCACTAATTTCTTTAATTTGATGCAAATTCAACTCACGCGCTAAAACCACACGTTTCATTCCGGCCTCTTTCAAGAATTTGATTTTGTGGGCATCACGATTGTTGGCTTGTGTACTGGCGTGCAGCACAATTGGTGGCAACTCCATTTCCATGATGGCCATATCTTGTACGATGAGCGCATCAACACCTATATGGTATAATTCCCAAATTAATTGACGACACGTTTCCAATTCGTTATCGTATAAAATGGTATTGATTACTACAAAAACTTGTGCATTAAATAAATGGGCATATTTTACCAATTCAGCAACATCTTCAATCGAATTGTGTGCATTGGAACGTGCACCAAACTGTGGTGCTCCTATATAAACAGCATCGGCACCACTGTTGATAGCAGCCATTCCGTGGATCAAATCTTTAGCAGGTGCTAATATTTCTATTTTCTTCTTCATACCTTGAAATTGCTTATTCGTAACGCATTGTATATGCGTTAAAAAAGTGTGCAAAGTTCTTATATTTTATTGGAGATTTCTAATCTAAAATTAAATTTTTTAGATTTAAAAAAGAAAACCTCAAATAATTAGAATTATATGAGGTTGAATTTGTGAGATAAATGGGCTTAAACTATTTTAGGCTAAACTATATTCGCTCTGTAAGTTAAGATTGTAATAACCTTTAGCTTTCTTTTTATTTAAATCAACTACAATAACTATGTAGTGATTTTCTTGTTCGGTATTGAGTAGGATGTGCTCAAATTCGTCGTTGGAGTCTCTAAAAACTTTATAGACTAATTGAGCTTCATCAATTTTTTTTGGTAAAAGTTTTATTTTTTTTAATTCATTTACAAAAGGCCAAATGTTGAACATTGTTTTTCCTTCTTTTTCAGTCGTATCAATCATGTTCTGAGTTAAAGTAGATTGATATTTCTCGTTGGAGAGTTCTTTGGCTCCTATTTTGTACTTCAATTTTCGGTACATAAAAATGATAAATATACCTACAGCAAGAACATATAAGGAAAGAAAATGAACATGGATTAATTTATCTATTGTCATGGTGAAGTAGTTTTAGTGGTTGCTAAAATATACTGCAATTTACTGAAAATAAATTACATCCTAACTGATATTAATCATTTGTATTTTAGGATTAAGAAATATTTTTAAAAATTAGAGCATAAAAAATCCCAAAACCTAATGGAATTTGGGATTTATATTATTGAAATCTAATGTCTAAACAACTTCGTTTTCTTTGTCTAAATATTCTTGAACAATATTGATGGCGTTGGTCACAACATCGCTAAGAGCAGTTATGAAGGTGCCGTCTTCTGCAGTATCAATAGCATGTTTAATAGCTTCGACTTCTTTAGAAATAATTTCATGGGTTACTGTTTTTCCAGAAGCAGCGATTCCTTCCATGATGAGACCAATAATTTCTTCTTCGGTTCTGCCACGTAAGTATTTTTCTTGACGGATGATGATGTGATCAAACATTCGAGCGGCAATAGTAGCACATTCTTTAATGTCTTCATCACGACGATCGCCAACACCTGCGATAATTCCGATTTTTTTCGTAGCCTCAACACTACTTAAATATTCTTCAACACCTTTATAACCTGCTGGATTGTGTGCAAAGTCAATCAATACTTTGAATTTTTTAAACTCAAAAATATTCATTCTACCTGGAGTTTGTGCCGCACTCGGAATGAAGGTTTGTAACGATAGACTAATGTCTTCTGTTTTGAATCCTTGAAGATAAGCCGCTAAAGTAGCTGCTAACACATTAGCAATCATGAATTTGGCTTTTCCGCCCAAAGTCAACGGTACATGTGTTGCGCGTTCTACACGAATTTTCCATTCACCTTTCTTTATTGTGATAAAACCGTTTTCATATACGGCTACAATTTTACCTTCTTTAGCAAATTGTTGTGCTTTTGGATGGTTTTCATCTAAAGAGAAATACGCTATATTACAGCTCAATTCGTTGGCTATTTTCAAACATTGTTCGTCTTCTGCATTTAAAATGGCCCAACCGTCTTTTTTAATACTTCGAACTACTGTTGCTTTCACACGAGCTAAATCATCCAAAGTATGAATGTCGGATAACCCTAAATGGTCTTCTTGAATGTTAGTAATGATTCCGATATCGCATCGGCTAAATCCTAATCCGGCACGCAGAATTCCACCACGAGCCGTTTCTAACACGGCAAATTCTACCGTAGGATCTTTTAAAATATACTCGGCAGATACTGGTCCAGTTGTATCGCCTTTTTCCATCAAGTGGTTTTGAACATAAATCCCATCCGAAGTGGTAAATCCAACGCGATACCCATTATTTTTTACAATATGTGCAATCAATCGGGTAGTGGTGGTTTTTCCGTTAGTTCCTGTAACCGCAATAATTGGAATACGGCTTGGTTTTCCTGGAGGATAGAGCATGTCAATTACTGGCGCAGCAACGTTTCTTGGCAATCCTTCGGAAGGCGCTAAGTGCATTCGGAATCCTGGAGCAGCATTTACTTCTAGAATACATCCTCCTGTTTCCTTAAGTGGTTGGGTAAGATTTTCGGCCATAATATCTACTCCGCAAATATCAAGTCCGATGACTCTTGAAATCCTTTCGCAAAGAAAAATGTTTTCAGGATGCATCAAATCGGTTACATCCACAGAGGTACCACCAGTACTTAAATTAGCAGTAGATTTTAAATAAACTACTTCATCTTTTCTCGGAACGGTTTCAAGTGTGTAACCGTATTTGTCGAGTAAGTCTTGAGTATCTCGGTCTACATCAATTTCGGTGAGCACATTTTCGTGACCATAACCTCTTCTTGGATCTCTATTGGTTTCTTCTATTAATTGTTGAATGGTATGTTTGCCGTCACCTTTTACGTGAGCTGGTTCTCTTTTGGCTGCAGCTACCAATTTGTTATCAATGATTAATACTCTAAAATCGTATCCAGTGATGAATTTTTCTACAATAACGCGACGGCTGTAATTTTTTGCATAAGCCAACCCCGAAACCGCATCTTCCCATGTTTTTACATTAATAGAAGCTCCTTTACCATGATTTCCGTCTAGTGGTTTGATTACAATAGGATACCCAATTTTTTTGATTACGGCTTCTAAATCTTCTTCATCAACACAAATTCCGCCATTGGCTACAGGAATTGAAGCCAAATCTAACATGCGTTTGGTTTCTTCTTTATTACAGGCTATGTCTACAGCAATATTACTCGTTTTACAAGTAATGGTGGCTTGAAAACGCATTTGATTTACACCATAACCCAACTGTACTAACGAATTGGTTCCTAAACGAATCCAAGGAATATCACGCGCCACAGCTTCTTCTACAATACTTCCTGTAGAAGGGCCTAGGCGCACTCGTTCGCGTATTTCTCGCATTTTTTGAATATCAGCATTAGCGTCGTATTCTGTACCTGCAATGAGTGCTTCGGCAATTCGAACGGCAGCTTCGGCGGCATACATACCTACATTTTCTTCTGTATAACTAAAAACAACATTATAGATTCCAGGAGTTTTGGTTTCGCGAGTTCTTCCAAATCCGGTTTCCATTCCGGCTAAAGTTTGAATTTCAAGAGCGATGTGTTCAATAACATGTCCCATCCAAGTACCACGATCTACTCTAGAAAAAAATCCGCCACGACAACCTTCTGAGCATCGGTGTTCAATCATTGTGGGAAACATGGCTTCAATACGTTCGCGGAACCCTTCAATTTTATTGGTTGGACGTTCTTCCATTTCTTCCAAATCCAAACGCATTTGGATTAACTTCTTTCTATGTACACTCCAAATATTTGGTCCACGTAATGCTTGAATTTTATCGATCTTCATAGTGTTATGATATTTTGTTTTGAGTTGATTGTAATGAATTTGTTAAAAATAAAAAATATTTGTTATTCTGAAACATTTTTAATGAGAAAAAGTTTGTTTTTTATTTGATTTATTAGGGTTGTATTGATTTTCAAGCAAATGTCTTTTTTGCTGGGTAGAAATAATTAAAGTATTTAAGATTTATTAGTTATGAAATTCTGAACAGAAGTGCAATACAATTGCTGCCTAGCCCTGATTGGAGTAACCCGCCATGCGGTGCGGAAAGCAGGAAAATGGTTAACAAGTAGTCGATAAGTTTCGCTTCAAAAAGTAAAAATCGTTTGGTCAATATTATGAAATAGTTATTTTTGCCTTATGAAAATACACGGAAAATTAATTATTATTGGTGGTGCTGTTGATAAAGGCAGTTTTTCTGAAACAGATTTGGATAAAAATGCCACAAAAAATTTGAATTTCTTTGAAGAAGGAATTTTGAAGCGAATCATCAAAGAATCAAAGCATAAAGAACAATCACGCATTGAAGTCATCACGACGGCTTCTAAAATTCCAAAAGAAATTGGTCCAGAATATGTTAAAGCATTGAGTTATTTAGGCGCTAATAATGTTGATGTTTTGGACATTGTACGTCGTGAAGAAGCGATGGATGAAGCAATTCTGAATCGTTTGAGAGTGGCTGATGTGGTAATGTTTACTGGTGGCGATCAGTTGCGCTTGACTTCTATTTTGGGAGGAACGCCATTTCACACCATTTTATTGGATAAATACCATAACGAAGATTTTATTTACGCAGGAACCTCTGCCGGTGCTGCTGCTGCTTCTAATAACATGATTTATCAGGGAAGTAGTAGTGAGGCTTTGTTGAAAGGTGAAGTGAAAATTACTTCGGGACTTGGGCTGATTGACGATGTGATTATTGATACCCATTTTGTACAACGTGGCCGAATTGGACGATTGTTTCAAGCGGTTGTTGGGAATCCGAAAGTATTAGGAATTGGACTTGGAGAAGATACCGGTTTGTTGATTTTGAATGGTCGTCAAATGGAAGCTATTGGTTCTGGTCTTGTAATTTTAGTGGATGGTCGAGAGGTAAAAGACACCAATTTAACCCAGGTAGAATTAGGACAACCGATTTCTATTAACCATTTGGTGACGCATGTCATGAGCAAGCACGATACCTTTGATTTGGATACGTTTAAAATGACCATTAAGTCTTCACAATACGTTTAAAAAAGTTTTTACGTTAATTTTGAAACACAAATTATAGAAATTATATAAATTTTAGAAATTTCTATAATCTGTGTTTTTTTTAATTTTATGTTATGTCTAAAATAATCATTCATGGCGGTTTTTTTTCAGAATCGTCAACCAATCATGAAACAAAAGTAGCCAAGCAAAAGGCTTTGTTGCGTATTGTAAAAGATTCTTATGAGTTTATGAAAACACATTCGGCTGTTGAAACCGTTGTTTATGCCGTTTCGTTATTAGAAGATGATGAGTTATTCAATGCAGGAATTGGTTCGCAGATTCAGAGTGATGGCAAAATTAGAATGAGCGCTTCTTTGATGGATGGAACGACTCAAAAATTCAGTGGCGTTATTAATATTGAAGAAGTAAAAAATCCGATTCAAGTAGCTTTAGAATTGATGAAAGTGGATGATAGAGTTTTGGGTGGAAGTGGCGCAACTAACTTTGCAAGACAACATGGTTTTGAAAAATTTTCGACTGAAATTCCGCAACGGCGAGCCGAATATGAAGCAAAATTAGCCGCAACGGGTACTGGAACTGTGGGTTGTGTGGCTTTGGATTCGAACGGAAATTTAGCAGCAGCAACGTCAACAGGAGGAAAAGGGTTTGAGATTCCAGGAAGAATATCTGATAGTGCTACGGTTGCTGGAAATTATGTGAACGAATTTTGTGGTGTGAGTTTAACAGGAGTAGGAGAAGATATTGTAAGTGGTGCAGTAGCGGCCAAAATTGTAACACGTGTTACGGATGGGTTTTCTTTGGAAAAAGCATTTGAGAAAACCTTTGCCGAATTGAAACCTTATGATGGTTTTGCAGGAGCAATAGGCATAGATAAACAAGGTGTTGTTTTTCATCAAGATTCACATCCTAGTATGGTTTATGCTAGCTTTGATGGAGAAAAAGAAGAAGTATTTAATTGATATGAAATAAAAAAAAACCGATACGTAATGGCATCGGTTTTTTTTATATAAGGTATTATTGTTTTATAACCTTGGCGCTAAAAGTAGTAGTGCCGGAAGTTATTGTTAAGAAATACATTCCGTTAGATTGAGCACTTAAATCTATGATATCGGTTTGAAATCCATTTGATTTAGTTGTGTTAGACTCATAAATTATTTGACCTTGGATAGTAGTAATTCTTACATTAACTGTAGAAGCATTTTCTAAAGTATAGTTTAATGTAATAGTGCTTTTCGTTGGATTTGGATACATTGTAAAGCCAGTTTTATCGAGTAGTACAGTTTGATTTGCTAAAGCAGAAGTGGGACAGCTAACCGATTGAAGTGTGTTGTTGGCTACATTGGTTCCGATTCCGAGTTCTCCTTCGAGTCCTCTTCCAGTTGACCATAATGCGGTTGAATTTTCCATAGCTAAAGAATGTGTATCTCCAGCCGAAATCGCAAACCAAGTATTACTCGTTCCTACTTGATTCAATGTGTTTGTTGCTGTATTATTCCCTAATCCTAATTGACCACTTGTGTTAAAGCCTCCTGACCAAAGTGTGTTGTCATTCTTGATGGCTAAAGAGAAATTGTTTCCAGCTGAGATTGCAATATATTGTATAACTAATCCTGCATTGCTAAAACTTATGGGTATCATTACATTTGATGTGGTATTGGTACCGTCACACAATTGTCCGTTAGTATTGTTGCCAAAAGTATTTAAGATTCCGTTGCTATCTAAAGCCATACTATGGTCAAAACCTGCTGACACCTCGACCCAATTGCTTGATGAAGAAATTATTATTGGAACTAAACTGGTAGTATAGGTTCCATCTCCCAACTGACCAAAGGTATTGTTTCCCCATGCCCAAATGAATCCGGTGTTGTCAATAGCTAGTGAATGTTGGTTTCCAGCATCTATTTTTAACCAATTATTGGCAGTTCCAACTTGTATGGGTAAATTTTGATCAACTAGGTTGTTGATTCCTAATTGTCCGGTATTGTTTAATCCCCAAGACCATAAAGTTCCGGTGGTTTTTATGGCCAAACTAAATCGGTTTCCTGCCGAAACGGAGAGCCAGTCAGTCGCAGTTCCTATTTGGGTAACATTTGGAGTAGCCGAATTGAAAAGACCGTTACCTAATTGTCCAAATTGTCCATTACCCCAAGTCCAAAGTGTTCCATTGGTTTTAACTGCTAATGAATGTACATTTCCTGCAGAAACTGTTGCCCAGTCGTTTGCCGTTCCAATTTGTGTGGGAAGATTTTGATCGGCTAAATTTCCTAGACCTAAACCCAGTCTATTGCTGTTTTGACCCCATCCCCAAAGTGTTCCGTCCATTTTTATTCCAAGAGAGAAATTTTCACCTGCAGAGACCATTCTCCAACATCCTGTGCCAGTTTGTCCAAATGATATTTGTGTTGTAATAAAGGTGAAAAATAAAAGCAGTAGTGATTTTTTCATAATTATATTATTTTAAGTTTTAATCAAATAATAATTAAAATAATATATTAAATTATTGAGTATAAAATAATATATTACAAAATATGATGAAATTATTATAATGTAAAATTATGAAATTATTAAATGCAAAATTTATTTTATATAGTTTATTTGATTTAAAGGAATATAAAACAAAAAATCCCAACCTTTCGATTGGGATTTTCTATATGTAAGTAAGTTAAACGGGTTGTACAAACGTTTTTTTATTTCACTTTTTTCACAACAGCTTTGAAAGCTTCTGGGTGATTCATTGCTAAATCTGCTAATACTTTACGGTTCAATTCGATTCCGTTTTTCTTAACTAATCCCATGAATTGAGAGTAAGACATTCCTTCTAAACGTGCTCCAGCGTTGATACGTTGAATCCATAAAGAACGGAAGTTTCTCTTGTTTTGTTTTCTATCGCGATAAGCGTAAACCATCGCTTTTTCAACTGCGTTTTTAGCTACAGTCCAAACGTTTTTACGACGACCAAAGAAACCTTTGGCTTGCTTCATTATCTTTTTTCTTCTTGCTCTTTTAGCAACTGAATTTACTGATCTTGGCATAATTTTTCTTGTGTTTTTGTAGCAGGCGTCCCGAATTTAATCAAGGGAACTTGTAGCCATACTCCAAGGTTATTAAAATTGTTTTAACCTAAAGAATTTTTAGTTATTAGTAAATAGTGATTAGTGAATAGCAAAAGCTAATTACTAAGAGCTAATTACTAGTTGCTAATTATATAATTCTTAATTGTTGTTTGATGCTTTTCTCATCTGTTTTGTGAACCAAAGCAGAATGGGTTAAAGCTAATTTACGCTTCTTAGACTTTTTAGTCAAGATGTGGCTTTTGAAAGCGTGTTTTCTCTTAATTTTTCCAGAGCCAGTAACTTTAAAACGTTTCTTAGCACTAGATTTTGTTTTCATTTTAGGCATAATTTCCCAAATTTATTTAATTTAACTTACTTACTTTATTGACACAATATTTAGGCTGTCTACTGAGACTGAATACTGCTTACTTCTTTTTCTTAGGAGCGATATACATAATCATTCTTTTGCCTTCAAGTACGGGTAAAGCTTCTACTTTTCCATGCTCTTCAAGGTCTTGAGCTAAACGTAATAATAAAATTTGTCCTTGCTCCTTGTAGATGATCGATCGACCTTTAAAAAATACAAATGCTTTCAATTTAGATCCTTCTTTTAAGAATTTCTCAGCATTTTTTCTTTTAAATTCATAATCATGCTCATCAGTTTGAGGTCCAAAACGAATCTCTTTTACCACAATTTGCGTAGATTTTGCTTTAAGCTCTTTTTCACGCTTTTTTTGCATGTAAACAAACTTTTTATAGTCTATAATTTTACATACAGGTGGTTCAGCATTTGGTGATATTTCAACCAAATCCAATTCTAATTGATCCGCAAGACGCATAGCATCCGCAGTTTTAAAAATTCCTGGTTCTACATTGTCTCCAACAAGACGTACTTCAGGCACACGAATAAAATTGTTTATTCTGTGTTCATCTTTTTTTTCTACTCGAGGTTGATACCCTCTGTTGTTTCTAATTGCTATGGCTTTATTATTTTAGTTAAACTTCAAATGTTTTTAATGTTTTGGCAATTTCTTCGTTTACAATTTTAGCAAATTCCTCAATTGTTACTGTGATATTACCTTTTCCTTCTTGACCATGACGACGAACAGATATGGTTCCGTTTTTCTCTTCTTCTTCACCTACAATCAACATGAATGGCATTTTTTGAACTTCTGCCTCTCTAATTTTCTTGCCAATTGTTTCGTTGCGGTTGTCAATTAGGGCGCGAATTTCGTGATTTTCTAGCAATTCTAAAACTTTTTTTGCATAATTTTCATATTTCTCACTCAGAGACAAGATAATAGCTTGCTCCGGCATCAGCCAAAGTGGGAAATTTCCAGCTGTATGTTCTAGTAAAATAGCAATAAATCGCTCCATCGAACCAAATGGTGCGCGGTGAATCATTACGGGTCTATGTAGTTTGTCATCAGCACCTTTATAAGTCAATTCAAAACGTTCTGGTAAGTTGTAATCTACCTGAATCGTTCCCAATTGCCAACTTCTACCAAGGGCATCTTTCACCATGAAATCCAGTTTAGGACCATAAAAAGCTGCTTCACCACTTTCAATTACATAATTCAATCCTTTGTCATGTGCTGCACTAATGATTGCTTTTTCGGCTTTTTCCCAGTTTTCAACGCTTCCTATATATTTATCTGGATTGTCTAAATCACGAACAGAAACCTGAGCAGTAAAGTTTTCAAATCCTAATGAACCAAATACATACAATACAAGGTCTATTACTTTTTTAAACTCACTATCCAATTGGTCTGGCGTACAGAATATGTGTGCGTCATCTTGTGTGAATCCTCTAACTCGTGTCAATCCGTGCAATTCACCACTTTGTTCGTATCTGTATACTGTTCCAAATTCAGCATAACGCTTTGGTAAATCTTTATAAGACCAAGGTTTTGTATTGTATATCTCACAGTGATGCGGACAGTTCATGGGTTTTAATAAAAACTCTTCGCCTTCAGCTGGAGTTGTTATGGGTTGAAAGCTGTCGGCTCCATATTTAGCATAATGCCCAGAGGTTACATAAAGTTCTTTTTGTCCAATATGTGGAGTAACAACTTGTTCGTAACCTGCTTTTTTCTGAGCTTTTTTCAAGAACTGCTCTAATCTATCTCTCAAAGCAGCTCCTTTTGGTAGCCACAAGGGTAGACCCTGACCTACTTTTTGAGAAAAAGTAAATAAATCCAATTCCTTTCCAAGCTTTCTATGATCTCGACGTTTAGCTTCTTCAAGTAGTTCAAGGTAGTCCGTCAAATCTTTTTGTTTAGGAAACGAAATTCCATAAACACGAGTTAGCTGTTTGTTTTTTTCATCACCACGCCAATAGGCTCCAGCAACACTCATGATTTTCATCGCTTTAATAATTCCAGTATTCGGAATATGTCCACCACGACACAAATCAAAAAAGTTGGCATGATCGCAAAATGTTATTGTACCGTCTTCCAAGTTAGAAATCAACTCGGTTTTGTATTCGTTATCTTTATAAGTTGCCAATGCTTCAGTTTTAGAAACAGATCGCATCTTAAATTCATGTTTCTCTCTAGATATTTCTAAAACTCTATCTTCAATAGATTTAAAGTCGGCATCAGTGATTTTGTTGTCTCCAAAATCAACGTCATAGTAAAATCCATTCTCAATAGCTGGTCCAAGAGTCAATTTAATGCCTTTAAATTTCTCTTCCAAAACCTGAGCCATAACGTGTGAGGTAGAATGCCAAAAAGCTTTTTTGCCTGCTGCGTCATTCCACGTATATAGTATAAGTGATCCGTCGGTCGTTAATTCCGTCGAAGTTTCTATTGTTGTACCATTAAAAGCAGCCGAAATTACATTTCTTGCTAATCCTTCACTGATGCTTTTTGCAACATCCATCGGAGTCGAACCGTTTGCGAACTCCTTGACCGAACCGTCAGGTAGAGTAATCTTTATCATTCCTTAAATTTTATGGACTGCAAATATATAAGATTAACGAAACACATACAATATATATAGGTATTATATAATAATAATTTTCAGCAGCGAAAGTTCAGTGCATTTTAGTGTATGTAATTCCCGCTTTCCGCTGTACA
>NZ_JBMDKL010000050.1:0-593 GCF_057809695.1 Flavobacterium sp. FG139
TTTGTTTTCGTCAGTGAGTGAAAATCGCCACTGGCGCAAGCGACGAAACGTTAGCAGTAATAATTTAAAGACCTACAAACATCAATTTTTTAATATCAATATCAATAAATGTAATTTACATTTTCAACTTATTTGTTGGAATAAATACTAGCGGAATTCAAATTGAAAAAAAAATTGAGAAAAACAATTGTAATACCGAATCTGTAGTTTTAAAGTCCGAACGCATTGAAAAAAAGCGAAAATTTCTTTTCTGGAATTTGCCTCACAAAAAAACAATAATAACAGACAAAGTTTTTGATTCAAATAATAAACTTATTGTAAAGAAAAAAACTGTTTTGATTTGTTCTTTAGATGCATGCGACTATTTAAGATATAGCAGGATCAAAATTGTAAATAACGAGATTTGGATATTTCACTATTCGGAAAATGAAAAGTCGATTATAAAAAAATATAATCTTTGTGGAAAATTTATAAGTGAAGAAAATTGGAATGATAAAGGTTTTGACGATTATTAATAAATGACCAAATAATTACTACTGCTAACAGCCGTTTGCGCCAATGGCGTGGCTCGGGATTTATCAGAATGCGGAAGT
>NZ_JBMDKL010000051.1:0-551 GCF_057809695.1 Flavobacterium sp. FG139
TTCACTTCCGCATTCTGATAAATCCCGAGCCACGCCATTGGCGCAAACGGCTGTTGTGTGCAGTTTTATATGGTATTCCCGATAATTAAATTTGGAGTTGATACTGGAGAAACTACTTGTTGTAAATTATTTCCTGTTATGTCACAAGAGTAAACTGACCATAAAGAAGTTGTTGTATTTAAAACTACAAAAAATACAGTTTGACCATCTGGCGAAAGTCTAGGAGTCGCTTGAGAATTATTATTATTGACAATTAAGTTAGCTGGTAAGGTTATAGGAATTTGTGTTTGATTAGTACCATCATAGTTACAAGTCCAAATTTGAATATCTGAACCGACTTGTTTAGAATAAATTATTTTATTTAGTTGAGTAGTTGTTTTTTGAGGATTAGAGTTTTCTGAGTTAGAGCAGCTAATTTGAAATAAAATTCCAGCTAATGCAAAAACAGATAAATAAAGTGTACTTCTTAATAGATTTTTCATAATGTTTGGTTTTATTTTTTTTAATATTAAATTAGTTTTAGGATTTTTCGGCAAATTGCACACAACGTT
>NZ_JBMDKL010000052.1:0-537 GCF_057809695.1 Flavobacterium sp. FG139
AAAGAAAAAAGATAATCACTTTCGCATTCTGATAAATCCCAAGCCACGCCATTGGAGCAAACGGCTGTTGTGCGATCGCTTTTATTATTCTAAAGCTTTTTTCTTTTTATAGTTTTTAATTATCAAAAATATAGCGAAAGCAAATAATATAAATCCTGATGCAAATTCAAAATCATTAAACTCGTCTGGAAACATTAAATTTGAATAATTTTTGTTTGCCAACATTTTAACTTTTGTTTGACCCGAAACTAAGTGACAAAATTTAGTTCCAGCTCTTTCAACGTAAATTTTACCATTATATTCTAGTTTACAAAATCCTCCACGCGATGAAATGTTTTCACAATCTTCCGGTGCTTCAATAACATTTGCTGTAATTTCAATTCCGTTTCGATAAATATCATAGTCAATTAAGTTTCCCCAAATTACCATACAAGAAATGAACAGCATTACTATACCACCAAATAAGAGTAAATTACTATTAATGAAATTCTTCAAAGTTCAAAATTTAATGATATTGTTATATTTAGTTTGGTTTTT
>NZ_JBMDKL010000053.1:0-499 GCF_057809695.1 Flavobacterium sp. FG139
GCACTTGGACAAGCACCAGCCGTTGTTACTTCAGCGAAAGTCACAGTAGCAGTACTACAATTATCCGTAGCAGTTAAAGTAGCTGCAGTTGGAATCGCAGAACATTCAGCTGTTACGTTAGCAGGAACAGTTTCCACAAATGTTGGAGCAATTGTATCTTGTATTGTAAATGTTGCTGTAGAAGTTGAATTATTACCACAATTATCAGTAGCTGTAAATATTACAGTCACAGCAGCGGAACAATTATTTGCTATATTATTAAAATTATTAGTCCAAACAATATCACCACAGTTATCAGTTGCAGTAGCACCTGCATGGTTGTTTAACCAATCTTGTAATGCTGTTGTATTACCAGAACCATCACATTGTACTATAATATTACTTGCTTGAGTAGTTATTACAGGAGCCGTAGTATCTTGAACAGTTACTACTTGAGTAGCCGTAGTTGTATTACCACAAGCATCGGTAGCGGTCCATGTTCTAGTTAAAGTATAAGCAC
>NZ_JBMDKL010000054.1:0-497 GCF_057809695.1 Flavobacterium sp. FG139
ACATTGTTCTCCACACGTATCCATACCGTTTGGGTGTGCGCTTGGTAGTTAGGTAAATCCGTAAAGGCATTTACGGCATTAGTTGCATCCGCTTGGGTGTTGTAGAAAGTAACAGTATAATCGCTTGGCAATTGCGTTCCTAAGATACCTGGTATCAACACATCTAGTGGATATAAATAATAGCCATCGTTGTCGTTTGGTTCATCATCACAAGTGGCATAATTAGCCGGAGGCGTTAGTGTAGGTTTTGGATTAACCATAATAGTAAACTGACTCACCGGACTCTTACATCCTGTTGTGGTATTGGTCGCCACTACATAAATCACTTGAGTGTTTCCTGTAGTGTTGGTATTGGTAAACGTATTCGGATTATTTATCGGCTGTGTTAGAGTCGAGTTCAAATAAAACGCCAACGTATAATTACTAAGTGGCAGTGGATTAGTCGATAACAAATTAGCCGCTTGTGAGTTTAAATTAAACAAGGTAAAGCCATCTGT
>NZ_JBMDKL010000055.1:0-484 GCF_057809695.1 Flavobacterium sp. FG139
GCTGTGCTGTTGTTTGTCCAAGATAAAGTTCCAGAGTTAGAAGTAACTGCCGAAGTTAATGGAACTGTCGGTCCAGGACATGTTGGAGGTGGTGCACAAGTTACGTTAGCAACCCATCCAGGGTTATTGATAATACCATCACTTCTAAATCTAAAAGTTAAACATCCATCAGGACTAGACGATGTGAATGGTCCAGGAATAGTAGTCCCCCAATAAGATCCAGCTAAACCTCCAGGAACATTTCCTGCACCGTTAGCACTTGGTATTTGTGGAGCTGTTATTGAGTTTCCGTTAAACACATACAAACCATCCCATGTTGCCTCAGTATTGAATGAAGTGAAGGTAACTGTTACAACATCTCCTGGTGTAACAGGGCAAATTGTAACTGTTGAGTCAGTATTATTAGCGTAATTAGCTGCGGATCCACCTGGATCTGTAAAAGTTCCGCCACATGCTGGTGGAGTAATTTGTGTTTGAATATTTG
>NZ_JBMDKL010000056.1:0-430 GCF_057809695.1 Flavobacterium sp. FG139
TCCTATTTCCATTTGTCATTTTTTTTCTGTTTTACTAAGCTGACCGCTAACGTTTCGCGGCTTGCTTCAGTGGCTATTTTCAAGCACAAACCATAGCAAATATACCGAAAACTTTGAAATATAAAACGCAATAGTAAGAAAAAAATATATTCACTTTTGCATTCTGAAAAATCCCGAGCCTAGCCATTGGCGCAAACCGTTGTTAACAAATAGGCGTTCTTCATAGTATTTTTTCGCTATCCAATTACACGAAACCAAATTCCGCAAAATATTTTTCTGTATTTCGATTAATAAATTTCAATTAAATAGAGTAGAAGCAAGGTTAAAAAAATCAATGAAATTGATTTTTTTTTTGAGCTCAAAACCACGCTTTTTGTTAACGTTCTGTCGCTTGCGCCAGTGGCGGTTTTCGACACTGACGAAAACAAAT
>NZ_JBMDKL010000057.1:0-370 GCF_057809695.1 Flavobacterium sp. FG139
CAAACGTATACGTTTACCCCAACAGCAGGACAATGTGCTACAACCGCTACGATGAATGTAACAATAAATGTTACAACAATTCCATCTTTTTCTAATGTTGGCCCTATTTGTTACGGAGATACATTGAACCCACTTCCAACTATCTCACAAAATGGTATTTCGGGTTCTTGGTCACCAGCATTAAATAATACCACTACAACTACATATACTTTCACTCCTTCATCTGGAATTTGTGTATTAAATGCTACCTTAACTATTGTGGTTAATCCAATACCCAATGCAGGAACTAATGGTACATTAAGCATTTGTAGTAATGGCATAGCACAAGATTTATTTACCAGTTTAGGTGGTACTCCACAAACAGGTGGTG
>NZ_JBMDKL010000058.1:0-351 GCF_057809695.1 Flavobacterium sp. FG139
GATTTGGTTCCACTACTTTAGTAGCTTGTGGTGTTTCTAATAATACCGATACTAATGATGCTTTATTAACCTATGTTGATAGCGATGGTGATGGCTTCGGGTCAAACACTTTAGCGCCTTCAGGTGTTACCAATAACACCGATTGTAATGATGCTGAAGTTCGTTATTTAGATGCTGATGCTGATGGATATGGATCTGTTTCAGGTGTAAAAGTGGCATGTGGTGGTAGTTTGGTTAGCACCGACTGCGACGACACAAGATCCAATGTTCACCCAGGTGCTGTAGATGTGTGTTATGACGGATTGGACAACGATTGTAATGGCAACATTGACAACGTAGGTCTGCCAGGAG
>NZ_JBMDKL010000059.1:0-351 GCF_057809695.1 Flavobacterium sp. FG139
CTCCAGCCTACCAATGGAAAGTGAATGGTGCTAACGTTGGAACCAATAGTGCTACGTATACTTCGACTACTTTAGCCAATGGTGATTTAGTTACTGCGGTTTTAACTTCAAATGCTACTCCTTGTTTGACTGGTTCGCCAGCCACATCGAATACGGTAACCATGACGGTGAATCCGATTTTACCAGCAAGTGTAAGTATTTCGGCTACCGCCACTACCATCTGTTCAGGAACTAGTGTAACGTTTACCGCTACACCAACCAATGGAGGAACAACTCCGGCTTATCAATGGAAAGTGAATGGTGCTAACGTTGGAACCAATAGTGCCACGTATACTTCGACTACTTTAGCTA
>NZ_JBMDKL010000006.1:0-200090 GCF_057809695.1 Flavobacterium sp. FG139
CTCCTCTTAATCTCAAATCTCGTGACGCTTACACGTACCTAGAATATCATTTTTTTGACAATCAAGGAAAAGAAATTAAATAATGAAGCGCCTTTCGAAAGAGAGGCGTTTTTTTGTTTATACTAGAATAGACAGTACCTGAAGCCCACTGGGCTTCCTCCTCTTAATCTCAAATCTCGTGACGCTTACACGTACCTAGAATATCATTTTTTGATAATCAAGGAAAAGAGATTAAATAATTGAAACCGCCTTTCGTGAGATTGCTTTCAGCCTGTTCGGCCGCGAGCGTCCTCGAGTAGGCGGTTTTTTTATGTGCCATTGGGAACACAGATGGCGCAAATTTTCATAGATTAAAATGTCTTTATTCAGAAGATGTCAATAAGAAATGTTTTTAGTAGCTATTTCCAGCTTTCGCCTTTATCTTGCTTCGTAAACTGCACAAGGTGGGCTAGGGCTAAACGTTTCATACATGAAACTACATGAAACTACTTGAAAATAGATACTTTAGAGTATTTTTTATATATTTGAATATCAAACTGATCGCTATGAAAAACTTTTCTTTTCTCTTTACTTTCTTTTCTTTTATATGCACCATCAACGCACAAATTGTAAATATTCCCGATCCAAATTTTAAAGCAAAACTTATCTCCAATGGTGTTGATACTAATACTGATGGCGAAATTCAAGAAAGTGAAGCGTTGAGTGTAACGGGACTCTATCTGGACAATGCAAACATAAATTCTTTGGAAGGTATTCAAAGTTTTACAAATGTTACTTCATTATGGTGTTCCTATAATCCTCTAACCGAAATAAATCTTTGCGGTACCGGAGTTGCCGTTCTTTTTTGTTATGATAATCCAAATTTGACGACTATAAATCTTAAAAACAATGTAATTTCTGCAACAGTTTGGCAAGAACCTCCATTTCCGCCTTTTTGGGCACAGAACTTACCTTCTCTTCAATACATTTGTGCTGATGCGACCGAAATGTATGAAGCACAAATGTATTTTACTACAGCTAACTCTAATACTATTACGTTCTCTTCAGATTGCGATATCACAGATTGCTCGAATACATTAAATTCTAGCGATAATCGGGATGATTTTATGGTTTCAGTCTATCCAAATCCAGTGAGTACAAAATTGAATATCAAACTTCCTCAAAATATAAATCTCAAAACAATTTGCATTTACAATATTATTGGTCAATTGGTTCAAGTAGATGTAAATCCATCCGAAACCATCGATGTTTCAGGATTAAAAACAGGAAGCTACGTTATTAAGATTACTAGTGACAGAGGAATGATGAGTCGTAAGTTTATAAAAAATTAAAACAAAAAGACCAAACCAGTAACTTTTCTAATCTCTAACAATCTCTACTTTTCTTTTAATTTCATTACCATATTCATCGACTACTGTAATGTAGTGAAAACCGGTATTGGCTTCGATTTGCATTTCGTGAAAGGTTTGTGTAGTGCCTTTATAGACATTATCAACGTACCAATAGAGCTTGGCTTCTTTGTTGGAATGCGCCACTTTGAGAATCACGGGTTGGATTTTACTGTTGAAATCTTTGGTGAGATAGATCTTGCTGTTGGTTTTGGGGTAGATAAAGTCCATAGACGCTTGTTGCGTTTGCTGGCAATCGTCGCGAAAAGGCGGTAAAGGTTTGTAATCAATATGGTTGCTTTTGTAGTACCATTCCATTACGGGTGGTAGCACAAACCATTTTTTATTGATTATGTTCTCGATATTTTCGCAACTGCTGTTCACGCGGTATTGCTCGGTGGCATCTAAATGTACCAATTTGTGGTAGGGACAAAGTGCGGTTTTGGTACCATTTCTCGGAATTAATTGTTTGCTTTTCGGACAATCGTCTTGCGCTAAATAGCCGCTTTTCGTACAGATTTCGGCGTATTCTAAATCGTTTAACGGCGCTTGAAACCAGCCTTTTCGGGGTAATAAATTGAAGACATCAAACAAAATAGGCGCAGCACTTTCGACACCTGTCAATTGCGGACGGCCTTCACCTGAAGCGTTGCCCACCCAAACGCCTACAACGTAACGCGAATTGGTGCCAATAGCCCAAGCATCGCGGTTTCCGAAACTGGTTCCTGTTTTCCAAGCGATTTCGAGTGACGAATCGTAGAACTTCCAAGCTTCATCGCCTTCGGGACGGTTGACTTCTTTCATGGCGTTGTAGGTAAGATAAATAGAACCTGCGCCTAAGACGGTCTTTTGGTAGGTGTCGCTGCCGTAATCTTGCTTAAAACCGTTGTTGAAGTTGAGTTCAGCAAACTCGTTGGTGCGGTATTTCCCTTTGGACGTGTTGTAGTAATTGAGCGTTGATGATAGGTTGGCATAGGTGCGGCACAAATCCCAAAGGTTGCTTTCGGCACCACCTAGAATAAGCGATAAACCGTAATGATCTGGGCGTTTGTTGATGTTTTTGAGTTTGAATTTTTGCAGTAATTCATAAAAATTATTCACACCATGTTCTTGCAACATGAGCACCGCCGGAATGTTTAGCGAACGCGACAAGGCTCGTTGTGCCGGTACTGCACCGTCGAAAGTCAAGTTAAAATTTTCAGGCGCATACCCCGAAATTTGGGTTGGAATATCAGGCACGAGTGTGTTCGGAAGCAGTTCGCCATCATCGAGCATCGAAGCAAAAAGCAAGGGTTTTAGAATACTACCAGTACTTCGTGGTGCGGTTATGATATCGACGTCTTTGTCGTGATCTTTGTCGGTTGGTGCATTCCCAACATAGCTGATGATGTTGCGGTTTTGAATATCAATGACCATAATAGCTAGGTTATGGACTTCATTTTGTTTGTATTGGTTGTAGTAATACGACGCAATTTGATTCACCCGATTTTGCAACGACACATTAATGGTAGTTTTGATGCGTTTGCCTTCATTTTCTTTAGCAATATGTTGCAACAAATGCGGTGCAATTTGCGGTAAATTATAGGGTTTCTGTGGTAACGGTTCGGTTATCGACAATTGATAGGTCATCTTGTCGATGACTTTTTCATGGTATAATTTTAATAACAAGGCGTTGCGTTTTTTGAGTAATTTTTGTTGGTTTTTACCCGGGTAAATTAGACTCGGTGCGTTGGGTAAAACAGCTAAAGTAGCACTTTCTGCCCACGAAAGTTGGTGTGCTTGTACACCAAAATACCGCCATGAAGCCATTTCAAGACCCACTACATTGCCTCCAAAAGGCGCATGTGCAGCGTAGAGTTTAAGTATTTTTTCTTTAGAATGACGAAATTCCAAACGCGTGGCGAGAATCATTTCAATCACTTTTTCGTAGTACGTTCTTTTTTGGTGATGGCGCGACAACCGAATGACTTGTTGGGTCAATGTGCTGCCACCACGAACGACTTTGCCTGCGCTTCTGTTTTGTTGAAAGGCTTTGTACATGGCTGCTGGGTTGAAACCAAAGTGATGGTAAAAATGTTCGTCTTCGTAATACACGATACACTTTTTGAATTTATCGGGAACACTATCGCTAGCCGGAAAACGCCATTGTCCGTCGTTGGCAATTTTAGCGGCAAGAAGTTCGCCGTCTTGGCTTTCGATTACGGTGGCATAAGGCTCTTCGAAAAGCGTTCGAGGTAATGAAAAATAATAAACTATTAAAAGTAAAAACAAGGCAATCGATTTTTTCTTATTTTTTATTACTTTTAGTTTGATGAAATTATAAAATTTTTGAAATAGCTTTTTCACTTTAATTATTTTCAAAAAAGTTATTATAGATTTCGTTCAATTTTTTACCTCGAAACGATTTTTTATAAATTAGTTCAACAGAATCTTTCTCTAAAGTTAAATTTTCTGAATATTTGATATAGCAAGCATCATGTTTCATGTCGGCTTTTTTTAACCCTACTTCTACTTCTTTATAGGGTATTAGTTTTTGCCTTTTCCAATAATAAATTGTCTTGGAATAGGGCATATACCAGCTTCCTCCATATTCCACTTCAACTCTACTTAACTGTGGTTTAAATTCGTACATACTTGAAAAAAATCCACCACCATCAATAAATTTATTTTCGGTTTTAGAATAGCTGTAAAAAGTGTTCGTGTAATTTCCATTCATGTTTGGATAACCTATAGATTGAATTTCTCTAACTCCATCATTGTTTAAATCTATAATTTCAAAGTAACTAACTTCATTAGAATCAAATTTGGAAACTAAAATCCATTTTTCATTTTTAAAAATATAAAATAATACATTAGGTATGTTCTCTTCATCTGAAGAGTTTGGATAAACAATTGCAAACACATCACCACCTTCTTGTAGTTTTGTATATGCAACAGTTTGTCCATTGGTATTATAAAATTCTCTATCACCTAATACGTAAATTAGGCTGTCTTTATATTCAATTTTGATATTACGATTTGATTTTAGAATACTATCAATATTAAATTTATTTTCTTTTTTAACTTCTTCAACTTCTTGATATTTAGCTGTATCTGTCTGTACAACAAGAGCGGTTGAATCAAAATTAGAACCACTATCTGTTTTAATAAAATTACCTTTATTGCTTTTACATCCAATAATTAAGAATATAAAAAAAATTGAGGTTTTTAGGGTAATTTTCATTTGGAAGCGATTTATGATTTATATGCTGTTTTTTGCAGATTTCTTTTTGTTGGCTTTGATGTATTTCATAATGCGTTGGAAAAACGCTTTTATTTTTTCTTTCATTTTTTAGAACAACCCTATCAGAGTCTTAAACTCTGATAGGGTATTATTTTTTATTTTACCACTTCCACCCATTGTCCCTTCGTTCTGGCTAAGAACTCGTTGTCGTACATGGCTTCGCATTGCAATCCAGGTAAGTAATATTTACCTAAATAGGAAGCATTTAATAAGATTTTGAAGGTTCGTGTTTCGTTGGCTCTCATTCCAAAATAGTAGTTGGCTCGGTCGTCACGAATGTCGATGTAATCGGCTACATTATTGGTGGCATCGCCATAATCGGTGTAACGCGTGTTTACAATTTCGAATCCAGATGGAAGGATTTGAGACAAAGCTACATTGGATACGTATTCGTTTTTGCGATTGGTTAGCGTTACTTCGGCAATGAACTCGGTGCCTTGGGCAATTTTGGTTACTGAAATTGCTTTTCCTTTTCGGTCTTTGAAAACCACACTAGCAGTAAGGTTGTTTTGTACCACATTTTCTTTTCCAACAGGAAGAATGCCACTGTTTAAAACCCGCACAAATAACGTATTGTTTTTATTGTTTTTAATGGTTACTGAATTGGCTCCCGAAACTAAAACTAAGTCGCGTTGCGCAATAGTTTTGTTGGTATTGATCACCTGTGGTTTTCCACCATTGTTGTACTGAATTGAAACGCCTTTACTGCCATTGCTTTGGGCAAATTTTGACATTGCATAGAGTCCGTAGGCCGTAGTTTGCGTACTCATCCATTGATTGCTAGATAAGTTTTTAGCTAATTTAGTGGCCATCGCAAAGGCTTTTTGTTTTTGACCCAACAGAATCAAAGTTTCTAACGCCATGGCGCGATTTCTTTCGCTCGAACCATAATAGTAATAATAGGTTTCGTTTTGCTCGTCAATCATCGATTTGCTTAACAACGCCATACCCGCAGCATTTTGTTTGATGATGGCATACGCAGCAGCCAAACGCAATTTACTTTCGTTAGAAATGCCAACCGTTTCTCGAAGTCGGTTCATCGAAGCTAAATCGGCTGAACCTGCTAATGCTAATGTATACAGACGATACGCTTGTGCCAAATCGTTGGCGTATTGTTTTTCGAAGCGCCATTGTTTGGCCATTTTTTGTTGGTAGGAAACCCATTTGTTTTTAAAACTAATCGGTAACACATAGCCTTTTTTTTCGGCTTCGATTAAGAAATGTCCGGCATATGAAGAACCCCAATCGTCGGCATCGGCATTGCCTGGCCAGTAGGAGAATCCACCATTGGCTACTTGGAAATTACCTAGTTTTTGGATTCCAGCAGTGATATTTCTTTGAATGCGTTGTTTGTAATTGGCGTCCAAATCCATAACATCATTCAAATACAATTGTGGAAAAACCGATGACGTAGTTTGTTCTACACAACCGTGCGGGTACTGAATCAAATAATCCAATCTTCGACTGAAATCGACCGTTGGAACAGACGATACTTCCATTTTAGACTTGTTGCTTCCAGTTACACCAAATAATTTCCATGAAATGGTTTTGGAACTGTTCGGATTGACCACAATATCGGTATAAGTGGTGGTTACCGGATTTGGATTGGTTACATCAATTTCGACATCATAGACCGATTTTTCTTTACCCGAAGTGGCAATAATCTGGATTTTACCCAAACCTGTAGCACTTCCAACCTCGAGATTGAAATAGGCCATTTTTTCATCGGGTTGTGTGAATTTTATTATTTGTGATTTACTTCCAACCACTCTAACCGCAGTGTTGGTTTTAATTTGAAGCGTAACATTTTTTATGGTTTTTTCGGTTGCAAATAGCGTTACCGGAATAGTTACTTTCTCGGATGGTGATATTTTTCGAGGTAACGAAGCCAATACCATCAAAGGACTTTTTACAGGTGTAGCTTTTTCTGCCATACCATAAGCGCTGTTTTCTTTGTTGGCTGCAACCACCATAGTGCGCACTGAACCAATGTATTTTGGTAGTTTTATTTTATGCGTTTTGGATTCTCCTTTTTCTAATACGAACGGACCGAAATACATTACAACAGGTTTGAAGCGATTGGCTTTTTTGGCTTTACCACCACCCAAATCGGCATCACCACCGATAGCAAATACTTGGTTTACTTTTCCACCATACGCACCAATAACATCATCATAAACATCCCAAGTTCTAACACCCAAAGCTTCACGAGTATAAAAACTATCCCAAGCATTTGGTGTTTTGAAACGAGTTAAATCCAACAAACCTTCATCAACCACAGCAATAGTGTACGTCATCGCTTTGCCATTTTTCTCGGAAACTTTTACGTTGACTGATTGTTCAGGACGAAGCGTATTTGGCATAACAATTTGCGGTTCCAAAACGGTGTTTTTATCCACCACTTCAATAGGAACGATACCATACATACGAATCGGCGAATCGTTTTTAGTCGACGCATGTGGTTGCAGTAATGTGATGTTAATGTATATGTTAGGTGCCATTTCACCAGTAATGGGTAATTCGACTGACGTTTCGCCTTTTTTGGTTTTTGCCCAAAGTGTTTTTACGACTTTGGTTCCATTTTCGATAGCGATTAAGGCTCTTCCGCCTTCACTGGATGGAAAGAAAATCTTAGCTGTTTCGCCTACCGCATATTTGGTTTTGTCGGTAGAAAAGCGCAACATATTGGCCGATTCGCCATCGGTATTTTTAGATTTAGCCGACCAATACGGCGAATCAATGTACACTCTTGTTCCAGTAGCATGACCGCTTGTTGGATCGGAAACACGAATTAAGTAATTACCCCAATCGTTTTCTGGTACCACAAAAGCTACGTTTCCTTTTCCTGAATAATCGGTTGAAATTCTATAATTTTTGTAAGCTATCGTGGAGTTTGATGAACTGTAATTGGATAAATTATCATTGGAAGCATCCCACCACCAACGTGATTCTAATTTGTAAATGCGCACATCCAAATTTTGAACTGCCTTTGGTTTGCCATTTTCAGTAACCGTTACAATATCAAAACGGTTGACTCTGCCTGTTTCTAACAAACCGTATTTGTTAGGCTCAGGTGCTTTTACACCTACATAGGTTTGGTAAGGCGAGTAGGAAGCCGAGGCTACATCGGTACTCACATCACCACCTTGTTCGTAAACTTTAGTGATGAAAGCTGCTTTTAGCATACCAGGCGCTTGACCTTGTAAGGTTGGTTTTATCGGAATAGAAGCACGGCCATTTGCGTCAACTTTTCCAGAAAAAATATTGATTTCTTCGGTAGAGAAATTGCGTGTTGGATCGTCAAAAACATATTTGTCATAACCTTTAAACGTAGTGACTTGTTGTGAAAATTTGGCTTGAACTTCGGTTTTTAAATCTTTTGCGACAGCACCATGAAGCCACAACACTTGAATGTTATTTACGTTGTTTTTACTCGTAAAAAGAATCGCGTCGTTAAAACTATTTTTGATTTTTAAACGATTGGGTTTGATGGTTTCAATTTTGATGCTTTTGTAAAAACGAGCACCACCTATGCTTGCTACAGCTTCCCAATTTCCAGTTGGAGCACTCGACTGTGTTGGCACCACAAATTTGTAGTGATTGAGATCGTTTAGTTTTTGTACCGATTGGTACACGGTTTTGCCGTTAGGGTCGTTTAATTTTAATTTAATTGGATGGTTTGGCGGTAATTTATTGGCATTATCATTCAAAATGAACGATAAAAATAAGGTATCACCTGGACGCCAAACGCCACGTTCGCCGTATAAATAACCTTTCAATCCTTTTTGTAATGTTTCACCCGAAACATCGAAATTACTAACCGACAATGAAAGTTCGTCGTCTAATTTTACATACGTGCTTTGGTCGCCTTTAGTAACAATGGCGAAATAGGCCATTTTTTCGAGTTGAAATGACGCTATTCCGTCTCCATCTGTACTCGAATCGCCAATTTTTTGTTGTTGGTAATTGTATAAGGTTACGGTAGCACCCGAAACAGGATCGGTTGAAACGATATCGCTTACAGCAACTACAACTGATTTGTCTGTACCTCTTTTGGCAATTACACCTAAATCGGAAGCTAGAATGTTCGTTCCAACTCTGGTGTTATAAAAATAGTAATTGGTGCATGGATCTTGACTGTCTCTATAGTCATAATCTTCTTCATAGTAGTAATCGTCGTAGTTTTCTCCGCTGTAATTCACGTCATTTTCATCGACCTCTTCTTCGTCATCTTCAGATGCATTGTCGTCAGTATTATCAGAAGAAGTGCATTTGTAAAGTGAATATTTTTTCTTGAACGAAAATTCTACACGATAAATGGCACCGGGTTCTGGCTTGATTATTTTAGAAAGATCTAAGGCATAGGTATTCCATTTACTGTAATTCAGCAAGTTATTTTGCTTCAATTCGATGGTGGTTTTGGCGATAGCCTGACTCACTTGTTTTAGATTTCGTGTGCCGTTTATTTCATTGTCTTGAAGGAATTGCATGATGTTGTTTTTGTAAATTTTATACACTTTTACATCCACAGCATTCAAGTTGGCTACTTCAAAATTCAGTTTCAAATTGTTGGAACTCGGCATAATGGTGCCGCTTTTAACCAATTTAACGCCTGGTTTTATTTGGTCAAACAGCAATTTTTCGGAATAATTATTTTTCATTTTATAGCCGTAGTCGTTTTCAATTCCTTGAAAGACTTCGACTAGTTTAGTGCCAGCAAACGATTGTTCAGAAGATGGAACCTCTTCCACAGATTCTACTACGGCATCGGAGATATCATCCACCACAGCAACAGCAGTATCTGTAGCTACAGCGGCAGTATCAACCACAGCTTCAACCGCTACGGCTGTATTGGATGTGCCTTTGTCTACTTCTCCATTTTTGACTTCGTTGCTAAAGAACACTTTTAGAACGTTGCCCATTGTGGCAAATTTCAAATTTTTAGTATTTTCAATAGCAATCAAACCCTTAAAATCTTGGTCGCGTTTTAATGGGTCGGAAAAATTGATGAGTAACGACTGGTTGTTTTCGTCACCAATTTTTATGTCGAGTACTTTGAATTGATTTTTACCCGGAATAGGGAATTTCACTTCACCTTTTTGTTCAATATCGACATCATCACCGTCCCAAGCAATGGTAATTTCGCTGTCTTCATCAAAGCGTTTTATTTTTTCAATGGTAAATTTAAATTCTGTTGAAGTGCTGGTGGCTTTATCAAAAGTTACTTTTAAATCTTCATCATTTTGGGTTACTTCAAGCAGCTTTTGAGCGTCTTCAAAGCTCAAATTATCAGCAGTTTTTATAGTTCCGTTTAAGTAATAAGTGTCTTTATCGTAGGATTGTAAATCTAAGGTATTAACAATAAAATCTTGTTTGATGGTTTTAACCGAGAAGTTAAAATCGGCTAATTCTTTAGGAGTTTTACTGTTGATTTGCGAAAGATGTAGTGTAATTTGATACAAGGTATTTTGTTCCAATTTCTCTTTTGGAATGAATGCGATGGTATTGCTAGAAAGCGCCACCACTTTTCCACTAACACTTGGTGAGATGTCGAATAAATCTTCATCAAGTTCTTGATTAGGTTTCCAATCACTTTTATTGAAGGCCAATTGTACCCGAAAATCGGAGTTTACCGGAACGTATCCAGATGAGAAACTCGAGATGTAATCCTTATACAATGAAAAGTCAGAATCAAAATCGGCAGCCGATTTTTTGGAACAAGAATGCAATACAAAGATTGCTAAAAACAAACCGATTAACTTAATGGTCTTCATAGTTTTTAAAAGGATTATTGGTTAGAACTTTTTCTCGAAAATTATGTTAAAATCACATCTTCAATTAATGGCATAACTCCAAAAGATATTGAATTATTGTAGTAAAGTTAAAATAAATTTTTGGACTATTTTTCCTGTAAAAAAATACTAATATTATTTTCTTTTGGAAGCAAAAAAAAGTTTCATCAAGTTGGACGCTTCTTCAGCTAAAACTCCCTGAATTACTTGGGTTTTTGGATGTAGTTTTGTGCCTAATGTTAGAAACCCTCGTTGTTCATCTCGAGCCCCAAAAACAATTTTTGAAATCTGACTCCAATACAAAGCACCCGCACACATTTGGCAAGGTTCAAGCGTAACATACAAAGTACAATCTTTTAAATATTTTCCGCCGATAAAATTGGCTGCAGCAGTTATGGATTGCATTTCGGCATGAGCGGTAACATCGTTGAGTAATTCGGACAAATTATGACTTCGTGCAATGACTTTGTTGTTGATTACTACAATGGCACCAACAGGAATTTCGCCTTTATCAAAAGCCGTTTCGGCTTCTTGTAAGGCTTTTTTCATGAAGTATTCGTCGGTGAAAATGTTTTCCATAAAGCAAAAATAGGAATTCAATTCGTACCTTTGCTACATGTCGGAAAATTTACTTAAATATATCAACAATCCAATCGATTTACGAAAATTGGAAACCTCGCAATTGCCCCAATTGGCAGGTGAATTGCGTGATTTTATTATTGATATCGTTTCGGCCAAAGAAGGACATTTGGGTGCCAGTTTGGGTGTTGTTGAATTAACTATTGCGTTGCATTATGTGTTTAACACGCCAGATGATTTATTGGTTTGGGATGTGGGGCATCAAGCTTATGGCCATAAAATTTTAACCGAAAGAAAAGCCGTTTTTCATACCAATAGAGAATTGGGTGGTATTTCGGGTTTTCCTAAACGAATTGAAAGTGTGTATGATACCTTTGGAGTCGGACATTCATCTACATCCATTTCGGCAGCATTGGGAATGGCGATTGCTTCTCAATTGAAAGGCGAAAATAAACATCATATTGCCGTGATTGGAGATGCTTCAATTGCTAGTGGTATGGCCTTTGAAGGTTTGAATCATGCTGGCGTAACCGATGCTAATTTATTAGTGATCTTAAACGATAATGCTATCGGAATTGACCCTAGTGTTGGCGCTTTGAAAAATTATTTGACTTCAGTTAAAGAAGGCAAAAATCCGAGGCAAAACAACATGATTAAGTCCCTGAATTTTGATTATTCTGGACCCATTGATGGGCACGATTTAGACGCTTTGATCTCCGAATTAAACCGATTGAAAAAAGTAAAAGGGCCTAAGTTTTTGCATATTATAACCACAAAAGGGAAAGGGTTACAATTGGCAGAAGAAGACCAAGTAAAATATCATGCTCCTGGAAAATTTGATAAAATTACCGGTGAAATCCATCCCAAATTGGAAGTTAATTTACCACCTAAATTTCAAGATGTTTTTGGAAAAACGCTGGTGGAATTGGCCTCTTCTAATCCAAAAATAATTGGCATAACCCCTGCAATGCCTACAGGTAGTTCGTTAAAATTTATGATGGAGGCTTTTCCAGAACGGGCTTTTGATGTGGGTATTGCCGAACAACATGCCGTGACGTTGGCGGCAGGAATGGCTACGCAAGGAATGGTGGTTTTTTGCAATATCTATTCTACCTTTTTGCAACGTGCTTACGACCAAGTGATTCACGATGTAGCTTTGCAAAATTTACCAGTAATTTTTTGTTTGGATCGGGCAGGATTGGTGGGTGAAGACGGTGCTACACATCATGGCGTTTTTGATTTGGCGTATTTGCGATGTATTCCCAATTTGATTATTTACGCTCCAAAAGATGAGATCGATTTGCGAAATATGTTGTACACAGCTTCCTTAGGATTGGAGCATCCTATTGCGATTCGATATCCAAGAGGAAGAGGAAAGTATTCTAATTATGAATTAAGAATCAAGAATTACGAATTTCAAAATATAACTATAGGAAAAGCTCATTTGCTCAAAAAAGGCACTAAGATAGCGGTTTTATCAACTGGTTTTATAGGGAATAATGTGAGTTTAGCATTAGACCAAATTTCTAGTTCAGATGAGATCGCCCATTATGACTTTGGATTTGTAAAACCTTTAGATGAAACTCTTTTGCATGAAATTTTTCAATCTTTTGAAAAAATAATTACTATAGAAGATGGTGTTGTAAAAGGTGGTTTTGGTAGTGCCATTATTGAATTTGCTACAACAAACAATTACACCATTCCAATAAAAACACTTGGTGTTCCTGATGAGTTTATGGAACATGGAACAGTAGAGGAACTTCAAAGAATATGTGGTATTGCTGTTGAAGGGATTGTCAACGTTTTATCAGAATAGAGTACTAAAAATAGACATAAAAAAAGCGGCTTAATTTAAGCCGCTTTTCTATTTATAAATAATAACAAATCTAGTTTTTCATTATTTTTTGAGTAAAGTTCAACGAATCTCCGCTTACTTTAAGGACATACATTCCGGTTTGAAGATTGTTTAAGTTTAACGATTTTTCAATGTTGAAGTCTTCGTTTTTGTACTCACTTACAATTCTTCCGTTGATGTCAATTACTTGGATGTTTACTTTTCCAACGTAGTTGTTGATTCTTACGTTAAGAAATCCATTGGTTGGGTTAGGGTATATTCTAAATAACTCTTGGTTTTCAAAATAGTTTACACTCAAAGTACAGTTAGAACCTGTTGCTGGTGTTGCTCCTGGAGTTGGAACTGTGAAATCTTCAATTTCATCAATTGATGAGTTTGTACTTCCAGAATCAGCATTTAATCCTAAACCTCTTCTTGCAAAAACTTCCCATATTAAACAGTAATCTTGACCATTAGTAGTTGCTAAGTCAGCAGCTAAAATAGCATTACGTGCTTGAACAAATGATGGACTACATGGCTGTAATTTTATGGCGTCTAAAACCAAACGCATTACTTTATTGTTACCACCAGTTCCAGTGTATTTGTTGTCGTCATAACCATATTTATTAATATAAGCCCAAGTTAAGTCCCAAAGCATAGTAGCCCATACTTCACCAACATTATGAGTCTCAGTAACCATGTTTCCATTACCATCGTCAACTTGATTAAGATTTACGGTGTTGAATGTTTCAGGGTTAACGGTCATGTCGGTTGAATAAGGGTAATTTCTTAAACCACTACCTGTTGGGTCTTGATTAATCACAAATGTTGCCATACCTCTTGCAGTAGTACCTACATCACCAGGGTGCATCGTCAACATCAATGCGAACCAGTCTGACCATCCTTCTCCCATTTGTTCTTCGTTTTGAAGACAACTAGAATTTAATCTACCACCAGCTAAACGCGTAGAGATTCCGTGACCAAACTCGTGAGCGATAACTCCATTGTCTAAATCACCATCAGTATTTACAAACAAATCCAATTGTGAAGCCGCTTGAATTTTAGCATTAACCGTTTGACCTAATTTTAATTTTGCGATGATAGCCTCACCATTGTTTAACGAAACACTGATAACTGGGATTGTAATTGCTCCGTCTGCTCCAGACATACCTATACTTGAATCAGGTGCAGTTGCATCATTGTTTACAATTATCAAAGCGGTTGCTCCAGCGTTAGTTGCATTTACAGCTTTAGCTGCAAAAGTACAAGGATTTCCACCGTTGGCTACCGAAGTTGAACGTCTAATAATGGCAATGTGACCGTTGATAGCAGCAGCATTTACAGCAGCAGCACAACCGTCAGCATTATCGGTTTGCCCCACATCTGGAGTACCATCATCGTATAAAACAATATCCGATTGAATCATTGCTGGCGCTACTGGTACATTCACGTGACCTGGATTGAATCCGTTATCACTAGTGTATTTTGGTCCGGCAATATCAGAAGGAGAATTAACGGTTAACAATTGTGTTACTCTTCTATAACTCCACAAATACATCTGCATTCTTGGTTTTGACCCATCTACTGGAGTAGAAAAGTTAGCGTTATTCAAAGTTGGTGTTGCAGCTGTTGACCCATCTTGCGCATCACCCCAAACAGCATCTACAGCACTACCTCCTGATACATAGTTGGTTTGTTGAAAGTTTCCATTTGGCTCGTTGAATCCATATTGGAACCAAATATCGTGTAACACGTTATTCATGTAGAATAAATTGGTAGTAGCAGCATCAATATAGGTGTTGGCCGCAACAGATGTTCCAGGATAAGGATAGTCAAAAGTCAAACTGGCATTTGTTGGAGAATATCCGTTGGCTGTTGAAGTAGTTGAAGTAGCTGTTGGATTTCCATTGGTATAATCAGCTCTTGTCCATACGTTGTTTCCTCTTAAATAAGTATATCTAAGTGAGGCCGTTGTTCCAGCCAAAGTATTGGTATCGTGCCATCCTTTAGGAGATGCCGTTGCGTTTTCAGGATTTGTAAGCAAATCTCTACTGTGGTGGTTTGGACTTTCATAGTTAAAAGGAACTACTCTATACGATCCACCTTGAACTTGCGCAGCAGGTAAAGCAGCATTTTCTTCTTTAAACGCATTTCTGTAAAATGAAAATCCAGCATTTGCAGAAGCGTTGTGGTTATCAAAATTACAAGAAATCACTTGGTCGTGTTTCTCTAACAACGTTCCATTGGTAGCATCAATTCTGATACTCCATAAATGATTGTGGTCTTGCGTGTAGAATGTAAAATCCCAAGCCAATTTTAACGATGTACCATTGGGTTGGTAAACTAATTCTGCGGTAATAGGTTCGTCACCTAAAATTCCATTAGAAATTTTGTATTCTCTATCGTTTTTATTTTCAATTACTTGTCCGTTAACATCAATAGCGTTAACCGCAATAAATCCTTTTTGCAAAGCATTTAAAACACTTAAACTTGGAGCAGTAGTGTTGATTTTTTGACCAATATTTGAAATGAAGCCATTTTGAATATTGATTACTTCATCATTTTTAATCCAAACATTCGATACTGCATTAAAGATTTCAATGCCTTGGTAACGTTGTTTGATCCAATACGTATCGATTTTTGTCGACTCAGAAGTACCAATGCTTTCGATAAACCAATCGGAAATATCGGAGTTTGATAAGTTTAATTTAGCTTTATTTTGTTCTAAATAGGTTTGAATTTTTCCTTTGTTGTCTTGGGAAAAACCTAAAACTGTGAACAAAATCATTACTAGAGAGGTAATTTTTCTCATAATTTTAATTTGTAGTTTTTTAATAGATGGACAAACTTAATTTATTTTTGATGTAAATGCAATTATTTTGGTTGAAAATCAAAAAATTAACAATTTTTAAGACGAAATTATTTGATTAAATAACAATGCTTTACCGTCAGTTAGCATCGAAATAAAATGACAAATGTGTAAAAGACGATCGTATAAACTTTCTTTTTCGATATCGTGTTTTTCAGGAAGAATTTTCAATAATAGCTTGTCGTAATTTGTGGCTTTTCCTACGTGTTTGTTGTTATATGCCGTGATGAATTTATCTAACAAGTTGTTAATCATTTGGTAACCCGAAAGTTCTTTTTCAATTACTTCTCGACTTTGATAAATATTTTTAACACTCAATTTGATGATGTCGTCAATTTGTGCTTTGTATTTGCTCTTGTCGGTTAAAGCATATGGGAATTTTCCTTTTAAAATAGCTTCTTCATTTTCAATAAAAATCCGAACAGCATCATTAATCAGATTTCCGATCGCCAAAGCACGCAAATAACTGATGCGATCTTCTTTAGTGGTTAGGGTTTGGTATTTATTGGTATCAATGGTATCTTTCACCAATTTGATTAAATATTCTAAGGCATAATCTTCGGAAACCAATCCCAAATTGATGCCGTCTTCAAAGTCGATAATAGTATAACAAATGTCATCGGCAGCTTCGACCAAATAGGCCAGTGGATGGCGTTCGTAACCAATATCATTACCCGATTTATTAGGAATTAAACCCAATTCGTCGGCAACTTCTTTAAAAAAGGCTTTGTCTGATTGAAAGAAACCGTATTTTTTATCAGCAATGTTAGACGTTGGTTTTTTAGGCAAACTTTCTTTGGGATATTTCATAAAAGCACCCAAAACGGCATAAGTCAATCGGATACTGCCTTCAATTCCGGGACGCGAACTCGTTAATACTGAAAAACCATTGGCATTTCCTTCAAAATCGATCAAATCTTGCCATTCTTTAGCGGTTAATTCACTTTTGAATTGTTGTCCTTTTCCAATCGAGAAATATTCACCAATAGCTTTTTCTCCCGAATGTCCGAAAGGCGGATTGCCAATGTCGTGTGCTAACGAAGCTGCTGCAACAATCGCCCCAAAATCGTTGGCTTGATATCCGTGTACTTCTTGTAAATGAGGGTATTTTTCGATTATTTTTTTTCCAACTAACCTTCCTATCGAGCGGCCTACAACGGATACTTCCAAACTGTGTGTCAATCGCGTGTGTACAAAATCGGTTTTGGAAAGTGGAATTACTTGCGTTTTGTCTTGCAAACTGCGAAATGCAGAAGAAAAGATAATGCGGTCGTAATCTACTTCAAAACCTAAACGTGTATCGTCTTGTTCAATTCGAAGTCGTTTTCCTTTGTCGCCTTGACGTTTTAAGGATAAAAGTTGTTCCCAGTTCATCATGGAATATGAAATATTAGATATTAAATTTTAGAGATGTTCAAAAGAGTTTTCTTCATACAAATACTATTTTCAACCCCTATATATTGACCGTAGTTTTCGATTATAACATACCCTAGTTTTTGATACAATGAAATCGCTTCTTTTTGCATAAATCCTGTTTCAAGAACAGCATTTGTGTACTTTTCTTCTTTGGCCCACGTTTCCAATTCGGATAAAACTTTAGAAGCAATTCCTTTACCGCGGTGTTCGGGCACTGTGTACATTCGTTTCATTTCAACCGTTTCAGAATCGTATTCTTTGTAGGCTCCAATGCCTGCTACCGTTTCATTTTCATAGGCAATAATCGCATTTTTCAGTAAATTCGTTTTGTTGAATTGCGCATAAAATTCGTGATCGTCTCCGTCTAGAATGGCTAAATACGTGTCGAGTGCGACCACTAATTTTTCAAAATCAGGATGATCCGAAGTCGTTCTTTTAAGCGTAATCATTTGAAGTTACTTTTTATCGTTGGCCAAAAAGAAATTTCTTGATTTCTTTGGATATTGGTTGTAGCTTTTATCACTTGGGTTGGCAATCACACTTTTAATATTGATTTCGTCGCCCAATTTAAAACTCGCTTCGGTATATTGGTAATCCAATAAATATTCGCCACAAAAATAATTGCCGTTTTCGTCTTTTTCTATAATTCCAGTGTAGACTCCTTTTTCTTTTGCCATGGTATTTAATTTGATTTCAAAGATAATTAAAAAACAAAACAGCCATCTTGTAGACAGCTGTTTCTTTGTTCTTTTCTCTTTATTCTATTTTCTATGACCCACACATCTCACAATCATCACCACCGTTTCCAGCAGCGTTGCGAGCACGTTCTACCATAGCAGCAAAGTCTTCAGCAGTCATTTCGCCGTTTTCAACAGGAGCCACTACTTCAACAGCCACGGCAGCTTGTTTTTCTACGATGGTTGGTTCTGCTTTTTTGTCATTGTTTAATGTAAACTTAATTGCGTCTACCGCTGCTTTAGTTCTCAAATAATACATACCAGTTTTCAAGCCGCTTTTCCAAGCATAAAAGTGCATCGAGGTCAATTTCGCATAATTGGCATCTTGCATGAACAAGTTCAACGATTGCGATTGGTCAATAAAATAACCTCTGTGACGGCTCATGTCGATAATATCTTTCATCGACATTTCCCAAACCGTTTTGTATAATTCTTTTAAATCGGCCGGAATTTGCTCAATATTTTGAACCGAACCGTTATGGCGCATGATTTCTTGTTTCAACGTTTCGTTCCACAAACCTCTTTCTACTAAATCATTCAATAAGTGTTTGTTTACCACAATGAATTCTCCAGAAAGTACTCTTCGTGTGTAAATATTAGAAGTATACGGTTCAAAAGCTTCGTTGTTTCCAAGAATTTGCGACGTAGAAGCCGTTGGCATTGGCGCTACTAACAATGAGTTTCTCACACCGTGTTCCATCACTTCTTTTCTCAAACTTGCCCAGTCCCAACGACCCGAAAGTTCTTCGTCTTTGATGTTCCAAAGGTTGTGTTGGAATTTTCCTTCTGAAATTGGAGAACCTTTAAAGGTTGAATACGCACCTTCTTCTTTAGCCATTTCCATCGAAGCGGTTACAGCAGCAAAGTATAAGGTCTCAAAAATATCTTGGTTCACTTGTTTGGCTTCGTCACTGGTAAACGGCATGCGCATCATGATAAAGGCATCGGCCAAACCTTGCACACCCAATCCTACCGGGCGGTGGCGCATGTTAGAGTTTTCCGCTTCTTTAACTGGATAGTAATTTCTGTCGATTACTTTATTCAGGTTGCGTGTTACACGTTTGGTTACGTTAAACAACAATTCGTGATCAAATTTTCCATTTTCCACAAACATGGGTAATGAAATCGAAGCCAAGTTACATACCGCAATTTCATCTTCTGAGGTGTATTCCATAATTTCGGTACACAAGTTAGACGAACGAATGGTTCCTAAATTCTTTTGGTTCGATTTTCGGTTTGCGGCATCTTTGTACAACATATACGGTGTACCCGTTTCAATTTGCGATTCTAAGATTTTCTCCCAAAGCTCACGTGCCTTAACGGTTTTTCTTCCTTTTCCAGCCGCTTCGTATGACGTATATAATGCTTCAAATTCGTCGCCATACACATCGCACAATCCAGCACATTCATTCGGACACATCAATGTCCAATGGCTGTCTTCTTCTACGCGTTTCATGAATAAATCGGAAGTCCACATGGCAAAAAACAAATCTCTTGCACGCATTTCTTCTTTACCAGTGTTCTTTTTCAAATCTAAAAATTCGAAGATATCAGCATGCCACGTTTCCAAATAAATAGCAAAACTTCCTTTACGTTTTCCACCACCTTGATCTACATAACGGGCGGTGTCGTTGAAAACTCTCAACATTGGAACAATTCCGTTTGACGTTCCGTTGGTACCACGAATGTAGGATCCTGTCGCACGAACATTGTGAATAGATAATCCAATACCACCAGCCGATTGCGAGATTTTAGCCGTTTGTTTCAAGGTGTCGTAAATACCATCAATACTGTCGTCTTTCATGGTTAATAGGAAACAAGAAGACATTTGAGGTTTTGGGGTTCCAGCATTGAATAAGGTTGGAGTAGCGTGTGTAAAGAATTTCTTCGACATTAATTCGTAGGTTTCTATTACAGCATCTAAGTCGTTTAGGTGAATTCCAACCGAAACACGCATCAACATGTGTTGTGGGCGCTCTACAATTTTACCATTGATTTTCAATAAATACGAACGTTCTAAGGTTTTAAAACCAAAATAATCGTAGTTGAAATCGCGGTTGTATATGATGTGAGAATTTAGAAATTCGGCATTTTCCTGAATTACAGTATGTACTTCTTCCGATAAAAGTGGTGCTAATTGACCGTTTCTCGGATTTACATAATGGTACATTTCATTCATCGTTTCCGAGAATGATTTGTTGGTGTTTTTGTGCAAGTTAGAAACCGCAATACGAGCCGCCAACTGTGCATAATCGGGATGCGAAATGGTCATAGATGCTGCTGTTTCTGCAGCCAGGTTGTCCAATTCCGACGTAGTAACTCCGTCATACAATCCTTCAATCACTCGCATGGCTACCTTCACGGCATCCACTCTATCATTTAAACCATAGCATAGTTTTTTAATTCTATCAGTGATTTTGTCAAACATTACAGGCTCTTTATGGCCATCTCTTTTTACTACGTACATAGGTTCTTGTTTTTTGTGAAATAGAAAATCCCTTCCCTATTTCGGGTTATTTGTAATAAGATTTTTTTATTAACCCTTTCAGAGTTTATAACTCTGAAAGGGTTTGTGATATTAAAAATCAGCGTCGAAACTAATTTTACTCGATTCTGCATCCGAATTCATTACACCTGCTTTTTGGTATTCGGCTACACGTTTTTCAAAGAAATTGGTTTTTCCTTGAAGCGAAATCATGTCCATAAAGTCAAATGGATTAGAAGAGTTGTACACTCTATCGCAGCCCAATTCAACCAACAATCGATCGGTAACAAATTCTAAATATTGGGTCATCAAAGTGGCATTCATTCCAATCAAACTCACAGGTAGTGATTCGGTGATAAACTTTCTCTCGATGTCTAAAGCATTCGTTAAAATCTCGGTGATTCTGGCTTTGGGTACTTTATTTACAATATGGTTTCGGTGTAAGTGCACGGCAAAATCACAGTGCATTCCCTCATCACGAGAAATCAATTCGTTAGAAAAAGTCAAACCAGGCATCAAACCGCGTTTTTTCAACCAGTAGATAGAACAAAAGGAACCCGAGAAAAAGATGCCTTCAACGGCTGCAAAAGCAATTAGACGTTCTGCAAACGAATCCGACTCAATCCATTTCAAAGCCCATTCTGCTTTTTCTTTAATCGCAGGAAAGGTTTCTATAGCGTGAAACAATTCGTATTTTTCAGCTTCATCTTTTACATAGGTATCAATCAATAGCGAATAGGTTTCACTGTGAATGTTTTCCATCATCAATTGAAATCCATAGAAAAACTTAGCTTCAGGATATTGCACTTCACTCACAAAATTCTCTGCAAGATTTTCATTTACAATTCCGTCAGAAGCGGCAAAAAATGCCAAAATGTGCTTGATAAAGTATTTTTCATCAGCACTCAATTTGTTATTCCAATCGTTTAAATCGGTGTGCAAATCAATTTCTTCTGCAGTCCAAATACACGCCTCTTGTTTTTTGTACCATTCCCAAATATCTTGATGCTTAATCGGGAAAATTACGAAGCGATCTTTGTTCTCTTTTAGAATTGGTTCTATGAAAGACATAATTATGGTGTTTTTTTAAGGTTTTTTTAACTTATTTCAACTGTTACAAAGATTGTCAATTTTAAGCAAAGAATAAAGTCAAACTTATTCACAATCGGCTTTAGTTTTTAACAATGCGTAGGAAATACGCTACTTTTAGTATTTTTTGTAAATTATTGTTTGTCAATAAATTACAAACGTTAAAAAATGAAAAAAACGCTAAAAATAAGGGATTTATGTTTTTGTGTAATTTGTTTTCGTGAAGTTTTCGGAGGGTTTTATAAACCCAAAAAGCCATAAAAAAAACGCAACTTTTGAAAAAATAAAGTTGCGTTTTTGGGTGATTTTTTGAATTCTATTTACATCACTAAAATTTGGCTGTTTTTGATGCTAAATTCGTAAAGATTTAAGTTTAAATCGTGTGAATTTTGACAATTAGTTACTATCTCTGTCGATGTATGTTTTGTTTCCATTTTTGTTAATGTAGTATTTGCCACCTTTTGGTCCGGTAAATACCTTTTTGCCTTTATAAGTTCCAGTTACTTTATCAGCTACTTTTTTCTCGGCAGCTTTAGAAGCAGCTGTTTCTTTTAGGTCTTCTTTTTCTTCAGCAGCTGTTTTTTTAACTTTGGCAACAGTCTTGTTTGCTTCTGCTTTGGCTTTACCCTCTGCAGATTTTGCTTTTCCTGTGGCTGAAGCTTTAGTTTCTTTTACTTTTTCTGCAGTCTCTTTTTTAGCTTTATCTGTTTTTTCTTTGGCCTCTTTAAAACGTTTGTCAGGCGTTCCATCTTTTTTTAGTTTAGAGGCTTTTTCATCTACCTCTTTTTTAGCTTTTTTCTCTTTTGATTTAGCTTCTTTTTCGGCTTTTTCTTTCTTGGCTGTTGCCGCTTTCTCTGTCTTCGCTTTTGCTTTAGAGGCTTTTTCTTTTAAGTCTTGAGCAAAAAATGTGTTTGAAAATAAAAACACAAAACACAATACAATTAGTTTTTTCATGGTGATTTCTAATTTTGGTTATTAAAGATTAAAATTAACGAAATTTATTGAAACAATAACCATTCCGCATCAAGAAGTTGGCTGTAGAATTTTTATGACACTAAAAAAAGGCTCGAAGTTGCACATTTCCGGTATGAATCGCGGCACTCGAATCTGATTTTCTGCCTTGATAATTGATGTTAATGTCTAAATATTGGGTTAGATTTTTCTGCAATAACAAACGCCACGTATTGTTTTTACCCGCTTGCAATCCTTCCAACATTTGAAAAGCAACCGGAGAAAGTTGATTTCCAATAAAGTCATTACTATACAATGAAAACTCACCGTTAATGGTAATTTTTCGGTCACTCGAATAATTAAACGATAATCCGATGCGTTGTTGTTTCAATCGCTCTTGGTCATTTATCGTGTTTTGTTTGTTTTTGTATTCAAAAAATAGCGACAAACTTTTGTTGTTTGAGAATAAATAGGAAACTTTTGGCGCCACAGCATAACTGTTCAATTCAAAATTTCGCGAAGCATAATTATCCGAAATACTGCTCGATTTAGTAGTAGAAGTATCAAAATTGAACAACCAACTTTTTTGAAGCAAATGGGCATATTGCAATTGATTAGAACTTGAGTTATTTTCTTGTGATCCAATAGAAAGCAAACTTTTAACCCGACTTTCTAAATAAGTATACGTCACCGAATGCTTTTGTTTGCCACGATTGTAAAACAAACTGTTTCTAAAACTCGTGTTCAATCCCAATAAGTTATCGGTGCTGGTTGAAAACGGATTCAGATTGAAATTATCCGAATTGCGTTCGATTTTTCGATCCAATGAAAATGCGGTTTGATTGTAAAAATAAGAAAGAAGTTTTTTAAATCCTTCTTCGTTATTCCATCTCGACGGGCTCAAAGTCACCGATTGTGAGAATTTATTCTGATGGGTTTTCACAAAAATTTGATTCGGAAGAAAAACTCGAACGTACTTCGCCAAATCGGGAAATGGCGCCACTTCAAATTCTTGCAACTGCTGAATACCGTCGTTATTATAATCGTTCCACATATAAACTCCTTGACCAGGATTGACTTGTAAATAGGTGAATTCCTGTTGCGCAATGGTTCCCGAAGCGGTTTCATAAGCGGTATTCGTTTGAATCATTTGACCCCAAAAAGTGTCGTTATATAAAAGACGCGAATTCAACGACGGTTCACTCGGTTTAATCCCATCAGTAAAGGTCAAACGGCGGTAATTCACAAAAAGCGATAAATTGGTTTTTTGGGTTTGAATCAATTTTGATTTCAAATAATAGGAATTAGACGTATTCACACGTTTCAAAAATCCCGATTGCAAACTGTCGTTGTTGCGATGCAAATATCCCATTTCGGCATATACTCGCGTGCTGTCACCACGACCAATAAACGCACCAACTTCACTAAAACGCTGACTTAATGTGGTAAATTGATTGGTGGCTACCAGTTTTTCTTGATTGTCTTCTAGGCGAAAACTTGAACCTATCCAATTTTTCTTAAAATGGTATTTTCCTCGGGTTTGATTTCGTAAAAAGGTTGTATTTGAAATGCTTCCTGAGCTTTTTAGATAACTGCTGTTTTGTTGTAAGCTAAGATTTTTGGTTTTAAAATTTCCTTGTACAATATGTCGTGTTCCCGAAAAAGTATTCGAAAAATCGAGTTTTTCCAGTTGGTATTTGGCAGTGCCTTTTTCTTTAAAATCAAACTTTAAACCCGAAGTCAACAAACTTTGTGTTCCTGAAATGTTGGTTAAATTCCAATCGCGGTTGAATTCGATGGTAAATAATCGCTCGATGGTTTTGAAATTATTCTGAATCAATTGGTAATTGGCAAACGCATCAATCGTATATTTTCCTGTGAAAAGTCGTTGTTTGGCATTGAATTTAGACGCAATTCCTTTGTTGTTACCATCATCAATTTTGGAATACAAATTCAAATCGTTATTGCTGATGCCCAATTCAAAATCGACTGAAGTTTTTTCAGACGGATTGAACTTTCCTAAAACGGTCGCAATTTGGATTTTCGATGGCGGAATCAATCGTATAATGGGTTCGTAATTTCCTTGCGGAATACCGCCAATTGGTGCTACATATTCGTAAATTTTTCCAACAGCCGAGTTATTAGTAAGGTTGTAATTTCCCAGATTGGCACCGACTAAAGTGAATTTTACATTGTACAACACATCGGTAGAAACATTGGAATATTGAAAAACATCAACGCCACCAATGTTTACTTTTCGATACAAGATTTTATTTTCAGAATACGAGTCGACATACGCAGAAGGTGCATTCATCAAGGCAGTATCATCACCAGCATTTTGAAGAATGGCAACTTGATCGCTCGATAAATTTTGTTGCAACGGTTGGTTTTTGACATCACTTTCAGAATACAAATAACCGCCCAAACTCCATTTTTCTTCTTGATGATTCACACCACCATAGGTTACAAATCGGGTATAACTTCGATCGGAATATTGGTATTCAATCACAATTCGCATTTCGGAAGTAATTGGGAAAAGCGAGGTGAACTTGATTTCACCAGCATTGTAATCGATGACATAATCGTTGTTTTCGCCACGTTTGAGCAAAATTCCATTCACATAAACCCGTTCCGAACCAGAAATTACCAACACATACAACTCGCCGTTATTGCCACGAAGTTTGTATGGTCCTTGATTACCCTCTTGACCGGTAAAATTGCTTTTGGCATATTGTCCGCGAACGACTGCACCAGCGGCGAAGATTTCGGTTTTGTTTTCAGGAGTTCCAAAAGTGAAATGCGTAGATAATCCTTGTACTTTTTTGTTAAAATTTAAAAATTGCGATTGCCTGTTTTCTAAAAATAAATCGCCTGCGCGAATGTTCCATTTGTCTGAAAAAAGCTCAATAAAAATTTGATCAAATTCATCTAATTTTTGCGAATAACCACCATTTTGAAGTGGAATATTGCTGTCTTGAATGGAAGCACGTAATGATACTTTATTGGAAATCTTACCCGTAATTTGCAAATCGAGATTGGAATTTACCGTAGAATTTTGATTGTTTCCAACGGTGATGCCACGAGTAATACTGCCCGAAGTATTCAATCCGTCAAAGGGTTTGAACGGTTTGATGTTATCTCTTTTTACCACATATAAATTTCCAGCTTCGTTGGGAACCACACTCGCATCGTCATATATCGTATAAGTTTTGGTTAGAAATTCGGGAAATTTTAAATACCGAATGGTGATGGAATCGTTGGAAACATAGTTGTTTTTGAAAATGAGTTTCGCTTTTTTGAAATCGATTTTATAAAAGGAAGTATCAATAGGATTGCCTTGTTTGTCGAGAATTTTAAAAAACGATTGGTTGATGCTGACATTGTCAATTGCAATAGTGTCTTTTGAAAAAGGAAGTTTTTTATTTTTATAAGGCGTTTCGATTTCCTGAGCCAAAACGCCCGAAAAACAAAACAAAAGTGCCCATAAAAAACTATTTTTCAACATAGATAAGATAACTCTTAAATGTCAAAAGTAGTATTTATTATTGGAAAAAGTTGGTGAAAAATTACTCCTTAGTCACAATCTGCATCGTTTCTCTAGAAAGTTGTCTTAAGATAACTACTTTGTCTTTTTCAACCATTTCAGCGGCTTCTTTAGTGAAGTGTCTGATGGTGTAAAGCGACACATTTTCATTGTAGGAAACTTTGAATTTCTTGGCTAAAATGGCTTTCAAGTCGTTGAAGTTTCCAAATTTATCCTCAATACAAACGGAAAAACTAATCGCCGAATTCTGAATCAAACTCACTTTCATTTTGAATTGGTGGAACAAGGCAAAAATTTCACTGATGTTCTCTTCCATGATAAAAGAGAAATCGATAGACGAAAGTGAAATTAATAATTGGTTTTTCTTTACAATAAAACACGAAGTTTTGGGTTCTAAATCTTCGCCTTTAGAAACGCTTGTTCCGGGTAAAAGCGGATTGATAAACGATTTTACATACAACGGAATTTCCTTTTTTTGTAAGGGTTGCAACGTTTTTGGGTGAATTACCGATGCCCCATAAAAAGCCAACTCAATGGCTTCACGATACGAAATTTGATTCAACAAAATGGCATTTTCAAAATAACGCGGATCGGCATTTAAAACACCCGGAACGTCTTTCCAAATGGTCACGCTTTCGGCACTCAAGCAATAGGCAAAAATCGCAGCGGTATAATCGGAACCTTCACGACCCAAAGTGGTGGTAAAGTTGTTTTCGTCAGAACCTAAAAATCCCTGGGTGATGTTCAACGATTTCTTTTTGATGCCTTTTGAAATTAATTTTTGAGTATGATCCCAGTCTACATTAGCATCGCGATACGTATTGTCGGTTTTGATGAAATTACGCACGTCAATCCAGTTGTTTTTCAAACCTTTTTCGTTGAAATAATAACTCACAATCGTAGTCGAAACTAGTTCTCCAAAACTAATCACTTGATCGTAAACAAAGTTATAGTTAGGCGATTTGTTGCTTCTTAAAAAGTATTCTAAGTCGGCAAAATGACTGTTTACTGCAAAAAACACATCGTGTTCTTCGTCGTCAAACAAGTCGAGTAAAATTTGGTTGTGGTATTTTCTAACTTCTTGAAGCGAAGCATGAAATTCATTCGATTTTTCGAAATAATTTTTGATTACCAATTCCAATGCATTGGTTGTTTTTCCCATTGCTGAAATCACCAAAAGCACGTCTTCATGACCTACTTTGTGCAATAAATCGAATACATTTTTAATACCATCAGCATCTTTTACTGATGCACCACCAAATTTAAAAATTCTCATAACCGTACAAATTCTTGTTTAAAACTAACAATCTTAAATAATTTACAAATCTAAAAAAATAACAAATTCTAATGCAGTAACTATGGTTATTTATTTTGAGATAAAAAGGCCTCTATTCCGTTTTCATCCATTTGTGCCACACGCCAGTCGTCTAATACTTTGGCACCAGTTTTTTCATAAAAAGTTATAGCTGGTGTATTCCAATTGAGAACTGCCCATTCGATACGTCGCACATTATCTCGTTTTCCTTGACGGATGATTTCTTTATACAGCGCAAATCCGGCACCGGTTCCGCGTTGGTTTTCTCTCACAATTAAATCTTCTAAGTGAATGGTTTTGCCTTTCCAAGTGGAGTAGCGGTAATAATAGAGTGCAATTCCTATAATATCATTATCGACCTCAGCCACAAAACAATGAAACAATGGATTGTCTGAAAAACCATCACGCACCAAATCATCTACGGTGACTATAACCGCTTCGGGTTCTTTTTCAAAAACAGCTAATTCCTTAATCAAATCTAAAACCGAAGGCATGTCGGCTGGAGTTCCTTTTCGAATAATCATAAATACAACTAAATTGGATTAGCGGTAAATGTAAAAAACAAATCCCAAATGCGACTAATAGCATTTGGGATTTATAGGAAAAGTTAAAAAAATTATTTTTTCTTTTTTGGTGCTTTTTTAACTGGAGTTTTGACCACAACAGCTTTATTGCTAATTGCTTTTTGAACATACGCTTTGTACAATCCATCCGCTTCTGCTTTGGCTTTGGCAGTTGCTGCTCTTTCTTTTGGATCGGGATGCGAACTCATCATTTGTGTTAAAAAATTGGATTCGCCACCTTCGCTTAAATTGGCTAAAATATTGAAAGCCGATTCCACCGCATTTACATCGTATTTGTTGCGTTTCATGAATTCATACGAAAAGGCATCGGCTTCTGATTCTTGTTTTCGGCTGTATTTGCTGTCCAAAATCGCATTTCCAATTTGTCCCAATTGACTATCGGTCGCTTTGGCAATAGTAGTCGATTGTGAGGCTAAACCATCCAAAATAAAGGCTTTTCTGTAAGCGGCTTTCATCGCATCTCTGGAATCGTGGTTGGCCACATGACCAATTTCGTGACCAATTACCGCCAACAATTGATTGTCGTCCATGATATCCATCAAGCCTGAAAATACGCGAACACTTCCGTCGGCAGTAGCAAAGGCGTTTACCTCTTTAGTCAAATAAACTTTGTAATTTAATTTCAAACCGTTTTCAGAACTGTGTTTTCCAAAAACACGATTTAATCGCAACGTATACCCATCTTTTGGTCCAGCGACTTTATTTACAGAATCCATTTTTCTAACTGCTTCTCTCGATAAATTAGCAGCGTCTTCATCACTAAAGGTAAAACTCGCTACGCCATTTTGAAGAGCACCTAAAGCTCTTTCGCCTAAATTAATTTGGGCTAATCCTTTTGAAAAACTCAGAACAAATAGTATTGTCAGTAGGGATATGGCTCTTTTTTTCATGATTTTTAAGTTTAAAATTCTACTACAAAGGTAAAATAACTTTGGACAATTTGATGTAGAATAATTTTTACTTTTCCCCTCTAAAATTCATAAAAAAAACGATATTTGCACAAATAACTACAACGATTTCGTAATGGAAACACGCAACACTACTTTAGGAGAATTTATCATTGAAAATCAAAATGCTTTTCAGTATTCATCAGGCGAATTATCGCGCATTATTAACTCTATTCGATTGGCGGCCAAAGTGGTTAATTATAAGGTAAACAAAGCAGGTTTGGTTGATATTGTTGGTGCCGCAGGAGAACAAAATATTCAAGGTGAAGACCAACAAAAATTGGATGTGTATGCTAATGAAGTATTCATTCAAACGTTGATCAACCGCGAAATTGTATGCGGAATTGCTTCGGAAGAAAACGACGATTTTATTACCGTTGCCGGAAGTGATAAAAGTCACAATAACAAATATGTGGTTTTGATGGATCCGTTGGACGGCTCATCTAATATTGATGTAAATGTTTCGGTTGGAACTATATTTTCGGTGTTTAGAAGAGTGACGCCTGTGGGAACACCGGTTACTTTAGAAGATTTTTTACAACCCGGAATCAATCAAGTGGCGGCTGGCTATGTTATTTATGGCACATCCACCATGTTGGTGTATACTACGGGTCACGGTGTAAATGGGTTTACGTTGAATCCGGCTATCGGTACTTTTTACCTTTCTCATCCCAACATGCAATTTTCTAAAGACGGAAGCATTTATTCTATCAATGAAGGGAATTATGTTCATTTTCCACAAGGGGTAAAAAATTACCTAAAATATTGCCAGTTGGAAGAAGGCGACAGACCTTACACTTCAAGATATATTGGAAGTTTAGTTTCAGACATTCACCGAAACATGATTAAAGGCGGCATTTATATTTATCCAACCAGTTCTAAAGCGCCAAAAGGGAAGCTTCGCCTGTTGTATGAATGCAATCCTATGGCATTTATTGCAGAACAAGCTGGAGGAAAAGCCTCCGATGGTTATTCTCGAATTATGGAAATTCAACCCACCGAATTGCACCAACGGGTTCCATTCTTTTGCGGTAGCTATAATATGGTTCAAAAAGCTGAAGAATTTATGGAAGCTTCTAGATAACAAAAAAGTCCTGAGAAATCAGGACTTTTTTTATTTTGAAAGGGTTTATTATCTATTCATGTGTATCATTTCGTAGGTGAATGTATCTAAATCTACATTCATCACTAAAAGAGATAACGCTTTGTCAACGATATAGTTTACATTGCCTGGCGTAAATCCTAAAGCAATAGCAAATTTGGTTAAAATTTCTTTTTGTTTTGGTCCTAGCACGTGATCGGCATACACCATTCTTGATAAATCATACAAACGCTCCAATCGGTGCGCATAAGAATACGGCGGATTAATAGGGTATTTCAAAGGATTTTCTAAAATTTCATCATATTCTGCAGGAGAAATTTCTAATCGAACGGCAAGTTTGTCTAAAAACTCTTTTTCTTCGTGACTTAAATCTCCGTCGGCAGTAGCAACACGAACAATTGCTGAAAAGTGTCCTTTATTTCTGGTTTTAAATTCGCTATCAAATAAATCTGAAAATGACATAATTATATTAGTTTTATAAGGCAAAGATAATTCAAATTCCTCAAAAACGGAAAATGTTTTTAATCGAATTTAAGACAATCTTTATATCTCTAAATCAAAATATATTGTATGTTTACCATTATAAAATTGCTTAATTCCCTTTTTTATGAACGATTTCTGGATATTTTTTAAAGTAGGGTTGAACCATGTGTTAGATCTTCATGGCTATGATCATTTACTTTTTCTAATTGCTTTAACAGCGCCTTATGTGGCCAAAGAATGGAAGAAAATTTTAATTTTAGTTTCGTTTTTTACCCTCGGACATACCTTAGCCTTATTACTTTCTGTGTTTAATGTGATTGCTGTCAAAGCAGAAATAGTCGAATTTTTAATCCCCATAACTATTCTAATTGCGGCACTTTTCAATCTCATTATGGCTGGAAAAACGGCTAAAAGTGGCAACATGACTTTTGTAGCCAGCGTTACTGTTTTCTTCGGAATCATACACGGATTGGGATTTTCCAATTATTTCAATTCTATTTTACCTGGAAAACCAGCCGAAAAATTAGGGCCGCTTTTCGAATTTGCACTCGGGATTGAAAGCGCTCAAATTCTGGTGGTTATTGGTGTTTTAATTTTAGGTTTTATTGCACAAACCTTATTCCGATTCAATAAGCGCGATTTTACACTCATCATGTCAAGCTTCGTCATAGGGGTTTTAGTACCGTTATTAATCGAAAATCCAATTTGGAAAAAATAAGTTGTATTAGAAGCGAATCAGTAGTTATATTTGTAATGGTATTTCCTGCTTTTCATTGCAATCATTAAAAAATGATTTCCATTGCAATCAGGGCTAGAAAGTAATCCATTTGCATAGAATTCACACCATGAAAGAAAAAAAACAACATAAATACGATAAGGCTTATCTCCGAATTGCCGCCGAATGGAGCAAACTTTCCTATTGCAAGCGCAAACAAGTAGGTGCGATCATCGTACGCGATCGAATGATCATTTCCGATGGCTACAACGGAACGCCATCGGGTTTTGAAAATTGTTGCGAAGACGAAGAAGGATTGACGCAATGGTATGTCTTACACGCCGAAGCTAATGCTATTTTAAAAGTAGCACGTTCGACACAATCGTGCGATAATGCCACTTTATACATCACACTTTCGCCTTGCAAAGAATGCAGCAAACTAATCCATCAATCGGGTATCAAACGTGTGGTTTACAAAAACGGCTATCGCGATACTTCGGGTGTAGACTTTTTGATTAAAGCCGGAATTGAAGTTTCACAAATAGAAGATTTAGAATAAAATAAAAGAAATAATACTTCAAAAACCACGTTTTAACTGTAGTTAAGCACTTGTTTCACAATGAAAATCAATAAAATCTACATACCCATTTTGTTTTTTTCCTGCATAGCATTAGGAATAGTTATTGGCGGATTTATTAATTATCCTTTAGGAAAAGGTGCCTTTGCCAAAAACAACTACAAAACTAAACTCAACCGACTTTTAGATTTTATTGACAAAGAATATGTCGATGATGTAAAAACCGACTCTATTGTTGATTTAACCGTTACCAATATTTTGGCCAATCTCGATCCGCATTCAGTGTATGTTCCACCTAGTGAACAAACTGCGGTTGCCGAAAGCATGAAAGGCGATTTTGTAGGCATTGGTATTAATTTTTACTCTTATAATGATACCATTGCGGTTATAAAACCCATTGAAAACGGACCAGCTGCAAGAGCAGGAATCAAAGAAGGCGACCGAATTTTGTATGCAGACAACTTCAAACTTTTTGGCAAAAAGCTTAAAAATGACGTATTATACAGCAAACTAAAAGGGCAAAAAGATTCGGAAGTAACGCTAACCGTGTATAGAAAATCGGAAAAAAAGCAATTGAAAGTGACCGTAAAACGCGATGTTGTTCCCATTAAAAGTGTCGATGTTGGCATTATGCTGAATAAAACTACCGGGTATATCAAAATCAACCGTTTTGCCGAAACTACTGGTCGAGAATTCCATACTGCTTTAGTAAAATTAAAGCAAAGTGGTATGAACTCTTTGGTTATTGACCTGCGCGAAAATGGCGGTGGATTTATGGAAATGGCGGTTCAAATTGCAGACGAATTGTTGAAAGACGAAGAACTTATTGTTTTTACTAAAAACAAAAAAGGAGCTATAGACAAGACATTTGCTACCGAAGACGGCGATTTTGAAACGGGTCGTGTATCGGTTTTAATTGATGAGAATTCGGCTTCAGCTAGTGAGATTTTGGCAGGAGCTATTCAGGATAATGATCGAGGTACCATTTATGGAAGACGTTCTTTTGGTAAAGGTTTGGTGCAACGCGAAATGGATTTTGACGATGGTTCGGCAGTGCGATTGACCATTGCCAGATACTACACACCAAGTGGTCGTTCCATTCAAAAACCGTATAAGAAAGGCGATAGCGAAGATTATTATAAAGAATCTGAAAGTCGATACGCAAGCGGTGAATTGTATGAAAAAGATAAAATAAAAATTGCCGATTCGTTAAAATTTAAAACTAAAAGAGGTCGAATTGTGTATGGCGGTGGCGGAATTGTGCCTGATGTTTTCGTGCCTTTAGAAGTAGCGCATGGTGATGAAAGTTTAGAATATATTTTGCAAACAGGTGTTGTAGGCCATTTTGTTTTTGAACAACTGGATCAGAATAGAAATGCTTTTAAAGGACTAAATTTTGAGCAATTTCAGGTTAAAATGCTAAACAATTCTTACTATGTAGACCAGTTTGAAAAATACTTATCTAAAGTAGGAATAGATGTAAATTTGAGCAATAACAAATCAATTGTAAACCGTTACATTACAGCAGAATTTGCACGACAATTATTTGGCGAAAACCAATACTATCAAATTGTTTTGAAAGAAGATAAAATGATCAAAGCGGTTTTGAAAAAATAGTTTTATTTCCTAATTGAATCATGAGCTTGACTCGAAATCCCATTATTCCATAAAGTTAGAATATCGGTGGCGACAGCCGCGCCGCTTCCGGCCGCAATCGCTAATTGACTTCGATGGCCCGCCAAAGTTCCAGCAACATAAATCCCGTCGGCAACTTTGTGGTCGTCATTTTTAAGTTGGATGCGTTGTTTTTCGGCAACTGCTTTTTTGTGAGGTTCCACATAGTGCATTAAGCCTTCAATAGCAAACATATTGGATGAACCAATGGCTACCACAATGTTTTTTGTCGCATAGGAATTTTTATTGGTAATCACTGTGAAATTAGGAAATTCATCAGCTATTGCCATTACTTTTTCTTCTTCAATTTGAGAAATGTGTGGATATAAAGTGTGTAGTTGTTCTAAACTTTCTGAAAGCAATTCAGAGCCTAATTTGCCTGGAGCGATACCATAAGCATTGTTAAATAAGGCATCTTGAAGTGAAGAGGCTTTTTGATGTGCAATAATTCCGATTTTTTTATCTTGTGCAAAGGCTTTTTTGTGTGCAGAACCTAAAATCAAAGCGCAAGAAACTCCAGAAACGCCTCCACCAATAATAAGAACATCAAACATTGATTATTGATTTTTAAGTTTTTCTTCAATTTTCTTCGACATTTTGAAGATCAGAAGGATAAAAACCGCGCAAAAAGAAGCTATAATTCCAATTAAAGCGACCATGCTGTTGCCTTCAAAAGGCTTGTTGAAATCTAACATGGTGACGTTAAAAATGATAAGCGCAATTGCTAAAACAATCAATATAGTAGTAAAAATTTTCATCGAATAAATTTAGAGGGTAAAAATAGTAAAATTTGATTTAAACAAATAATCCTTTAACATTAGCTGCAAATAATTTAACAGCAATTGCTAGTAGCACAACACCAAAGGTTTTTCGAATGACACCCAAACCATTTTTACCCAACATTTTTTCAATTTTGGAAGACGATTTTAATACGGCATACACTAAAATGATGTTTAAAACTATAGCAATTATAATATTTACAGTTTGAAATTGAGAACGCAATGAAAGTAATGTAGTCATCGTTCCGGCACCTGCAATCAGAGGAAATGCCAAGGGAACAATCGATGCCGAACTGGCTTCTTCTTCTTTATAAATTCGGATTCCCAAAATCATTTCGAGCGCTAAAAAGAACAATACGAATGAACCAGCAACAGCAAACGAATGCACATCAATTCCGATTAATTTGAGTAACTCTTCTCCAACAAAAAGAAACACAATCATAATGGATCCAGCGGCAATTGAGGCTTTTTCCGATTCAATATGACCGTATTTTTGACGTAAATCAACTACAATCGGAATCGTTCCCACAATATCAATTACGGCAAAAAGCACCATGCTTATAGTTGCAATCTCTTTAAAATCAAATCCTAACATAATTCATTTCTTTAAAAGTGCAAAATTACTTCTTTCCAAACGGTTAAAATCTAAAGATTACGTTAATTTTCGATTAATAAAGAGCATAGCAAAAAACATAAAAATCCTTTGTACCTTTGGCCTGTATTTAAAAACTCCAAAAGCCAATGTTTCAATTAGGGAAAACCATCGTTTCGGAAGATATTTTAGAAAAAGATTTTGTGTGCAACCTTTCAGCTTGTCATGGGGCTTGTTGTGTTGATGGTGATGCTGGAGCGCCTTTAAACGAAGAAGAAACCAAAATTATGGAGGCTATTTATCCCAAAGTAAAACCTTTTTTGAGAAAAGAAGGCATTGAAGCCATCGAACGATTGGGGACTTGGGTTAAAGGAACCGACCAAGATTTGGAAACACCACTTATTGACAATAAAGATTGTGCTTATGTAATTTTTGATGGAAAAACGGCACTTTGTGGTATTGAACAGGCCTATAATCAAGGTGTGATCGATTGGAAAAAACCAGTTTCGTGTCATTTATATCCGATTCGGGTGAAAGATTTTACCGAATTTGCCGCTGTAAATTATGATCGATGGGATATTTGCGACGATGCTTGTAGTTTAGGAAAAGAACTTGAAGTTCCCATTTATAAATTTGTGAAAGAAGCACTCATTCGAAGATTTGGAGAAGATTGGTACTCAGAATTAGAGAAAGTTGCCGAAGATTTGAAAAATGGAAAATAACAAAAAAAACCGTCTGTTTAAAACATGACGGTTTTTTTGTGGAGAATACCGGATTCGAACCGGTCACCTCTTGCCTGCCAGGCAAGCGCTCTAGCCAAATGAGCTAATCCCCCAATATTTTAAAAAGCAGTGCTCAAAGATAATGAAATTCCTGTACTTTGTGGCACATATCTGCAAACTCCTCCAGCACATACCAATCCGCCTCTTTGACGGCCATAATTTAGGGCAACTCGAGTACTTCCTTTTTTATAAGAGCCCCCAAAGTTATAAAAATGTATTCTAAAAGCATCAACTCCATGAGAAATTAATTCAGCATTGGCGTCATAACCATAATTGTACATATCGGTTACATACATTGACCAATTAGCATTATGATTGTATTCGATTGACGAAGATAACCAATTTTTTCTGTCGTTATCGGCCCACATGTGCTCTAAACCAAAGGTAAACGATTTAGATTTTGAAAACTTCACCGTTGATTCTGCGGTAACAATGTTAGTTTTAACTACTAAATTGGCCGCTCCTGTAATGTACCTGTTGTTGTAATATTGATTAATGTAGGAAAGGGTTCCATTAACTTTTGAACTCAATTTTTTAGAAAATTCGATGTTGTAATCGGAATAGTATTTTTCTTTAGTAGCAAAAAAATCGGTGGTATAATTAGGAGCATAGTTTCCGTATTGGTCTTCAAATGTATATTTTCCACCTAAATTATACCAATTGGAGCAATTGATGGCTACTTTGGTTCCGTATTTGCCGCCAAGTGCACTTCCTTTTTTAAAGTCATAAAAAAAGTCGATTTGACCCCCAATTTCACCAGCTTTTGCGATACCATTGGTAGGGTCAATGTTAATTCCTCCTTGCGCTTGGTATACGTAAATATTGGATAAATTGGCGTGATTTTGTTTGGTCAAACTCGGTAGAAAATTCATTAAGCCGTCGTTGTAATACAAACTGGTTTTTTCAATGCCTAAAAACGTAGGTTCTCTCTCAGAAAGAAAAGTCATATTTTCCAATCGTCTTAAAGTGGTGTCAAATCCCAATCCTTTTTTTGAATATCCAAAATTCAATAAGACCGCCGAACCTGGTTTTATAAAATCGTTGCTGACTTTATTACTGGCGACAATAAGAACGGCATCTTTCGATTTTAGATTGTATTCACCATTGATGTAAAATTTATCTTTTGTAAAACCAATTCGACCCGAATAAGCGCTTGTTAATTCAGAAAAATTAGGTGTTTCGAAATAGCTTTTTTCATAACGACCCACATAACTCATTCCTAAAGTTAATTCAAAAGCCTCTTTTTTCAGTAAGGAACTCAGATTGAAATTGGAGTCAAATCCGAAAATCTGGCCTTTACTTACATCAAAACCAGTTCGTTTTCTTCCGTATAAAGCCGTAAACGAAAGGTTTTGATTGGGTTTGAAATTAATTCTTCCTCCACGAATGGCATTATTGATTCCTAAAGAGCGGTCTTCATAACTTCTCAGTAACAATCCACTGCCAAATTGCTCATAGAAATGGCCTAGTGTAGCGTCTATTTTGGTGGATTTATAATTTAGGAAATAGGTTCCAAGATTGGTATTTTTAAATTTCGGATTGTAATTCAATAAGGCTTGAGAAGCATACGATTCCACCTGAACACCTGTAGTCCATTTGCCATAATTATAATTTACCGACAAATAATTATTAGAACGTAAAGGAACCGAATCGTGCTGAATATCTCTTTTTTTGTCGTTCAAATACCATTGCCCATTCGATTCAAACGATCCCGAAAGACGCCCTTTTACCGAATCTTTATTTTGTTCTTGTGCCGATGTCGCTATAGTAAATAAAACAAAAAACAAAAGGATGTAATTGGTTCTCATTATTTTAAACTTTTTAATTTTTCAAACAATTCCGTTTCACCGCCAGGGGTATGTCCGTTTTCAGTAAAAACGATTTTTCCATTTTTTACCACTATCAAATAAGGTACATTAGAAATGCCTAGACTTCGTTTGAATTCTTGATTGGTATCCAACAAAACCTGATAGTCCCAGCCTTTACCATTGACCAAAGGTTTTACCCTTTTTTGCGTTCTTGAATCGTCGGTAGCCACAGCAATTAATTCGACATTTACTTCCTTTTTCCAATCATCATACACATCACTTATAGCATCCAACTCTTGTACACATGGCGCACACCAAGTTGCCCAAAAAGAAAACACATACAATTTGTCTTTTTCGGCACAATCTGTTTTTAAAGAAAGAGTCTTTCCTTCTGTGTTTTGGATAGTAAGATTGGGTAAAGTTTGTTGAGCAAAGGATTTCATTCCAATAAAAAGAAAGAGCACAAGTAGGTTTTTCATAGTTTGTTAGTTTATAATTGCAAATAAATTAAAATTTAATGAAGTTTTGTAACATTTTTTTTATTTTATTTGCATATCTAATAACAAACCAACAGATTAAACCATGAAAAATTACAAAAACATTATTGTTTTAGCTGCGGCTGTATTTTTTGCCTCTTGCAGTAAAGACGACTCCTCTTCTGGAGGAAGTGGTGGAGGAAGTGTAACTCCACCAGTAAGCGTTGATCCAGTTTCTGGACAGTTTCAAAAAAGAGTTTTGATTGAAGATTACACGGGTTCTTGGTGTGGGTATTGCCCAAGAGTTGCCTACGGAATTGAAAAAGTATTAGAGCAAACTACCAAAGCGGTTCCTGTAGCGATTCATCAACAAACAAGCAGCGGCTACGATGGATTCCATTTTTCGGGTGCTGATCCATTAAAACAAATGATAAGTTTGTCAGGCTATCCAACAGGAATGTTGAATAGAACAACAACTTGGAGCTATCCTGAGAATTCAAATATTGCACAAGTTAAAAGTTTAACTGGTAATAATGTGGGATTAGGTTTGGCCATGAATTCTAATGTTTCAGCAGGAACAATTAATCTTGATGTTAAGGTTAAATTGGCTAATGACTACTCAAATTTAAAATTAGTAGTATACGTTTTAGAAGATAATTTATTCAGCAACCAAACCAACTACACTAGCTTTTATGGTGGAGGAAGTGTGATTGCTAACTTTGAAAATGATCACGTTTTGAGAGCCAATTTAACGGATATTCTAGGAGATCCAATTACAGAAAGTACGCTTGCTGGTCAAACCATAACAAAAACATTCTCAGTTCCCGTACCAACTAATGTGACCAATGCTTCTAATATGAGCTTTGTGGCGTTTGTTGTTGGAAATGATAAAAAAGCAATTAACGTTCGATCTTCAGTTCCTGGTGAAAATCAAGCGTTTGAGCAAAATCCATAATATTTAGATTAAAACTATATTAGTAAGGTCACTCCAAAGGTGACCTTATTTTTTTGTAAATTTGTTAGCAATTAATTCCATCAACATGACTTTCTTCTCACTAATCCAACACGTTGCTATTGCTGAAAAAGTAAAACATGCTCCAGACGGTAGCTATCAAATAGGAGTTGCCATAGGATCTTTTTTGCCTTTTATAGTTTTAGTAGGTATTGCCTATTGGATGTATTATCGTGCAAAAAACAAACAACAAAACGAGTAAATTTCACTAAATTTGCACCAAATAATTTCTCATGAGTAAAATCAGAATTACCAAGCAATTTAGTTTTGAAACCGGACATGCACTTTATGGCTATGACGGAAAGTGCAAAAACGTTCACGGACACAGTTATAAACTTTCAGTAACGGTTATTGGAACCCCAATTTCTGACAGTTCTAACGTGAAATTCGGAATGGTAATCGATTTTTCTGATTTGAAGAAAATTGTAAAAGAAGAAATCGTAGACCAATTTGATCACGCTACGGTTTTCAATAAAAACACACCTCATGTTGAATTGGCCGAAGAACTTAAAACCCGTGGGCATCATGTTATTTTAGTTGATTATCAACCAACTAGTGAAAATATGGTGGTTGATTTTGCCAAAAAAATTCAAGACCGACTTCCTAACGCAATTCAATTACACTCTTTAAAATTGCAAGAAACAGAAAGTTCTTTTGCCGAATGGTATGCGTCTGATAATTTGTAATTTCATATTTTTACCACATGTCAGCTAAAAAAATCTATTTTGCCTCCGATCAACATTTTGGCGCTCCAACGCCAGAAGCTAGTTTTCCGCGTGAGCAAAAATTTGTAGCTTGGTTGGATGAGGTTAAAAAAGATGCCGAAGCTATTTTTCTGCTAGGTGATTTGTTTGATTTTTGGTTTGAATATAAAACGGTTGTTCCCAAAGGATTTGTACGTGTGCTCGGAAAATTAGCCGAAATTCGCGACAGCGGAATCCCAATTTATTTCTTCGTAGGAAATCACGATTTATGGATGGACGATTATTTTCAGAAAGAATTGAACATTCCTGTATATCACGATAACCAAGAGTTTACCTACAATAATAAAACGTTTTTAATTGGTCATGGCGATGGAAAAGGCCCTGGAGACAAAGGCTATAAACGCATGAAGAAAGTGTTTACCAATCCGTTTTCAAAATGGTTGTACCGTTGGTTGCATCCCGATGTTGGTATGCGATTGGCACAATACCTTTCAGTTAAAAACAAATTGATTTCGGGTGCAGAAGATGTCGTTTACTTAGGTGAAGATAACGAATGGTTGATTCAATATGCCAAACGTAAATTAGAAACAAAACACTACAATTACTTTGTGTTTGGACACCGTCATTTACCCATGATTGTTGCCGTTGGAGACCATTCTGAATATGTAAATCTTGGCGATTGGATTGGTTATTTTACGTATGGTGTTTTTGATGGAGCCACCATGGAATTAAAGAAATTTTAATCTTTTTTCTTTATTGGATAAATACCAATTTGGTGGGTTCTTAACGAATAAAAATACTTTTTACTACTTCCCGATTGTGTAAAACGAATCACATCCGAGTTTTTTACAGGCATATGACAATTGATACAATTCGTTTTCATTACACTTTTTGATTTACAGAATTTATCCGAATTTTCTTTGTGACAGTTCATGCAAATTTGTGAATAATAAGACGTGCTCTTTTCAGCGTTTGTGTGCGGGTTATGACACGTAATGCAATTCAAACTTTGGTCTTTAATAAAACATTGACTTTGTTTTAACAACTCCAATTGGTTGCCGTGAACATCAAAAGTAGCCTTGGTTGAGGTTGATTTTTTGGATAAAAAATAACTCGATAATCGATCGCCAGGACGAAATGCAAAACGCGATTTTAATTGTGGGGTATCATTTCCAGAATGACAGATGGCACAACGATCTAGTTTTTGTTGGTCATCTAATGTCTTGTTTGATGTAATAAATTGCGCTATTCTTTCTTTAGGAAATTGAAGGTGATGTTGTACGTGTTTTGCCGCTGGACCATGACAACTTTCACAATCAATTCCATAAACTAATGAGTTTTTGTCTAACATGCCCGTTAGTTCTGTTGATCCATAATGTTGATTGGCAGTAACACCTTTGGGTTGCGGACTATCAATATTGGAACTGTGGCAACTGAAACAGTCTTTTTTTACCATTCTGTCAAAAAAAGGAAATTGCGCTTCATAACCCGGACTTGTAGCCCAGTTCTTAATTGAATTATAATACGAAATTGGCATTTCATATAGTTTTTCGTCTTTCCAAAACACAGCAGTTTGCGCATGTTTTACTCCAAAAACAATATCAAATCGATGGCGTTCTACGGGTTTTCCATTGGCATAAACCACTTGATATAAACTGTCATTGTGTTCTTGAATGCGTAAACTAAGATTTGGATTGTATACAAAAGCATCTTTGTCATCGTCATATTTACCTAAAAGATTTTCTGTAATTGCAGGCATTGATGCTTTAGTATGTGAATTTTGAGCCATTAAATCCACAATATTTTGATGACATTGAATACAACTTTGTGAACCTGCATACTCTTTTCCGCGAACATCAACATATTCCTCGGATACGTTTTTACAACCTACCAGAATAAATAAAATAACATAGAGGTATGACTTTTTCATTGAACAGCTGGTTTTATGTCTTTTATACGAAGTTGAATGGAAACGGATCCATTATACTCATTTTCATCAATACAATATGCGATATCAAAAAGGGCTTGATTTTTAACTAAATTAACTTTAGTTCCAAGACCAAAACCTATAGCACCAAAACCATCAGATTGTAGCTGTTTTACAAATAATTTTAGATGTTCGTCATTTTGACCTAATAGTTTAGCATACCCAGTGTCTTTTATGTTCTTTGTCATGAAAACAGGTGTCATGTTTTGTGGTCCGAATGGTTCAAACTGATTTAAAACTCGAATCAATTTCGGAGTAATATCAGAAAAATCAATTTCCGCATCAACAGCGATTTCTGGGATTAACAAATCGGGAGGAATGGTTTTTTTAACTTCTTCTTCGAAAGCATTTTTAAAATTCTGATAATTTTCTTCTTTCAAAGTCATGCCTGCAGCATACTTGTGTCCACCAAATTGTTCCAAATGTTCGGAGCAAGCTTCTAAGGCATTGTATACATCAAAATCTTTTACCGAACGTGCCGAAGCGGCTAGTTTATCGCCACTTTTGGTAAATACAATTGTAGGTCGATAGTAAGTTTCAGTCAAACGCGAAGCCACAATGCCAATAACGCCTTTGTGCCAATTGTCTTGATAAACAACTGTGGTAAATCGTTCTTTTTCGTTGTTGTTTTCAATTTGAGCCAATGCTTCAATCGTAATTTGCTTGTCTAAATCTTTTCGGTCGGCATTGTGTTGTTCAATTTCGGAAGCAAAAATTTCGGCTTGCGCCAAATTAAATTCGGTCAATAAAGCCACCGCTTCGTTTCCGTGTTTGATTCTTCCAGCCGCATTGATTCGTGGTGCGATTATGAAAACCACATCGGTAATTGTGAGAATTTTTTTCTTCACATTTTGGATTAAAGCTTTAATTCCGGGTCTTGGATTAGAGTTGATGACTTCCAAACCAAATTTAGCCAACACTCTATTTTCACCAGTAATCGGAACGATGTCGGCGGCAATGGCGGTAGCCACCAAATCTAAATACGGAATCAAATCGTCAATCGTTTGATTGCGGTTTTCGGCCAAGGCTTGAATCAATTTGAAACCCACACCACAACCACAAAGTTCGTCATAAGGATAATTGCAATCGATACGTTTAGGATCTAAAACCGCGATGGCATTGGGCAATTCATCGCCAGGCCGGTGGTGATCGCAAATGATAAAATCGATGTTTCTTGCATTGGCATATGCCACATGTTCTATAGATTTAATCCCGCAATCGAGGGCAATAATTAAGGTAAATTCGTTGTCTTCGGCAAAGTCGATGCCTTTATAGGAAATGCCATATCCTTCGTCATATCGGTCTGGAATGTAGGTGGCAACATTTGGGTAATAACTTTTTAAATAAGAAGAAACCAATGAAACCGCTGTGGTTCCATCAACATCATAATCGCCAAAAACGAGAATATTTTCTCCGTTTGCAATCGCTTTCTCAATACGAGTAACCGCTTTGTCCATATCTTTCATCAGATAGGGATTGTGTAAATCGTTTAATGTTGGTCGGAAAAAAGTTTTAGCTTGATCGTAGGTGGTAATTCCTCTTTGGATCAATAAAGTAGGAATAATTTCATCGACTTGAAGTTCGTTTTGTAGTTTTTGAACTTGTTCTTTTTCTGGCTTTGATTGTAGGGTCCAACGCATAGTTTAATTAGGAATTAAAAATTATGAATTATGATGTTATGGCTTATATTTTCGTAAATGTATAAAAATTGTGTTGGATGTCAAACGATTACATTTTTTATAAACAAAATAATTTGTGAAAATTTGTGTAATCTGTGTTTGCCTTTTTTTACTTCAAATTTTTCCCACCAACCACAGCCACAATCTCACCTTTGGGTGGTTTGGCTTCAAAGTGTTTCAAAACTTCTGTTGCCGTGCCTCGAACCGTTTCTTCGTGTAATTTAGACAACTCTCTTGAAATAGAAACTTGGCGTTCGGCCCCAAAATACTGTATAAATTCGGCTAATGTTTTGACTAATTTATGAGGAGAAACATAGAAAATCATCGTTCGTGTCTCTTCGGCTAAAGCCAAATAGCGTGTTTGTCTTCCTTTTTTTTCAGGTAAAAATCCCTCGAATATGAATCGATCGTTGGGTAAACCACTATTCACTAATGCTGGCACAAAAGCCGTTGCGCCTGGCAAACAATCGACTTCAATTCCGTTTTCAACGCAAGCGCGTGTCAATAAAAATCCGGGATCGGAAATAGCAGGAGTGCCTGCGTCTGAAATCAATGCAATCGTTTCGCCGCCTTTCAATCGGGCTACCAAATTTTCAACGGTTTTGTGTTCGTTGTGCATGTGATGGCTATGCATGTGCGTTGCAATCTCAAAATGTTTCAGCAATTTTCCGCTAGTACGTGTGTCTTCTGCCAAAATCAAATCGGCTTCTTTCAAAACGGTAATCGCTCTAAAAGTCATGTCTTCGAGATTGCCAATGGGTGTTGGCACAAGGTACAATTTTCCCATTTACGAGAATTTTTTCGCTACAATTTCGATAAATCGCTCAGCATAATCGTCAACGCCATCCCAATTGTTGTAATCGGGTTTGATAATTTCATCAATAAAATCTTTGGCTTCTTCAAACGTGCTGAACGTATTCAATTGCGATAAAACGCGGTTGTAATCTTCGTTGCTTTCGCCAAAAAGATTTTTTACAAAGGCCATTTTATCATTCAATCCAATATTAATAACTTTTAAATGTTGGTCGTTTAACGATAAGGGTTTTTCGTCGATTATATTTTTTAACGAATCGGGAACCACAATGTCATTTGGTTTAACAAAAACAGGTTCGGTATAATTTTCACCCAACAAATCTTCAAACGAAATTTGCTTGGTTTCTTGTTTTGGAGTTTCAACTTTCACTTCACCTTTTTCCACAATGTCTTCAGATGCAGTTTCTTCTTCAATAGTTTCTGCAGCTAGTTCAAATATCGGTTCGAAATCGAAATCACTTTTTAATGGAGCAGCAGGTTCTTCTTCAACTTCGTCTTCTTCAATGGTAATTTCGCCCACAACTACAGGTTCTTCTGGGGTTTCAACATCTTCTTCTTCAACTACTGGTTCTTCCTCAACCACAAGAATTTCTTCTTCTTCCATAGGAGTCTCTTCCATCGCAGTTTGTGGCGCTTCAATTTCAATCGCTTTAGGAGTTTCTACTACGTTTTTATCTTCTACAAAAGCAGTTACTTTTTCTTCCAAATCAGCTGCAGCAACATCCAATTTTACTTGTTCATAATTGTCTCCGTAAAATTTTAAAACAGTTAATGCTTCGTATAATTTCTGAGTTTCATGATACAATTGATCGATTTCCGATTTGTTTTTTAACTTTAAAACTCGGTGTGCAATGCTTATTAATTCAGCTTCCAATCTTTTTTTCATAATTTATCGCTTGAAGTGGAATATGTAGTTAGAATTTTGATATTTTTGTTTTGTACAAATGTAACAGAAATTACCATTTTATAATAACGAAAATACTAAATGTTTCTCGAAAATACTGTAAATCATAAAGAACAATTTGGCTGGATTGAAGTAATCTGCGGATCGATGTTCTCTGGAAAGACCGAAGAACTCATTCGAAGGTTGAAAAGAGCCCAATTTGCCAAGCAAAAAGTGGAGATTTTCAAACCGGCAATCGACACTCGTTATGATGAAGAAATGGTGGTTTCCCACAATAAAAACGAAATTCGTTCGACACCAGTTCCAGCGGCTGCCAACATTAGAATCCTTGCTCAAGGATGTGATGTGGTAGGTATTGATGAGGCGCAGTTTTTTGACGACGAAATTATTAGAGTTTGTAATGATTTGGCCAATTCAGGCATTCGTGTAATTGTGGCTGGTTTGGATATGGATTTTAAAGGAAATCCATTCGGACCCATGCCTGCTTTGATGGCTACTGCCGAATATGTCACGAAAGTACATGCCGTTTGTACGCGAACCGGGAATTTAGCCCATTACAGTTTCAGAAAAGCCGATAGCGACAATCTTGTTTTACTAGGTGAAACCGAAGAATACGAACCATTAAGTCGAGCGGCTTATTTTAAAGCCATGCGCGAAAACATGGAAGTAAAAGATGCAGAACATTTGTCGGAAGACGAAAAAAAATAGTCAAAGTGACTTTATCCATCAGAAATATTATTCCCATCATTAAAGCCAAATTTGTTGGAACTAATGAGGTAGCTATTATCGACGCTGTTTCTATCGACAGTCGTTCGTTACAAAATAGCGAAAGCACTTTGTTTTTTGCCATCATCGGACCCAATAACGACGGACATAAATATGTTGCCGAACTGCTTGAAAACGGTGTCGTCAATTTTGTCGTCAATTATATTCCATCTAATTTACAAGGGAAAGCCAATTTTTTGGTGGTTGAAAATACACTTCAAGCGCTACAAATATTTGCGGCCACGTACCGCAGTGACTTCGATTTTCCTATCATCGGAATTACGGGCAGTAACGGAAAAACCATTATCAAAGAATGGTTAAATTTTTTGTTAAGTCCCGATTATAATATCATTCGTTCACCCAAAAGCTACAACTCACAAGTGGGTGTGCCGCTTTCGGTTTTGGGAATTAACGAAAAACACAATCTCGGAATTTTTGAAGCTGGAATTTCTACCGTTAACGAAATGGTGAATCTGCAACGCATCATTCAACCGACCATCGGAATTTTGTCTAATATCGGTTCGGCACACGATGAAGGTTTTCATGATGCAGGCGAAAAAATAAAAGAAAAATTAAAATTGTTCTCGTCGGTAGACGTTTTAATTATGAATAAAAATAGAACCATCGAAGCCTTTCTCAATCCGAAAATTAGAACTTTTACGTGGAGTTCTGAAGATGGAAAAGCCGATGTTTTTGTGATTGCCAAAGAAAGTTCGGATAAAACCGAATTGAAAATCACGTTTCAAAAACTGTGTTTCAAAATTACCATTCCGTTTGCCGATCAAGCTTCTATTGAAAACGCCATGCATTGTTTGATGGTAATGCTTTATTTTAGATACGATCAAGACATTATTCAGCAACGGATGACGATGTTGTATCCTGTTGAAATGCGTTTGAAAGTTAAAAACGGTAACAACAATACCACGCTGATTGACGATAGTTATAGTTCCGATTTTCAGTCGTTAAAAATAGCGTTAGATTTTCTGGAAAGTCAAAAGCAGTACAAAAAGAAAACCTTGATTCTTTCCGATATTTTTCAAAGTGGATTGGTGACCGATGAATTGTATTCGCAGGTTTCGCATTTGATTGTTTCCAACAAAATCAATCGTGTGATTGCTATTGGTAAAACCATTTCCGGATTTAAAAGTAAGTTTCCTAATTGCATTGCTTTTGAAACAACAGCCCAATTTTTAGAAGGAATAGACAAGATTTCGTTTGAGAATGAAACTATTTTAATAAAAGGAGCACGTCATTTTCATTTTGAAGAAATTGTGGCTTCGCTCGAAGAAAAGACGCACGAAACAGTTCTAGAAATCAACCTGAATGCCATCAGTCATAACCTGAATTTCTATAAATCGAAGCTAAAGCCTGAGACTAAGTTAATGGTGATGGTGAAAGCGTTTAGTTATGGCAATGGCGGATTTGAAGTCGCTAAGTTGTTGTCGCATCATAAAGTCGATTATTTGGGTGTGGCTTTTGCCGATGAAGGAATTTCGTTAAAAAACGCCGGAATCGATTTGCCAATTATGGTTTTGAACCCAGAAAATACGAGTTTTGCAGCGATTATCCAATATCAATTGGAACCCGAAATCTATTCGATTAAAGGGTTGACGGCTTTCTTAAAAATGGCCGAGCAAAAGAAATTAAAAAATTTTCCGATTCATATCAAATTGGATACAGGCATGCACCGATTGGGATTTGAAGAAGAAAATATAGACGAGTTAATTGCCAAACTCAAAGACAACAAAGCAGTTCAAGTGAAAAGCATTTTGTCGCATTTGGCAACGAGTGACGACATGAAATTTATTGATTTCACGTTATCGCAAATTAAGTTGTATGAGAAGTTATCTTCTAAACTTATGAATGAACTGCAAATTCAACCCATTCGACATATTTTAAATACTTCTGGAATTTCTAATTTCCCACAAGCACAATACGACATGGTTCGATTGGGAATAGGGCTTTACGGTGTTTCCAATGACGAAGAAGAACAAAAGCTTTTAGAGAATGTTGGGACGTTAAAATCGATTATTTCACAAATTCGAACGATAGAAGCAGGAGAAAGTGTAGGTTATGGCAGACGCTTTATGGCTGAAAAACAAACCAAAATTGCCACAATTCCGATAGGTTATGCCGACGGAATTTCAAGACATTGGGATAATGGCGTAGGTTATGTGGTCATTAAAAATAAAAAAGCAGCTATATTGGGAAGCGTTTGTATGGACATGCTGATGGTGGATATTACAGAAATTGATTGCAAAGAAGGTACAGAAGTAATCATCTTTGGTGAAAACCCAACCGTAACCTATATGGCTAAACAATTGGGAACCATTCCGTATGAAATTATGACCAGTATTTCGCAACGTGTGAAGCGAATTTTCTATAGAGAGTAGTAATAATTCTACAAAATCTCAAAATTTATGTTAAAATTTTATTTATCTTTGGTTTATAAACTAAAACAAATAATAACCAAAAAACAATTTAATTATGGGAATGGTATCAGAATTTAAAGATTTTATTGCAAAAGGAAACGCAATGGATTTAGCTGTTGGAGTTATCATTGGAGCAGCATTTGGAGCTATTGTAAATTCATTAGTTGCCGACGTAATCACACCAGCATTGTTAAATCCAGCATTGAAAGCAGCACATGTAGAAAACTTGGCTGATTTAAAAACAGATAATGGCATACTCTATGGAAAATTCTTAGCAGCAGTAATAAGTTTTCTAGTAATTGCTTTTGTAATTTTTATCATGGTAAAAGCCATCAATAGCATGAAGAAAAAAGAAGAAGCGGCTCCTGCGGCACCAGCTGGTCCAACGCAAGAACAATTGTTGGCTGAAATTAGAGATTTATTGAAAAAATAATACCGCTATATTATATATTCTAACAAACTCGAGGCGCAGCCGAACTGTATGGAGCGCCAGCAAAATAAAACCGCTTCATAATTGAGGCGGTTTTTCTTTTTAAAATCTTCAACATTCAAAATTCCTTATTGAATATTCAAAATTTTCATTTTTAAAAGTATTTTCTATTTACTTTTGTACTTCCAAAATTTAACTAAAATCTAAAATATATTATATGAAAGTTGCTGTTGTAGGTGCAACCGGAATGGTTGGCGAAGTGATGCTTCAAGTTTTAGCAGAAAGAAATTTTCCAGTTACCGAGTTAATTCCGGTCGCCTCAGAGAAATCGGTAGGTAAAGAAATTGAATTTAAAGGAACCAAATATAAAGTGGTTGGCCTTCAAACGGCTGTTGATATGAAAGCAGACATAGCTTTGTTTTCGGCTGGTGGAGATACGTCTTTAGAGTGGGCACCAAAATTTGCAGCAGCAGGAACTACAGTTATCGATAATTCATCGGCTTGGAGAATGGATCCAACTAAAAAGTTAATCGTTCCAGAAATCAATGCTTCCGAATTGACGAAAGACGATAAAATTATTGCCAATCCTAACTGTTCTACGATTCAAATGGTAATTGTTCTAGCACCTTTACACCAAAAATATAAAATCAAACGCGTTATTGTTTCTACCTACCAATCGATTACAGGTACTGGTGTGAAAGCGGTACAGCAATTGGAAAATGAATATGCTGGAGTGAAAGGCGAGATGGCGTACAAATACCAAATTCACCGCAATGCCATTCCGCAATGCGATAGTTTTGAAGATAACGGCTACACCAAAGAAGAAATGAAATTGGTTCGTGAAACCCAAAAAATCATCGGTGATAAAACCATCGCTGTAACTGCAACGGCTATTAGAATTCCGGTTGTGGGAGGACACAGCGAAGCGGTAAACGTAGAATTCGCTAACGATTTTAACGTAAGTGAAGTTAGAGAAATTTTGCACCATACCGATGGTGTTGTGGTTCAAGATAATAATGATACCTATACCTATCCAATGCCATTATTTGCACAAGGAAAAGATGAGGTGTTTGTAGGACGCATTCGCCGTGATGAAAGTCAGCCTAACTCTTTAAATATATGGATTGTTGCTGATAATTTAAGAAAAGGTGCTGCAACCAATACGGTTCAAATTGCCGAATATTTAGTAGCTAACAAATTAGTTTAATACTATAATTTTATTAAAAACCATTTGAGTTGACACATCTAAAAGTTTGTTAATTCAAATGGTTTTTTATTTCAGCATAGTTACATTTGCGGTGATGAAGAAAAAGTATGCATATATAAGTTTGTTTTTTGGATGGGCAGTATTGTTTGCAATAGTGCTCCAATCAGCGCATACTTTTAGTCACTTAGAAAAGGAACTTTCTACCAAAGAATGTCATCACAAATACGCTAAAAACAAAACCGAATTCACTCATGCACATCACAATAACGATCACTGTTTTGTTTGTGAATTTACTTTCAGCTCTTCTTTAAAATCTGATTTTACAGCCTTCCATTTCAAGAAACTCGAGATTCCGGTTTCCTATTCTTTTTTCTATTCCAAAGAAATTACCCAATCGTTTCGAGGCAGTCTTTTTGCTCTTCGGGCACCACCCAGTTTTATTGTTTAAATCAAATTAATTCCGAATTCAATTCGGAAAATCTAATTTTTTAACAATAAATCATTTTCCAAATGAAAACATTTTTCCTCGCCCTAATGCTAGGGTTTTCTATACTTGCGTCTGCGCAAAATAAAGTCGTTGGGACTATTTTAAATCAACAAAACAAACCTGTCTCTGGCGTTACTATCAGTATGCCAGAACTTCATAAAGAAACCGTTTCTGATGAAAAAGGCACCTACAGTTTCTCTAATTTACCTAAAGGAAGTTTTAAAATAATTTTCTCATTTATTGGTTTTGAAACCCAAACTAAAGCAGTTGATTTCCAACAAAAAGAAGTCATTCTAAATATTGTTTTAGCAGAAACCGTTCATCAAATGGATGAGGTAATTATCTCTACTGCATTCAACAAATTGCAATCGCAAAATGTGATGAAAGTTGAACATCAATCGATGAAATCGCTTTCGCAAAAAGGATCGTCGACTTTAATTGAGGGTTTGGCCACCATTCCTGGAGTTTCTCAAGTTTCTACCGGAACTTCCATTGGAAAACCAGTCATTCGCGGATTGAGTGGTAATCGTGTTTTGGTCTATTCACAAGGCGTGAGGTTGGAAAACCAACAATTTGGTGAAGAACACGGATTGGGATTAAACGATGCCGGCATTGAAAGTGTTGAGGTAATTAAGGGCCCAGCGTCGTTGTTGTATGGCTCTGATGCTATAGGTGGTGTGTTGTATTTTAATCCAGAAAAATTCGCTGCATCCAATACCGTTGAAGGAAATTTTAGTCAAAAATTCTTTTCCAATACTAATGGAAGTAATTCGTCTTTGGGTGTAAAAGCATCTTCCGAAAAGTTAAAATTTTTAGCTCGCGGTAGTTACAATACGCATGCTGATTATAAAATTCCAGACGGAAATCGAGTGACTAATACACGCTATAACGAATCCGATTTTAAAACGGCTTTGGGATATGCTGTTGATAATTTTACATCAACCTTGCGTTATAATTTCAATAAACTGGATTTGGGAATTCCAGAAAATGGGATCGCCGAACAAACGTCTACTAAAAAAACAACTTTTCCCAAACAAGCTGTTTATGCTAATATTTTGAGTTGGAACAATACTATTTTTTTCAAAAAATCGAAACTGGATGCCGATTTGGGTTATATTTCTAACGATAGAAGCGAATTTGAAGACAGTGATGTAGCTAATTTACACATGAAATTGAAAACCTATAATTATAATGTCAAATATTATTTGCCGAAAATCGGAAAGTTTGAATCGATTATTGGTGCGCAGGGCATGCATCAAACCAATACCAATTCGGGAGAAGAATATTTAATTCCAGATGCTACTACGAATGATTTTGGCCTTTTTGGAACGGTAAATTATGAATGGAAGAAAAATGTTATTCAAGCCGGAGTGCGATTTGACCATAGAAATGTAACTTCAACAGAACACGGAATTGTTGGAGATGAAGGTTATTTTCAAGCCATTGACAAAACGTTTCAAAGTTTTAATTCGTCGTTGGGATTCAAAACCAATTTACAAGAAAACATCATTTTCAGATTGAACTTAGCTTCTGGATTTAGAGCGCCTAATTTGGCAGAATTAACTTCAAATGGCGTTCACGAAGGCAGCAATCGCTATGAAATTGGGAATGTTAATTTGAAAAATGAACAGAATTTTCAAACCGATTGGAATCTTGAATATCGAAATCCGCATTTTGAATTGTTTGTCAACGGATTTTACAACCACATCAACAATTATATTTTTATTGCACCAAATGGTGTTGTAACCAACGGATTTGATACTTACGATTACTTACAAGCCAATGCTAATTTATTTGGTGGTGAAGCAGGAATACATTTTCATCCGCATCCTTTAGATTGGTTGCATGTTACGAGTAGTTTTGAAAGTGTAACAGGAAGAAAACAAAACGGAGAGAATTTACCTTTAATTCCGGCTAACAAATGGAACAATGCTGTTAAAACCGAATTCAAATCGGGTAAATACTTAAAAGATAGTTTTGCAGTTTTAAATGTTACGTACACATTTGATCAAAATAATCCGAGCCAATTTGAAACAAAATCGAACGATTACACTTTGTTAAATCTAGGTTTTGGAGGAAAAGTAACTTTGGGTAAAACCGCTTTTGATGTGAATTTGAATGCGAATAACCTTTTGAATAAAACGTATACTTCACATCTTTCAAGATTGAAAAACGAGGGTATTCCGAATATGGGAAGAACTTTTGTTTTAGGAGTGAATTTTACTATATAAATTTTAAAACCTGACAGATTGTAGGAATTTGTCAGGTTTTATTTTATTTAAAATCGGTTGTCGCCATCTAATAAATTGCCTAAACCGCCTAATAGACTTCCTTCTTCACGAGAACTTCCGCCTGCTCTGGGAGCAGATGCGATGATCCTGTCGGCCAATCGGCTGAAAGGCAACGACTGTACATAAACGGTTCCAGGACCACGAAGTGTGGCATAGAATAATCCTTCACCGCCAAAAATGGAGTTTTTAATTCCACCAATAAATTCGATATCATAATCAACATCTTTGGTGAAACCCACAATACAACCGGTATCAACTTTCAGTACTTCGCCTGCAGCTAATTCTTTTTTGGCTAATGTTCCGCCAGAATGGACAAACACCATTCCGTCACCTTCTAATTTTTGCATGATAAATCCTTCGCCACCAAAGAAGCCTCGTCCTAATTTTTTAGAAAATTCAATCCCAACAGAAACTCCTTTTGCGGCGCACAAGAAAGAATCTTTTTGACAAATGAATCTTCCTCCAAATTGCATTAAATCGAGTGCAATTATTTTTCCAGGATAAGGTGAAGCGAATGAAACTTTACTTTTAGTGTAGTTTTGATTTAGGTAAGCCGTCATGAACAAACTTTCACCAGTTAAAACGCGTTTTCCTGCCGAAAGCAATTTTCCAAACAAACCACTTTGTTGTTGTTCGGAACCATCTCCAAAAATGGTTTCCATTTTAATTCCGTTGTCCATCATCATAAAACTACCTGCTTCGGCAATGACAATTTCTTGAGGGTCAAGTTCGATTTCAACGTATTGCATTTCTTCTCCAAAAATTTGGTAATCTATTTCGTGAGCTTGCATAAGTATTCTTTTTTTAAATTATTACTATTAGTTAGAGCATTGATTATAATGTTACAAAAGCGGTACAAATACTTTTAAATACAGTATTGTTTAAAAAATTAGCTGTAAAAATATTTATATTTTAAAAAATTAATTATATTTTTACCATATTACTAACCGTTAAAACAAATTGTTATGAATTCAATGTTTACCAAAATTGTTAGAATACTATTAGGTTTAATCCTTGTACTGTTTGGATTGAACAAACTTTTACCCAACCCTTTTATCCCATTGCCAGAATTGCCTACCAAGGCAGCAGAATTTATGACATCACTCGCCAATACAGGTTATGTATTGAAAACGGTTGGTTTATTGGAAATCATAATTGGCGCTATGCTGCTTTTGAAAAAATGGGTGGCATTTGCACTGGTAGTATTGGTTCCTATTTCACTAAATATTTTGCTGTTTCATTTGTTTTTGGACGCTTCAGCCATAGCCGGAGCATTGGTAGTTGCGGTTTTGAACGGAATTTTAATTTACAAACATTGGTCGCAATACCGATCGTTGTTTTTATAAATCAAAAAAAGCGTTGGTGATTGCCAACGCTTTTTTTTAGTATTTTATTTTACCAATGTGATTCATCACACGTATAATTTTCACTTTTCGTTTTTCAATATAAGCTGAAGAATTCGAAGCTTTGAATTTTCTTGGGTTGGGTAAAATGGCTGCAATACCTGCTGCTTGATTTTTAGTTAGGTTTTTAGCGTCGGTTTTATACCAATACTTTGCTGCAGCTTGTGCGCCATATACACCATCACCCATTTCTATAGAATTAAGGTATACTTCCATGATGCGTTCTTTTCCCCAAATCAATTCGATTAAAAAGGTGAAATATGCCTCTAGTCCTTTACGAATGTAGCTTCTGCCTTGCCATAAAAAAACATTTTTTGCGGTTTGTTGCGAAATTGTGCTACCACCTTTGAGTTTTTTTCCACGATTATTGTTTTTAAACGCTTTTTGCATGGCTTTAAAATCGAAGCCGTTGTGTTTTAAAAAATTACCGTCTTCACTCGCAATTACTGCTTTTTGAAGGTTGGGTGAGATGTCTTCAATGGGAACCCAATCGTGACTGCACGTCATTTCTCTACCGTCAAATTTTTGTTCGATGGGTCGTGTAATCATCAAAGGAGTTAACGGTATCGGAACCCATTTAAAAACAATAACTGAAAAAACAGAAAGTCCAAAAAACCACAACATGGCTTTCCAAATAAAGCGTTTTAATTTTTGAAAAAAAGATTGATTTGTCGTTTTTGAAGTGTTCTTTTTTGTTGTCATTTATACTAATTCTGCTAATTCTTTTCCTATTAAACTTCCTATTGCGACGCCCATACCGCCCAATCTAACTCCGCAATACACATTTTCTGATAATTGAGAAACAATTGGTTTTTTGTGAGAACCGATTCCCATGATGCCGCTCCATCGATGTGCAATTTTAAATTCTTGGTTGGGCAAAATTACTTCTTTTAATAATTGTTCCAAGCGATTTTGGATTTTTTCGGTTTGCGATAACTCGGTTGTAGTTTCGCCTTCAAAATCTAAATTTCTGCCACCACCTAAAAGAATTCGATCTTCAAAATTCCTGAAATAGTAATAGCCTTTGTCTAAATGGAAGGTTCCTTTTATGTCTAAATTAGGAATAGGTTCTGTTATCAGTACTTGTGCTCGGGCTGGTTTTACAGCGTTATTAGTCAGTTGTGAAGCAAAACCATTGGTGGCAAAAAGAAGTTTATTTGTGTCAAATGAAAAATCATTTACCATGACTTTAACGGCATTGTTTTTTTCGACAAAAGAAGAGACAGTTGCTTGATTCAAGATTAGAATATTGTTTGAAACTGCTTCTTTCAAAAGCGCTTCCATCATATTTCCGGTGTCGATTTGGGCTTCAAATGGGTTAAAAATCACATAGTCGTGAATTCCTTTGAAATTAAAACGATCAACTTCTTTGTTGAAAACATCAGATTTGAATAAGGGTTTTATAATTTCATTGATGAAAGACAGTTTTTGTAAGCACTCAGCATAGGTGTTTTCATCCTCTTTGAGAAATAATTCATAACCACCATAAGGTTTGAAATCGATTGTAGTGTCACCAAGACGTTTTCGCAACAATTGTAATCCTTCCCATCTTTTTTGTATGAGTTGGATTACTTCTTCTTCGGTGTGCGATTTTAAATCGTCAATAATTTCTGAGATGCTTCCAAAACAAGCAAATCCTGCATTTTTAGTGCTAGCGCCTTGAGGAAGAATTCCTTTTTCAAGGATTAAAATTTTGCTTTTAGGAAAACGTTCGCGTAGATGTAAAGCACAATGAAGGCCTACGATTCCGCTTCCAACTATGGTAAAATCAACATTTGAAAACCAGTTTTTAATTTCCCAATAACTAAGTTGCATGTGTTAGTCTAATTTTTTTATAAAAATAGTTTTTTTTAAATTTATAATAATATTATTTTCTAACGAAATATTTAAGTAATTCCTATTTTTATCTATAAAAGTGTGTGAATACTTTTTAAATTAAGCAAATCTTAAGGGTCATTGTTAATATCTTTTTTAAGATTTTGATTTTGAAAATAAAAAAAGTCAATACTTTCGAAAATTATTATAATCTAAAAATCAAAAAATTATGAAGTACAAATTACTTTCAGTTGCGTTATTAGTGATAACGAGCTTTTCTTTTGCGCAACAAAAAGGTTCATTTTGGAAAACTACTGCTAAAAGCGACATTACTGTAGCTCAAAGCAGTATGAAACTTCCTCAAAAAAACCTTTTAGATTTAGATGTAAATGCTTTAAAAGCAGCACTTTTCAATTCGCCTCAGCGAAGTGCAACTTCAAGAACATCAAACGTTATTTTGTCTTTGCCTAATGCGGATGGACAAATGGAAAAATTTAAAGTTTTTGAAAATTCAAATTTGGATCCTGCTTTAGCCGCTCGCTATCCTGAAATCAAATCGTATGTGGGTTATGGTTTTGATAACCCAACATTAACAGCCTATTTTAGTGTTTCTCCTTTAGGATTCAAATCGATGGTTCTAGGTGCAGACCGATCGGCTGTTTTTATTGAACCCTATTCGCAAGATTTAGCTACTTATACTGTTTATAGAAAATCAGATAAAGCTGCTTCATTTGACCATTTTGAATGCGCTGTGATAGACGCAGTGACGCCTCAAGTTAATTCGGCCGTTTTAAGACCAAATGCAGATGATGCTGTTTTAAGAACATTTCGTTTAGCCATGTCATGTACGGGTGAATATGCCGTTTATTTTGGAGGTACTAAAGCTTTGGCATTGGCAGCTATCAACAATACTTTGACACGTGTTAATGGGGTTTTTGAAAAAGATTTTGGTGCAAGAATGGTGCTAATAGCCAATACGGATTTGGTAATTTACACCAATGCTTCTACTGATCCTTATGCAGCTTCATCAAGCATGTCGCAATGGAATTCACAATTACAATCTACGTTAACATCGGTTATCGGAGAGGCTAATTATGATATTGGTCACTTATTTGGCGCAACTGGTGGTGGTGGAAATGCTGGGTGCATAGGTTGTATTTGTACTAATGGATCTAAGGGTAGTGGAATCACTTCTCCTGCAGATGGAATCCCATCGGGAGATAATTTTGATATCGATTATGTTGCTCACGAAATGGGTCACCAATTTGGAGCTAACCATACATTTACACATAGTAACGAAGGTACAGGTGTTCAAATGGAGCCAGGTTCTGGTTCAACAATTATGGGTTATGCTGGTATTACAACACTTGATGTACAACCTCACTCAGATGCTTATTTTCATGCTATTAGTATCCAACAAGTTACAAATAATATCAAGGCTAAAACATGTTCAGTTAATACAGCAACTGGGAACTCAATTCCAACGGCAAGTGCAGGTTTAGACTATACGATTCCTAAAAGTACTCCATTTATGTTGACAGCAACAGGAACAGACGCTGATGGAGATGTTTTAACTTATAACTGGGAGCAAATGGATTCTCAAACTACATCTGCAGCGCCAAGTGCTACAAAAACAACAGGAGTGAATTTTAGATCGTATAATTCTGCAACCACTCCAACAAGATATTTCCCAAGAATGGCGTCAGTATTAGCTGGAGCAACTACTACTGCTGGAACTGAGCTTACTGTTGAAGCATTATCATCGGTTGCTAGAACTATGAATTTTAGAGTTACCGTTCGTGATAATAGAGCTGGTGGGCCTGCAAACAATAGTGACGATATGATTGTTACTGTTAATGCTACAGCTGGACCATTTAGTGTAACAGCACCAAATACTGCTGTTTCTTATGCTGGTGGAAGTTCTCAAACTATAACTTGGGCTGTTGCAGGTACTACTGCAAATGGTGTAAACTGTGCTAATGTGGATATTTTATTATCTACAGATGGCGGAACAAGTTGGACCACTTTATTAGCAGCTACTCCAAATGATGGTACAGAAGCCGTTACGATTCCAAATACTCCAGGTACAACTAACAGAATTATGGTGAAAGGAACCAATCATATTTTCTTTGATGTATCTAATACTAACTTTACGATTACTTCTGGTGTAACCGATACCGTTGCTCCAACAGCTCCTACATTGGCAGCTTCTGGAACAACTCAAACAACAACAAGTTTATCTTGGTCTGGCGCTACAGATAACGTAGCAGTTACAGGTTATGATGTATATAAAGACGGTGTTTTGCTGGGTTCAACAACTTCTACTACTTATGCAGTTTCAGGATTGACAGCTTCAACTACTTATTCATTTACAGTAAAAGCAAAAGATGCTGCGGGTAATGTATCTGTTGCTAGTAATGCAGTTTCAGTAACAACATTAGCTCCTGTAGTAGATACAACTGCTCCAACTGCTCCAACATTAACAGCTTCTGGAACAACTTCTACTTCAACAACTTTGTCTTGGTCGGGTGCTACTGATAACGTTGGTGTTACAGGTTATGATGTATATCAAGGGACAACTTTATTAGGTTCAACAACTTCAACAACCTATGCAGTTTCTGGTTTAACAGCTTCAACGACGTATTCATTTACAGTGAAAGCTAAGGATGCCGCGGGTAATGTTTCTGTGGCAAGTAACACGGTTTCAGTAACCACTTTAGCCAATACAGTAACCTATTGTACTTCTACTTCTAGTATTACAACAGATGAAAAAATTGGTAAAGTAGTTTTCGGAACTATTAGCAATACGTCGACAGGAACAGCAGGTTACGAAAACTTTACGGCACTTTCAACTAATGTAGTAAGAGGTACTGCATACACTATTACTATTACTCCATCTTGGACAAGCACTGTTTATAAAGAAGGATATGCTGTTTGGATTGACTATAACGGAAACGGAGTTTTCACTGATGCCGGAGAAAAAGTTTGGACTAAAGCAGCTTCAACAACCACTCCAGTAACAGGAACATTTACCATTCCTGCAACAGCCACATTAGGTGCTACTAGAATGAGAGTTCAAATGAGTTATAATGCCACACCAACTTCTTCTTGTGCTTCATTCACTTATGGACAAGTGGAAGATTATACCGTAAATATTTCGTTAACAGCTAGAGTGGATGAAACAGCTTCTAATACTGTAGTGTCATTCAATTTATATCCAAACCCTGTTAATGGTGATGTATTGAATGTTTCTAATCTTGAAAAAACATCAGAATATGTAATTTTTAACATGATGGGACAAGAATTAGGAAAAGGAAGAATTGAAAATGAAGGGACAATTAATGTTGGATCATTAACCGCTGGAACCTATTTAATTCAGGTTACCAATGAAAATGGTTCTACTGCCAAACGTTTCATCAAACAATAAATTTAAAAGTTAAATTTAAAAGCCATACTGAAAAGTGTGGCTTTTTTTATGAATATTATTTGTTACTTTTAACGTCTTATTAAAATCAATTGTTACAATGAAAAAAATATTTTTTATAATCGTAAGCACTATGAGTATAGCAGCATCTGCACAACAAGTTTTATCACCAGAATTGCTTTGGAAGTTAGGACGCGTTTCGGTAATCGGAATGTCTAAAGACGGAAAATCGATTGTTTATAAAGTGTCTACTCCTGTGATGGAAGACAATAAATCGACTTCTAAATTTTTTACTATTCCAGTAACTGGAGGCGTGGCTACCGAAGTAAAAGATACCAAAGATTTGGTTGCTGACAAAAATATATCTGCCGATGGGAAGTATATTTTATCGACTCAAGAAGTAAAAACAGAAAGCATTTTAGGAAAAGATTATTATCCTAATTTAGAAAAATCGGATGTGCAAATCTATAACGGTTTGGATTACCGCCATTGGGATACTTGGAATAACGGAACTCACAATCATGTTTTTTATGCAGAAAATAAAGAAGGCGCTACTCCAACCGATATTATGAAAGGTGAAAATTATGATGCGCCTCAAAAACCTTTTGGTGGTGATGAAGATTTTATTTGGACACCCGACGGAAAAAGCATTATTTATGTGTGTAAGAAAAAAGAAGGAACGGCTTATGCGATTTCTACCAATACTAATTTATATCAGTATAATTTAGAAACTAAAACCACTCAAAATCTAACGGAAGACAACTTGGGTTACGATACCAATCCACAATTTTCTCCAACAGGAAATTTGACTTGGTTGCAAATGAAACGCGATGGTTATGAAGCCGACAAAAACGACATTATCGTTAGTTTTAAAGGGATGAAAATGAATCTAACTGCCAATTGGGATGGATCTGTAGAAAGCTTCCGTTGGAGTAAAGATGGCAAAAAAATCTATTTTATTGCTGCTGTTGATGGAACGCAACAATTATTTGAAGTGAATTTTCCGGGCTTAACCAAAATTGCTGTTATAGTTAGACAAGTAACTTCGGGCGATTTTGATGTGCATGATATTGTTGATATTACAGGCGATACGGCTATTTTGACGCGCACCGACATGAATCATGCACTGGAAATATACTCGTGTAATTTGAAGAAAAACACTTGGACGCAATTGACTAAAGTAAATGATGATACGTATGCCAAACTTTCGTTGCCAAAATTCGAACGAAGATATGTGACCACAACCGACGGTAAAAAAATGTTGGTTTGGGTAATTCTTCCTCCTAATTTTGATAAAACTAAAAAATACCCAACCTTATTGTATTGTCAAGGCGGACCGCAAAGTCCGTTGACGCAGTTTTATTCGTTTCGTTGGAATTTCTCGTTGATGGCTTCACAAGGGTATGTTGTAGTGGCGCCAAACCGTCGTGGAATGTACGGTCATGGTCAAGAATGGAACGAGCAAATTTCTAAAGATTGGGGCGGACAAGTAATGAACGATTACCTTTCGGCGATTGATGACGTTGCTAAAGAAAGCTATGTAGACAAAGCGCGTTTGGGTTGTGTGGGTGCGAGTTATGGTGGCTATTCCGTGTTTTATTTAGCTGGAATCCACAACAACCGTTTCAAAACCTTTATAGCTCATGATGGGGTTTTCAATACGCAAAGTATGTTTGGAACTACCGAAGAAGTATTCTTTAATTACTGGGATTTTGGTGGTGCGTATTGGGAAAAAGACAATGCAGTGGCTCAAAAAGCGTATACAACTTTCAACCCAATTAATTATGTAGACAAATGGAATACTCCGATTTTAATTATTCAAGGTGGCATCGACTTCCGTGTGCCAATTGGGCAAGGACAAGAAGCCTTTCAAGCAGCGCAATTGCGTGGTATTAAATCGAGATTTTTATATTTTCCAGAAGAAAACCACTGGGTGCTAAAACCACAAAACGGCATGGTTTGGCAAAGTGAGTTTTACAAATGGTTGAAAGAGACGTTGTAATAAAAGAAAACCTGTTTTTAAATCGGTTTTTCTTTTTTAAATAATTGCCCTAGCCCAGATAGCAGCGGCATCCTTTTGCGGAACGTAGTGGAGCAAAAGATAGAGCGTAGAGCTGGAAAAAGCTTCAAAAACCTTGAAACAAATTCGTTACAAATAAAAACCCCGACTTCAATTGAAATCGGGGTTTTATATTTAATATCTAATATCAAAAATCTAATATCAGACTAGTATCTGTAGTATTCTGGTTTGAATGGTCCAGCCACTTCAACACCAATATATTCTGCTTGGTCTTGACGTAACGTTTCCAATTCAACTCCTAATTTAGCTAAGTGTAAGGCAGCTACTTTTTCATCTAAATGTTTTGGTAACATGTATACTTCATTTTTGTAAGAAGCGCTGTTTTTCCACAATTCGATTTGCGCTAATGTTTGGTTAGTAAACGAGTTACTCATTACAAAACTTGGGTGACCTGTAGCACAACCTAAGTTTACTAAACGACCTTCGGCCAAGATGATGATGTCTTTTCCAGCGATAGTATATTTATCCACTTGTGGTTTGATTTCGATTTTAGAAGCACCGTGGTTTTTGTTCAACCAAGCCATATCAATTTCGTTATCGAAGTGACCGATGTTACAAACAATCGTTTTGTCTTTCATTTGCTCAAAGTGAGAACCTAAAACGATGTCTTTGTTTCCAGTTGTAGTGATGATGATATCAGCATTGGCTACAACAGTGTTTAATTTTTTAACTTCAAATCCGTCCATAGCCGCTTGTAACGCACAAATTGGATCGATTTCAGTGACAGTAACGATAGAACCAGCGCCACGGAACGAAGCAGCAGTTCCTTTACCTACGTCACCGTATCCACAAACTACTACTCTTTTACCAGCCAACATAACATCGGTAGCACGACGAATAGCATCAACAGCAGATTCTTTACAACCGTATTTGTTGTCAAATTTCGATTTTGTAACCGAGTCATTTACGTTGATAGCTGGCATGAATAACGTTCCGTTTTTCATTCTTTCGTATAGACGGTGTACGCCTGTGGTTGTTTCTTCAGACAATCCTTTGATTCCAGGAATCAATTCTGGGTAACGGTCAAAAACCATATTGGTTAAATCACCACCATCGTCCAAAATCATGTTTAATGGTTTTCTATCTTCACCAAAGAACAAAGTTTGTTCGATACACCAATCAAAATCTACTTCATTTAATCCTTTCCAAGCATATACTTGAATTCCAGCAGCAGCAATAGCAGCAGCAGCTTGATCTTGAGTAGAAAAAATGTTACAAGAAGACCAAGTAACTTCAGCACCAAGAGCGATTAAAGTTTCAATTAAAACTGCAGTTTGGATGGTCATGTGAAGACATCCTGCAATACGAGCACCTTTTAACGGTTGTTCGTCTTTGTATTCTGCTCTTAACGCCATTAATCCTGGCATTTCAGCTTCTGCCAATTCAATTTCTTTTCTTCCCCAAGCTGCAAGCGAAATATCTTTCACTTTAAAAGCCACATAAGGTAATGTTTGTGTACTCATCTATTATGTATATTTGTTTTTTTTATAATTTGGTGCAAAATTACAACATAGGTTTTGATTTTTATAATTTATTTTTAAAATTATGAAATGTTTAGGTTCTTAAGACTCTGTATCACAATAAAATACTAAATGCCATTACACAAAGTTATATTATTATCAAAAACAGCCAAACTGTATCTTTGGAAGATTACAGAAGATTTTGATACGCTTTTTAATCAAGTGCGATTAAAACCTTCTGCCTTAGAACGTTTGGAAAGTATGAAATCGGAAAGCCACAAAAAAGGGTTTTTAGCTGTTAGAATGTTGTTGCAACATAATGATTATACCGATTTTGATTTGTTTTATGATGCATTTGGAAAACCTCATATTAAACCGCAAGGCTGTAGTATAAAAGAGGTTGAAATCTCTATTTCGCATTCTAATGATTTTTCTGCTATTGTAATTAGCGAGCAAAAAGTGGGACTCGATTTAGAACAACTCAAAGAAAAAACCTTAAAAATTGCGCCTCGATTTATGAATGTTTCGCATCTAGAAGGTTTGTCTAATACTGAAAAAATTAAGAAAGCAACAGTAGTTTGGGGCATCAAAGAAAGCATTTTCAAAATTAAAAACGAAAAAGGCATTAGTTTTCCCAAGCATATTTTTGAAGACCATTTTAATTTAGACGATAAAACCGCTACTGCAACCTTACAATTTAACGATACCGAAGAAAAATTCAAAATCCAATTTGATTCGGTAGAAGATTATATCTTTGTTTGCGCTTTTGAAAAATAAATAACCAGTTACAGTTTAATAATCCTTGCGACCTTGCGTCTTTCCAAGAAAATACTAATAAATAAATCCGCGATAATCAGTAAAATCCGTTTTATCTGTGGCTAGAAAAATGACAAACATCTACCAAAATATTATAAACTCAAAAGCTGAAGGCAAAAAACTTCTTGCTATTCTTCTTGATCCAGATAAGTTGGCTTTAGAAGACCTTTCACATTTAATTGAAAAAATAAACCAATCACCAGCAACGCATATTTTGGTTGGAGGAAGTTCGTTTAACGGAACACATTTAGATGCATTAGTTGTCGAATTAAAATCCAAAATAAATGTACCAATTCTACTTTTTCCCGGAAATCCATCACAAATTTCAGATAAAGCAGACGGAATCTTATTCTTAACCTTGTTGTCTGGTAGAAATCCAGACTATTTAATTGAACATCAGGTTAATGCGGTTCCTATCTTAAACACAACCAATCTCGAAGTCATTTCTACAGGTTATATATTAATTGAAAGTGGAAGTGAAACTGCAGTTGAACGTGTGAGTCAAACCAAACCTCTAGATCGAAATAATCCAGAATATGTTGTGCAAACGGCTCAAGCAGGAGTGTTTATTGGAAATAAATTAATCTATTTAGAAGCGGGTAGTGGTGCAAAATTGGCTGTTCCAACCGAAATGATTTCACTAGTTTCCCAAAACATCAATGTTCCCATACTAGTTGGTGGTGGCATTCGTTCTAAAGCTGAAATGGATGCGGCATACCAAGCGGGTGCCGATGTGGTGGTTATTGGAACGGCTTTTGAAAACGACTTAAATTTTTTTAACTAATGCTTGATTTTTTTATTTCTCAATACAAAGATGCTTCTGTTTTTCAAATTGTTTTGGAGTTTTTGGCCTTTGTATTCGGAATCATAAGCGTTTTTTGTGCGAAAAAAGAAAATATTTGGGTCTATCCAACGGGTTTAATTTCAACAGTAATTACGGTCTATTTACTGTATCAAGCGAAATACTTTGGAGACATGACCATGAATGTGTATTATTCCATAATGAGTGTTTACGGTTGGTATATGTGGGCTTCCAAAAAATCGGTGCCCGATTTAAAAATTACACGAACTACTTTGAAAGAAAAAATAATCGGAATTGGACTGTTTATTTTAACTATGTTCATTACGTATTTAGTTTATGTTTTTTTCAATTATAAACTTGAAATTCCTAATTATATTGATATTTTTACGTCAGGAATATTTTTTACAGCCATGTGGTATATGGCGCTTAAAAAAATAGAAAACTGGTCGTTATGGATTTTGGGAGATATCATTGCGGTGCCTTTATTTGCCTACAGAGGACTGGGAATGTTATCGGTACAATATCTAATTTTTACAATTTTAGCAGTGTTAGCATACCTTGAATGGAAGAAAATCTTAAACAACAACATACAGAAGTAATTAAAATAGCTTTGTACGGTCCAGAATCTACTGGGAAAACTACTTTAGCTCAACAATTAGCATTGGAATTCAACACCGTTTGGATACCTGAATTTGCACGTGATTACCTTCAAGAAAAATGGGATTCCAAACAAGAGATCTGCCAACAAGAAGATTTATTACCCATTGCTATTGGACAAACCAAATTAGAAAATGAAGCACTTTCTAAAGCAAATACTTTTTTGTTTTGTGATACTAATTTATTGGTAACCAAAGTCTTTTCAGATATTTACTATGGTTCTTGCGATCCTGTTTTGGAAAAAGCCGCCAAAAAACATAAATACGATTTGTTTTTTCTTACCGATGTTGATGTGCCATGGGAGAAAGACGATTTAAGAGACAAACCTGAAGATCGAGAAACAACTTTAGCCATTTTTGAAAAAGCATTAATGGATTATAATAAGCCTTATATCAAACTTTCTGGAAGTGTTGAAGAACGTTTTGAGAAAGCGTTGAGAATAATCAATGATTTGGTTAAAGCTAAAAAATTAGGTTTAAATTCCTATGATTTTGTTCAAATTTACAATCGAAATATCAATTTAGAAACCATCGAGTTTCAGTTTAATATCATTAAAAATGGCATTCCAAAGATCAATCTCGATCGGCCTGCTGTAATAAATGATGGAATTATTGCAGTGTCGCAAGACGAAGCAAAATATTATTCTAATTTTTTTGATGAAAAGAAAAATAAGTTAAAACTGAAAAAATTTGTTCCAGCTTCGGGTGCAGCGAGTAGAATGTTTAAATTTCTAAGCGAATTTCTCAATGATTTTAAACTAGGTGAAGAATCCATAAACGCTTATATTAACAGAAAAAAAGAGAAGAATTTATCTGTTTTTTTAGTCGCCAAAGAAAAATTTCCATTTTATAAAGACATTTTAGAAACGACCAAAAAATCCGTTTCCGATTTCGATTCATGGGACAATGATACCCGTGATTATTGGTTTATTAAAACCATGTTGTCTTCATCGTATTTTGATTTTGCCAACAAACCCAAAGGAGTTTTACCTTTTCATAAATACGAAACACATACCGCAACCGCCATAGAAGAACATTTGAATGAGTGTTCCTATTATGCGGCTTCCAACGAAAGATCTAACCTTCATTTTACGGTATCAGAAGAACATCAAAAAGGGTTTGAAACGATTATAAAGGATGTAAGAGAGAAAGTTGAAAATCAATCGAAAATTAAAATTGACATTAAATTTTCCTACCAACATAAAGCAACTGATGTTATTGCGGTTGATTTAAACGGAATCCCATTTAGAGATGAAAATGATGCCATAATTTTTCGCCCAGGTGGACATGGCGCTTTGATTGAAAACTTGAATAACCTAAATGCGGATGTTATTTTTATTAAAAACATCGATAATGTGATTCAAAATCATCTAGAAACTATTGCCTTGTATAAAAAATCATTAGCAGGAATTCTCATCCAATATCAGGAAATGATTTTTAAGTTTATGAGAACTTTGAATTCTGATTCTGTATCTAACGATGATTTGAATGAGATGGTAAATTATATCAAATCCAAATTAAATATTGCCATTAAAGAAGATTTTGCTCGCTATACTAAAGAAAGTAAAGTAGAATACCTTCAATCTATTTTAAATCGTCCAATTCGCGTTTGTGGGATGGTTAAGAATGAAGGTGAACCCGGCGGTGGTCCATTTTGGGTTGCTGATAAAAAAGGGAAAATTTTTCTTCAAATTATAGAATCGTCTCAAATTGATACTAAAGACGAAAGTCAGGTAAAAATATTTGGAAGTGCCACTCATTTTAATCCAGTAGATTTAGTATGCGGTATTAAAAATTATAACGGACAAAAATTTGATTTAATGAAATTCATTGATGCCAATTCGGGTTTTGTGGTTGAAAAAAATAAAAACGGAAAACCCTATAAGGCCTTTGAATTACCGGGGCTATGGAATGGGGCTATGGCTAAATGGATTACAGTTTTTGTAGAAGTACCACTGATTACATTCAATCCGGTGAAAACAGTAAACGACTTGTTGAAACCGGCACACCAATCGCCACACTAATTGATACTGAAATAAATTCAGCATAAATGGACAAAGAAAAAATCATTTCAGAACTCACTTTTAAAGCCGTAAGAAGCTCGGGTGCTGGTGGACAAAACGTCAATAAAGTGTCGTCTAAAGTGGTGCTTACTTTTGATTTGTATGCTTCTCAAGCCCTTTCAGAAGAAGAAAAAGAGTTATTGGTAAACAAATTGAAATCCAAATTGACTTTAGAAAATATTTTGATTTTAAACTGTGATGAAGACCGAAGTCAGCTGAAAAACAAAGAGATTGTAACGAAACGATTTTTGGAATTAATGACCAAGTCCTTAGTGATTCCCAAAAAAAGAAAACCCACTTCAGTTCCAAAATCGGTTATCGAAAAACGATTGAAAGACAAATCAACCAATTCTGAAATCAAACAAAATCGAAAAAAACCAGAGTTGTAAATCTAAAAATCAACTTCAATCTCAAAAGTCAATTTCAAGTTCAAAAGACATTTTCTTGACTTTTGAATTTGAACTTTGAATTTGATTTTTGAAATTACTATTGCAATTGTTATTGATATTCGCTTATCTTTGCACCGTCTCAAAAGGGGTGCTCTAAATGGCGAGCTGAGATTATACCCAATGAACCTAGAACAGGTAATGCTGTTTAGGGAAAAGTGACAAAACAGAGTGCACGCTGAACTTTGTCACAGGAAACAAACATTTTTATTTTTAACCAAGAATAATTACCTCTTTTTATTCGTAACATTTTTTTACGAATGGAAAATTTATGTACTCAAAAGGCGAACGTTAAAAGTCGAAAGTCGAAAGTCTATTTTTTGGCATCTATCCTCTTTTCTCTTTTCTCTTTTTATTCTTTTGGTCAAGAAAAGGCCAAAGACACTACCAAAGTTACACAACTCGATGAAGTTCTAGTTTCAGCAATTAGAGTAACGACCAAAACGCCTGTTAGTTTTAGCAATTTAACTAAAAAAGATTTCAAATTTCGAAATCTGGGGCAAGACATTCCAATTTTAATGAATTTTATGCCGTCTGTTGTGACTACTTCTGATGCCGGAAATGGTGTGGGCTATACCGGAATTCGCGTCCGCGGAAGCGATGCCACTCGTGTTAACGTAACCATTAACGGAATTCCGTATAACGATGCGGAAGGAAGCGGCACCTATTTTGTGGATTTGCCCGATTTTGCTTCGTCGGTAGAAAGTTTGCAGTTGCAACGCGGTGTTGGGACTTCAACCAATGGCGCTGGTGCTTTTGGTGCGAGTTTGAACATGTTGACCGACTCATATTCGAAACAGAGTTCGGGTGAAATTTCCAATTCGGCAGGTAGTTTTAACACAAGAAAAAACACGGTTAAATTCAGTACGGGTTTGATGAACAATCATTTTGAAATTGCTGGAAGATTGTCTCAAATTAAATCGGATGGCTATATTGATCGAGGTTCGTCGAATTTAAGATCGTATTTTCTACAAGGAACGTATGTTGGAAAAACGACTATCATCAAAGCATTGACCTTTGGTGGAACCGAAAAAACCTACCAATCTTGGAATGGAATTGATGGCGAAACGCTCAACGGAAACCGAACGTTCAATTCGGCTGGAATGTTTACCGATGAATTTGGAACTACGCGTTTTTACGATAATGAAACTGATAATTACCAACAAGATCATTACCAATTGCATTGGAATGAAAAAGTTTCGTCGACTTGGAACACCAATCTAGCGGTTCATTATACCAAAGGGAAAGGCTATTATGAAAATTATAAAGAAGATGCCGATTTTGCCGATTATGGATTGACGCCAGTTGCCGGACAAACATCTACTGATTTGATTCGTCAAAAATGGTTGGACAACGATTTTTATGGAACTACATTTTCAGCCAATTATAAAAAAGACAAAGTCGATTTTATTTTTGGTGGCGCTTGGAACAAATACAACGGAAAGCATTTTGGCAAAGTAATTTGGGCACGATATGCTTCTACTAGTGAATTGGGCGATCATTATTATGATGATTACGGTAATAAAACGGATGGCAATGTGTTTGCAAAAATCAACTATCAACTGACCGAAAAATTCAGCCTTTATGGCGATTTGCAATACAGAACCGTGAATTACAAAGCGAATGGTTTAGGCGCTAATTTGGTAAACGACACGTTCCATTTCTTCAATCCAAAAGCGGGTTTGAATTATACTATCGACACTAAAAACAGTTTGTATGTATCGTATGCCAGAGCCAATCGCGAACCCAACCGAACCGATTACGAAGGTGGTACCGTGAAACCTGAAAAATTGAATGACTACGAATTGGGTTGGCGCTATGCTTCGACAAAAGTAAAATTAAATACCAATGTGTATTATATGGCGTATAAAGACCAATTAATTTTAACAGGTAACTTGGATGGTGTTGGAAATCCGATACGTTCGAATAGTGAAAAAAGCTACCGATTGGGATTGGAAGTTGATGCGACCATCTCACTTTCAGAGCAAGTGTTTATTCGACCAAATATTACGATAAGTCAAAATAAAAATGTCGATTTGAATGTTGACGGAACAAACTTCGGAAATAAAAATATTGCGTATTCACCAAATGTAGTGGCAGGAAATATATTTGTTTACAAACCAACAGAACAGTTACAATTGTCCTTACTGTCTAAATTTGTAGGCGAGCAGTATTTGAACAACATCGAATTACAAGAAGCTCGTTTACCCGATTATTTCGTGAATGATGTGAATGTATCGTATGAAATCAAACCAAAATCGGTGTTCCAATCGATTGTATTCACTGGATTGATGAACAATGCTTTCAATAAAAAATACATTTCTAACGGGTATATGTATGATGTATATCCGTACTATTATCCGCAAGCAGGACGAAATTTCTTGTTGGGATTGACGTTAAAATTTTAGAAATAGTTTTTAATAAAAAAAGCCAAGTTAGTATTTCTGACTTGGCTTTTCTCTTAATTGTACACCCTAACAACATCACCGTTTACTTCAACGCGGTATTGTTTTAAAGGATATTCTTTTCCGGGCGCTTGACCCGTATATAGATTGTAGTTTTCGCTTGAACAAGGGCAATTGGCATTAGAAGCGCTAATTGTTAATAAAGAACAAGTGCTCAAAGCTTGATTAGGGCATGCACCATCAAAAGCATTATAAGTACTTCCGGTATTAAAAACAATAACACCTTTGGATGGGCCATTTGTGGGATAAACTCGTACTGCATTTCCGGTAAATTTCAAATTGGAATAACTCGGTAAATTAGTGTTGAGATCCATTGAAAAAGCATAGTTGGGTAAATATGGGTTATTGTTGTTGAATTTGTCTTTAGAACACCCAAACAACACAACAGAAAATGCAATTAGTAACAGTGTCTTTTTCATTTTAAAAAAATTAGCAAAAGATTGGTTCAAAAAAAATTAATTTCGTTAACTTTGTATTTCATTATCATACAAAAGTAGGAATTTAATATACAAATTATATATCTTTGAAAAAAGAAATCCCGTTGCGATGGGATTTTTTCTATTTTATGATAACGACTAAAAGGTAGTTTTTGATATACTACAATCCAAATAATAACTACTATTTAACAATTTGAATTTTAGAATAGCAGTAAATAAAGAAATGAAATTATGAGCACTGTATCTTATTACACAGCAGACGGACTGAAAAAATTAAAAGAAGAATTAGATCATTTAAAAAGTGTGATGCGCCCTAAAGCATCAGCAGACATAGCAGAAGCCAGAGACAAAGGCGATTTGTCTGAGAATGCAGAATACGATGCTGCCAAAGAAGCGCAAGGAATGTTGGAAATGCGCATCGCTAAATTGGAAGAAGTGTATTCTAATGCACGATTGATTGACGAAAGTAATTTAGATTTGTCTAAAGCTTTGGTATTATCAAACGTAAAAATTAAAAATCAAGCCAACGGAATGGAACTAAAATATACTTTAGTTGCCGAAAGTGAAGCCGATTTAAAAACAGGAAAAATCTCGGTAACTTCTCCAATTGGTAGAGGTTTGTTAGGGAAATCTGTAGGAGAAATAGCAGAAATCACGGTACCTAATGGTACGTTGAAATTTGAAGTGTTAGAAATTTCAAGAGACTAATCATGTCGAGTATTTTCACCAAAATAGTCAACGGAGAAATTCCATGTTATAAAATCGCTGAAGATGATAATTTTTTGGCATTTTTAGATGTGAATCCCAATGCCAAAGGACACACGTTGTGTATTCCGAAACAAGAAATCAATAAGTTGTTTGACATTGAAGACGATTTGTATTTGGCGTTGATGGCATTTTTAAAAAAAATCGCAATAGCACTAGAAAAAACGGTGCCTTGTAAACGAATTGGAATGGCAGTAATTGGGTTGGAAGTGCCGCATGCACACGTTCATTTGATTCCGCTAAACGAAATGGATGAAATGCGTTTTCAAAACAAAGTTGCTTTAACCAAAGAAGCCTTTGAGGATTTAGCCAAAGCAATTCAAAATAATTTGTAAAATAAAAAATTAAACAAGCTCCACAAATTTGCAGTTTCTTCGGTAAGTTTGTGGAGTTTTTATTGTTGTAAATATGAAAAAAGCCTTATTAATACTGGTATTGCTTACTCAAATAAGAGCGTTTTCTCAAGAGAGAAGTTCGCATAATTATTACTGGAGTAACGAAGAAAATAGGAAAGCTATGGTAGGTGTTGCCAATTGCTATGTCAGAGAAAATCCTTCTACTAAAGCGGCTTTGTTGGATTCCCTTCAAATGGGAAAAGAGATAACGGTACTCAAATCGACGGATATTGATTATGCCATCAAAGGGCTGAATGTGTCTTGGGTTGAAATTGAATACCAAAACAAATTAGGTACTATTTCTAAAGGGTATCTGTGGAAAGGCTTTATAGCGTTGGGATATGCCAAAAAGAAAGGGTTAACCTTTCTAACGACCTTAGATAAATATGAAATTAGAAAGAAGGACAGTATGGATGTTTTTTCCATTTCTGCTAAAGTTTTAAACGATCAAAATGTGTTTTTGGGTCAAAAAACAGTTCAAGAAAGTTTGGGTGAAAGTTCTTATTTTCAAAACAAAGCAATAGGAGGTTTAGGGTTAACAAATGTGGTGGATATATACAGAATTAGTTTTGAAGGAGAAGCGTGCGGAGTGGCATCACTATTCTATTATTTCGCTTGGAACGGCACTAAAATGATACAATTGCCAAGTAAATTTGCTGTAGGCGATGCCGGAATTTACTATCATACGGAAGATTTTATTTTTCCAAAAGAAAAAGGAGGAAAGCCCGACATGATACTAAAAGTTTTTAAAGAAGGTCAATCGCAAGACGAAGAGGCTATTCATCCGATTTTTGATGTTGAGGAATGGCAAGAAATTTACAAATGGGATGGAGAAAAAGCTGTGTTTTTTCAAAAAAGCAAGGTAAAAAAATACCGAAGAAAAGAGTAGACTACTTTGCTTTTTTGTACAAAATCTGCATGGTAGTTCCTTTGTCAATTTCAGATTGTAATACTTTTATTTTTCCTTTGTGGTATTCTTCTACGATTCTTTTAGTTAACGACAAACCCAAACCCCAGCCTCGTTTTTTGGTGGTAAAACCAGGTTCGAAAACGCGTCTAAATTGATTCTTCGGAATTCCTTTTCCGCTGTCAGAAACGTTGATTTTTATATGCTGTCCATCGTTTTCTATCGCCAAACTTAATTTTCCGCGACCTTTCATTGCATCAATAGCATTTTTCATAAGATTTTCAATCGTCCAACTGTGAAGTTCTGGATTTAATAAAACCATTATGGGATTGTTGGGTGCTGTAAAACTAAATTCCACTTGATTAGAAAAACGCGATTTTAAATAATCAAACGATCTAAATGTTTCTTCCACAATATTTTTTTGTTCCAAAATGGGTTCCGATCCAATTTTAGAAAAACGTTCGGTAATAATTTGCAAACGGTTGATGTCTTTCTCAATTTCAGAAATCGTGGTTTCATCTACATTATCGGCTTTCATAATTTCGAGCCAACCTATTAATGACGATAAAGGTGTCCCAATTTGATGCGCGGTTTCCTTTGCCATTCCGGCCCAAAGTTTGTTTTGAGTGGCCATTTTGGTACTTCGATAGAAATTGTAAACTACAGTGCCAAACAAGAAAATAATCAGCAATAAGGCAATTGGATAATATTTTAATTTATTCAGCAAAGATGAATCGCCGTAATAAAAGTATTGAAACTTACCCGGCAGGTATTCCATTTTAATAGCGTCGTTTTGCGATTTTAATTCTTCCAGAAAGGCTTTTAGTTTTAACGAATCTTTTTCAATGTCGTTATCAATATTGGTGTGATTAATTATTTTGTTGTCTTGTGTAACAATAATCGGAATGCGAGCATCTTGGATGATTTTAAGAGGCAACTCTAAGTCGGTATTGATATCAGAGTTTATGAGTGTTTTTTGAGCTTGTGCCCATTGCTCCATTTTGTTGCGTTCTTCCGTTTTAAAGATTTGAAAAAAGGAATACGTATTCCATAAAATAAGCAAAACAATGCAGAACGATGCAATGATAATGATCCAGCGTGTAATGTTTCGTCTTTCGGAAAATTGCATGTATAAATTTTTGTTTAAAAGTAAGGATTTTTTTCAAAATTGTATCCATTATTCAAATTGCTGTACTCATCGATTTACTATCTTTGTGCAAACTAAATCTTTATGTTAACAATCGATCCCAAAGAACTTTCGCCTGTAAAATTACAAGGTTATTTACAAAGTGCCGTGGCACCTCGACCTATTGCATTTGCAAGTACATTAGATAAAAATGGAAAACCCAATTTATCGCCGTTTAGTTTCTTTAATATCTTTAGTTCGAATCCGCCAATTTTAGTTTTTTCACCAGCACGACGCGTACGAGACAATTCCATTAAACACACATTGATTAATTGTCAAGATACCAAACAAGTTGTGATTAATGTGGTGAATTATGATATTGTGCAGCAAATGTCGTTGTCCAGTACAGAATATCCCGATGGAGTGAACGAATTTGAAAAAGCAGGATTAACGCCGATTCCATCCGAAATTGTAAAGCCCTATCGCGTGGCCGAAAGCCCAGTGCAATTGGAATGTAAAGTCAACGAAATCATCGCTCTTGGAACCGAAGGTGGTGCTGGAAATTTGATTATTTGTGAAGTCGTAAAAATACACATCAATGAAGCTGTTTTAGATGCTAATGGAACCATCGATCCAGTGAAAATTGATTTGGTTTCAAGACTAGGTGGCAATTGGTATTCAAGAGCCAATCAAGGATTGTTTGAAGTTGAAAAACCATTGGCTACTTTAGGAATTGGTGTGGATGCTATACCAAATTTTGTTAAAGAAAGTACTGTTTTTGACGGAAACGATTTAGGTAAATTAGGAAATGTTGAAGCCTTGCCAACCGAAGAAGAAATTACTATATTTGTAAAACAAAATTTTGGAGTAAAAGGAGTTTTAAGTGCCGATGATGAACTGAAAAAACACCAATTAGCCAAAGAATATTTAGATAAAAATGAAGTGCTAACCGCATGGAAAGTGCTTTTAGCCAAACAATAAACAATTATATTATGGAAGTTTTAGGAAAAGTAAAAGTGATTAATGCAGAGCAACAAGTAAGTGCTTCGTTTAAAAAAAGAGAGTTAGTGGTAACTACAGATGAGCAGTATCCACAACACATTATGATTGAATTTACTCAAGATAAATGCGATTTGTTAAATAATTATACTCCCGGTGAAGCGGTAAAAGTTTCTATCAATTTAAGAGGTAGAGAATGGGTAAACCCACAAGGAGAAACTAAATATTTTAATTCTATCCAAGGTTGGAGAATTGAAAAATTACAAACAGAAGCTCCAGTTGCACAACAAATGCCTCCAATGCCAGCAGCAGAAGCATTTGCACCAGCAACGAATTTTAAAGAAGAAGAACACGACGATTTGCCTTTCTAACAGGAGAATAAAGTAAAGAATAAAGACTGCCATTCTAATTTTTTGTAAATTTTAGAATGGCTTTTGCTTACTAAATCTTTTCTCTTTCTTCTTTTTTCTATTTTCTCAAAAATGTATTTTCTAACCAAAGAACTCTATTTTCCACCAGTTGATGAAGCTTCCTACGAAGGGATTTTGGCTTTGGGTGGTGATTTGTCGGTAGAGCGATTACTGTTGGCTTATCATAGCGGAATTTTCCCATGGTTTAACGACGATGAGCCTATTTTATGGTGGTCACCGCCCGAGCGAATGGTAGTCAATCCACACGATTATAAGGTTTCCAAAAGTCTTCGAAATATCATCAACAGAAATATTTTTGAGGTTACTATGAATAAAAATTTTGAGGCCGTGATTTCGAATTGTCAAACGATTGCTCGTAAAGGCCAAGAAGGTACTTGGATTACCAATGACATCATAGAATCATATACAAAATTGCATCGTTTGGGTAAAGCCCACTCGTTTGAAGTTTGGCAAAATAACGAACTGGTTGGCGGATTGTATGGTGTAGATTTAGGTCATGTTTTTTGTGGTGAAAGCATGTTTTCTAAAGTGCCAAATGCTAGTAAAGTGGCTTTTGTGAAGTTGATAGACTACTTAAAAACCAATAATTATAAGCTATTAGACTGTCAAGTGCACAATGATCATTTAGAAAAATTGGGTGCTTTTGAAATCTCAAGAGCAACTTTTATGATGATACTAAACTCTTAATTCTCATCTTCGTCATGAAAACTCGATTTTATTTTTCTTTTAGTTAAATGATAATAGATCACAATATTGTCGAATAATAAAGCAATAGTAAGGGATAAAGCTGCAAAAAGCAGTATTTTCAATTTGAATTTTTCAAATAAAAATCCGCCAAGAACACACCCTAAAAAGAAAAAGAAAATAATGGAAAGTCGGAGAAAAACACTTCTTCTTAATCGAGTTTTTTCTTCGGGCTTCTTATAAAATAAAAGTTGTGACAATTCAATTCCTAAATCTGTAAATAATCCAGTAAGATGTGTTGTTCTTACAACGGATTGAGAAATTTGAGTAACCAAGGCATTTTGAATTCCCATCGCAAAGAGCAATAAATAAGCAATATGTTCTTGATGGGTAACACATCCCAAACCTACAATTGTCAAAATTAAGACTTCAATTCCCATTGGAAAAGCATGAGCAATTCGGGGTTTAATTTTTGATATAATTTCAATTAAAGTGTTACAAACAAATGCACCAACAAGAAAAAAGAAAATAAAAAGTAAAAAGGTTATTGACTTTGAATAATTTTTTAATGAAACTTCTTCAGCAAAATAAGCAAAATGACCTGTGACATTTGTAGTTAATGTAGCCACAGAAAGCACACCAGCAATATTTACAATACCCGCAATAAATGATAGATTGGAGGCTAATCGCAAATTGTGTAAATAGGTTCTTCTACTTCCTTTGTGGCGAAACATGATTGATTAATTATCTAATAAAGATACAATTTAAAATCAATATTAAAATCGTAAATGGAATGAGATTTCTGAATGAAAAACTGAAAACTGCAATTGAAAATTAACGTTTCGTCCAGCAATCTTCTATATGGTCATTTACCATTCCTGTGGCTTGCATGTGAGCATACACTACTGTTGAGCCCACAAACTTGAAGCCGCGTTTCTTTAAATCCTTACTAATTGCGTCTGAAAGTGGCGTCGTTGCCGGAACTTCTCTTAGTGATTTTCTGTTGTTATCAATTGGTTTCCCATCGGTAAATGCCCAAATGTATTTCGAAAAACTTCCGAATTCTTCTTGCACTTTTATAAAAGCAATAGCATTAGAAATCGTGCCTCTAACTTTCAATTGGTTTCTAATGATTCCTGCATCTTGAAGTAATTCTTGGATTTTTACTTCATCATAATTGGCCACTTTTTTATAGTCGAAATTATCAAAAGCAGTTCTAAAGTTTTCTCTTTTCTTCAAAATAGTGTACCAACTCAAACCAGCTTGAAATGTTTCTAGAATTAAAAACTCAAATAATTTATCATCGTCATAAACAGGTTTTCCCCATTCGTTATCATGGTAATCACGATACAAATCGTCTTTTTCACACCAAGCACATCGAATTTTAGTTTGCATCTTTTTTCAAGTATTTTTCAATTAGTGAATGGCCTAAATAGATCATAGGCGTCATTAAAATGGCAATAATTAATTTCACAAAATAACCCGTTATTCCCGATTTTAGATATTGTTCGGTTGTCATTATACCAGTGGCCCAGAAGGCAATTCCCAATACGATAAAACTGTCAAATAGTTGTGAAATTACAGTAGAACCTGTGCTTCGCAACCAAATCATTTTGTCTCCTGTTTTTTTCTTTACGAAATGAAATAACGTTACATCAATTAATTGCGATACTAAAAACGCTACGATACTTCCAACAATAATCCATTGGCTTTGTCCGAAAACCGCTTTAAATTGGTCGGTGCTGACCGAACTGATGCCGGTGGACGGAATTTTTATGGCAAAATATAATATCAAAAAGGTGTAGGCAATTAAAGAAGCCGTAATTAGGGATAGTTTTCGAACTCCTTTTTCGCCAAAATATTCATTAATCAAATCGGTGCTGACAAAAACAATCGGCCAAGGCAAAATTCCGATACTCATCGGAACGCCAAAAACATCAATTAATTTACCACCAATAAGTTCTGCTACTACAGCATTGGTAATAAATATTCCAGCAAGAATAACATAAACGGTATCTTTTCTAGATCTAAACATAGATATTAATAATCTTCTAAAGGGAAATTTATATTTTCATCTTTTTGTTTCTTAAAAGAAGCTCTCGAGTGTTTTTCATTTAAGGATTCGGTGATAATTTCGGCGCACTTTTTCTTAACATCATCGTCTTCCGAAATGTTTTCAGAACTAAATACTTTGTAAGCTAAAGCATTGATTTTTTTGCCGTCATTGATGAAAGCAATTGGATACAATTCTTTTTTGGCTACTTCATCTTTGTCGACTTTTCTAACAATTTCGAAGAAAAAATACGTGATTTCTTTTCCATTATTGGCTACAACTTGTTTTTCTAGTAATGAAATAGCATCTTTTTCTTTAAGGTTTTCAAAATTAATGACCGCTGCTTTGGCAATTTCGTCGTCTTCGATATGTTCTATAAAGCTTTTTTTGTCTTGGTTCAATAGCAATTGAACGGTGATGTATTTGGTTTTAGAATTGTTTAAAGCTTCCTGAATTTCGGCATCAGAATACGTGTTGTTGATTATTCCCAATCGGAGTAACTCTACATTCAACTGCGGAATATCAAGCTTCTTTATTTTAGTTAGTAATGCCTTTGAATCAGTATTTTCTGGAAAATTAGAAAGTAAACTCATGTAATTGAGTAAGTCGGCAACTGGAGCTTCAGAGGTTTCAACAGATTCAGAATAATCTACCACTTCTTGTATTTCATCTTCGTTTGAAGCATTAGTAACTGCTGCCATTGCTTTTTTAACGATATCCGCAGCAGAGGCTTTGTCGTCGTCTTCAATCGGGTTTTTTTCTTTCCAACTGGCAATTCTTTTGTATTCTAATTTGGCGTTGGTTTCGATGATTTTTCTAAACGAATTTAGTTTTTTTGCAGGAACTACATTGGCATCAAAAAGGGTATTGCAGAAATTAATGATTGGCGCATTGTATTCCTTAATGCTGTAATATTGGAAGATTTCTGGGAACAGTGTTTTGCTGTTTTCCAAATCTTCTTCAAAGCTAGAAAACAGGTTTTTGATTTCATACTCATTATCGGAAAGCGGTAAATCGTAAGCTAATAATTCGGCTATTTTTTTGTAAGCTGATTTTGATTTTTGATGAGTAAGTGCTTCCAAAACACTAATTTGAACAGCTGTTTTAGCATCATCTTTCTTGTATAACCCATCGAGATACGGAATTACACGAGGATCTTCAATTTCGCCTATTTTTTTAATAAGAATTTCCAAAGCGTTTAATTCACTGTCTTTAAACTGAAAAGAGTCTATGAAATTAGTCACTGTGTCAAAATCTTCTTTGTTGATTTTTAATTGAAAAACCGAATTCATCGCCGAATAACGAATGGTGTCTTTTTCACTCATCACATCTTCCATGAAAACTTTTAATTTATCATCAAAAACAGAAGTGGCATTCTTTTCTTTAAAAACAACAGAATTGAAGGTTTTCTCTATAAACGAATCGTCATTTTTATAATTTCTATCAACCAAGGCCGTTAATTGGGTGTTGGAATCTCCGTTAAAAAACACCTTATATTTTATAGCTTGAGTCGCTTTTGGACGAGAAACTAAGGCTTCAAAAACATGTATGTTTTTCTCTTTATCGTAAGAAGTTGATTCGCTAATAATCTCATAACGATCTTCTTTGTCATCCATAATTTTATTCCATTGTGATTTGGTGAATCCTTTTCGGCTATTGAAATCATAATTCAATAAAGAAACACTTGTAGTAGAGTCTTCATAATCGTCATCATACTCATCTTCGTATGGATTTTCTGTAAACAACGATTCTTTAAGAAAGGTTTTTCTAAAATCACTTTTTATGGAATCTAAGTTTTGTACATATTCATAGCGATGGTATTTGTAATATTCTAAATCTACCGATTTTCCAGATTCTGAATAGAAAGTATGTTCTACCGATTTAGAAATGAAAGCATTTTTGCTTTTCCATGCTCTTCTTTCTTGGTTTAAGTCTAAAAACAGGTTTTCGTTTTGTTTCTTAGGAATATCTATTTGAAGTTTGGCAACCGTATCGTTATACGTTTTTGCTTCGGCTAGGTAATTGAATTTTTCTTCCTGAAATGAGTCGAAAAACTTATTCGTATTGGCATCAGACGAATTTACGGTTCCTAATAAATAATACTTTTCGCCATGAATGACCGATTTCAATTTAATCGTTTTAGTGCCAATTTTAGATTCGGATGTAAACGATTTTCGCAACGTATCATAATTGGTTTTGGTTGAATCTATTTCGTGTTGAAGGTAAAATTCATAGTGCATTTGTTTCAATTCAAACTCAGTATCTTCCAATTCTTGTGTGCTGTTGAGTGTACGTTCAGACAGAAAATAATACGCTTTTTCGTTGGCATCATAGGCTTGAATGTCGGTGTTTTTTACTTCGTCTTGATCATTTCCATACACTAAGTTAAACGAAGGAACAACAACAGAGAAACCGCCTTTTTTTGGGGTAACTTTTTCCCATGTATTTTTAATAGATTTAATCTTGATTTTGTCAAAAATTTCTTTGTCAAATTGTTTGGTGTAGTTGCCCGGACCAGTCATCGAAACCGTAATTAATTCTAATGGTGTGATGTAAAATCGCCAATGCTGATTGTTGCCGTTTTTGGTGGTATTTTTGATGTCGTAACCTACATAATTCTCGTCTTTTATTGCGTTTTTTTCCACTATTTCGCCAGCAATATTTTCAAAAAACAAACTGTCCAACGACTTCGGATTATAGAGTTCATTCTTCTTGTCGAGAAAAGAATTTAGCGGTATTCGTTTGATGTTTATGGCACCACCGTTAGTAAAATCTGGCGATCCAATATTTTCATCATTCCGAATAATTTTCTTATTCAAGGGCATTTTGACCATTTCATCTGTTGTGGAAGAAATCGTAAATCCTGGATTTGGAAAAAAATCTTCAATTGCTTTCTTTTGTTTTTGGCCATCTTCCGAAATAACATCAATAATTGGTGTTACCGTGTAGCCTTTATTTCGCAAGAGTTGAATAACACCTTCTTTTCCTGCCAGATGCGCCGCGCCAATAGCAGAAAATAAGCTACCAGTTCGTGCAAGCGAATCGATGCTTTTTGCCATAATAACGTTTCTGTTGCCGATCAATACGTTATGTACTTTTTTAGAAAACATCAATTTATAAATAGAATCCAACATCACGATGTCTTTTTCTCGATAATAGTTTTTCAACGTTTCATTGAAGTTGCCATTTTTCATTAGCTTCATTAACTTTTCAATGTTTTTATCGTCGGGTTTGGCTTCATCGGGATTGATTCTCATGATGGAAAGAATCGATTCTTTAGCGCTTTCTAAACCGACTATGCGTTTTTTGTATTTTCTACCCGTTTGATAGATAAACATATCCAAAACGGTATTTTCTTGAAAATCGGCTTGTGCTCCTTCGATACCCGAAAGCATGTTGGTAAAATAGTTGGTATTCTCAAAAGAGGTTCCAATCGTTTCTTTTTTAACCGGATTCATATAAAAGGAACGGTAAAAATTATACGGCGATTCCAACGAATTTTTTTTAATTAAACCAATAATTTCATCCCAAGTCTCGGGATCACTTTCGTTACTAACAATATCAGAATTTAAAAGATGTTTAAAAAAAGCATCCGAAAGATGGTACGAAACCTTGTCGTTTACGTGCATCGTGCCATATAAATACGAGTTTTTAGTCAATCCGTTGCCCGAGATTTCCCAAAACAACGTTTTTTCTTTTTGTGCCAATAATAGGGAAGAGCATAGGAGCGATAAAAGGAATAGCGATTTTTTCAAGAGTATAAAAGTGTTAGGTTTATAATAAAACTAATGATGTAGGTTCAAGACCAGCATTGGCAATCCATAAATTTCAATAAATATAGAAATAAATTTGTGAATCCTAAAACGGAGTTTAGATTTTAATAGTTGTTTAATTATCATGCTTTTTTAGTGTAGAACTGATTATCGTAAAATGTAATGCAATAAAAAAACCTCATTTCAATTAAGAAACGAGGTTTTCTATTGTAGATACGTTGTACTTCGTACTTCGTATGTTGTCTTTAAAATTATCCTAAAGCAACTCTGCTAAATCCAGTAACAGTTAATCCGCCGTCAACCGATTTTACATAAGCAGCAACACTCATCGAACCATCTTTAATATAATCTTGGTTTACTAAAGTATTGTCTTTGTAAAAACGTTGGATTTTACCTTTAGCGATATTGTCTAACATAGCTTCTGGTTTTCCTTCTTGACGCAATTGGTCTTTAGCGATTTCAATTTCTTTTTCAATGATTGAGGCATCAACACCAGCTTCATCTAAAGCAATTGGATTCATTGCAGCAGCTTGCATTGCTACGTTTCTAGCAGCTTCTTCAGCACCTTCAACATTAGCAGATAAAGCAGTTAAAACCGCAATTTTATTACCAGCGTGAATGTAAGAACCAACAAAAGCACCATTCAATCTAGCGAAAGAAGCGATTTCAATTTTTTCTCCAATTACACCCGTTTGCTCAATTAATTTGTCAGCAACAGTGATACCATTAAAATCTGAAGCTAAAAAGGCTTCTTTAGTATCATAGTTTAAAGCTTGATTAGCTAAATCTGTAGCTAATTTTACGAAACCTTCATTTTTTCCAACGAAGTCAGTTTCGCAGTTCAATGTGATTACAACACCAGATGTTTTATCAGCATTTACAACTGCAATAGCAGCACCTTCAGTAGATTCTCTGTCTGATCTGTTAGCAGCCACTTTTTGACCTTTTTTTCTAAGGTTTTCGATTGCTAAATCAAAATCTCCATCAGCTTCTACTAATGCTTTTTTGCAGTCCATCATCCCTGCACCTGTGATTGTTCTTAATTTATTTACGTCTGCAGCAGTAATTGTTGCCATTTTGTTTTTTATTTTAAGATTAAAAAATTCTTTTAAAAGAAATTACGAATTACGAATTACGAATTACGCAAAACATACGCAATTCACAATTCATAATTCGTAATTGTTTTGTTTTATTCTTCTGATTTAGTTTCTTCAGCAGCTTCCACTTCAGGAGCAGCAGTTTCAACAACGGCAGCAACTTCAGGAGCGGCAACAACTTCTACTGCTTCAACTTCTGTAGCATCATCAGCTTCTTTATCAGAAGTTCTGTTTGCTAATCCGTCTTTTACAGCATCAGTTACTAAAGTCAAAATTTTGTCAATTGATTTAGAAGCATCATCATTGGCTGGGATAACGTAATCTACTTCACGTGGATCAGAGTTAGTATCAACCATTGCGAAAACTGGAATGTTTAATTTTTGTGCTTCTTTTATTGCGATGTGTTCAGCTTTGATATCCACTACAAATAATGCAGCAGGTAATCTAGACATGTCAGCGATAGAACCTAAGTTTTTCTCTAATTTCGCACGAAGACGATCAACTTGAAGTCTTTCTTTTTTAGAAAGTGTCATGAATGTTCCGTCTTTTTTCATTCTATCAATAGTAGCCATTTTTTTAACAGCTTTACGGATAGTAACGAAGTTTGTTAACATACCACCAGGCCATCTTTCTGTGATGTACGGCATGTTACAAGCTAATGCTTTTTCTGAAACAATATCTTTTGCTTGTTTTTTGGTAGCTACGAAAAGTATTTTTCTACCAGATGCTGCAATTTTTTTCATAGCTTCGTTAGCTTCTTCAATTTTTGCAGCTGTTTTATATAGGTTAATGATATGAATACCATTACGTTCCATATAAATGTAAGGAGCCATGTTTGGGTCCCATTTACGAGTCATGTGTCCAAAGTGAACACCTGCCTCTAATAATTCTTTAACGTCAATCTTGTTTGCCATTGTGTAATAGTTTACGTTCCGTGATTAGCAATTTTCAAGTAGTCACTTTCGGTATGTCTTGAAAATTTAGATGCTAAACTAATTCCCTTTTGATAAGGAATATCGACAACTTTGTTTTTAATTCAATTTTAATTGTAAAAATGGTGTTGAAAAAATATTCTGATAAAAATCGAATATTAACGTTTAGAGAATTGAAATCTCTTACGTGCTTTTTTCTGACCGAATTTTTTACGTTCTACCATTCTTGGATCTCTTGTTAGTAATCCTTCTGGTTTAAGGATAGCTCTGTTTTCAGCTTCTACCTCACACATTGCTCTAGCAATAGCCATTCTCACAGCTTCTGCTTGACCTGTTGAACCACCACCATATACATTTACTTTTACATCAAAGTTTTCAACGTTGTTTGTCATAGACATTGGTTGTAATACTTTGTACTGTAAAGTAGCTGTTGGGAAGTAGTTGTTAAATTCTCTTTTGTTTACGGTGATTTTTCCTGTTCCTTCAGAAACATAGACACGTGCCACAGCACATTTTCTTCTACCGATTTTGTGAATAACTCCCATTACTTTAAGTCGTTAAGGTTTACGGTTTTTGGCTGTTGAGCAGCGTGTTTGTGCTCAGTACCAACATTTACATTCAAATTGCGGAATAACTCAGCACCTAATTTGTTTTTAGGTAGCATTCCTTTTACAGCTTTTTCTACTAATAATGCAGGATTTTTTTGTTGCATTACTTTAGCAGTTAAACTTCTTTGTCCTCCTGGGTAACCTGTGTGTCTGATGTACGTTTTGTCATCTAACTTGTTACCAGTAAGGTTGATTTTTTCTGCGTTGATAACAATTACGTTATCTCCACAGTCAACGTGCGGTGTATAACTTGGTTTGTATTTACCTCTTAAAAGCATCGCAACTTTAGAAGCAAAACGACCTAAGTTATGACCTTCAGCATCTACAACAATCCACTGCTTGTCTGCTGTGGCTTTGTTTGCTGAAACTGTCTTGTAGCTTAATGTGTTCACAATAATTTATTTTAATTAAACATTCCATTCCCAATTAAGGGAGTGCAAAAGTACAATTATTTATTATATATGCAAAAATGATTTCCAATTTTAATTACTATTTTGAATTTTAACGTTTTATAAAGTGCCTTTTGTTGGCTTTTTAGCCCTGACTGGAAGGAAAAACCTTTGCTTTTTGGCAAAGTTTTGGGAGGAAGGCAGGAAAACGGATTACAAAAATGCTCCAAACCATTCGCTTCTAAATTTTATTTTCTTATTTTTACCATTTATATAAATAGACCAATGAAATCGAAAGCCACTTTAAAACAGATTGCCAAAGAATTAGGAGTTTCTGTATCGACCGTTTCTAAAGCGTTGAACGACAGTCCGGAAATTAGTGAACCAACGAAACTTCGTGTTCAAGAGTATGCTAAGTTGAAAAATTATAAGCCAAATGTTATTGGTTTGAATTTGAAAAACCGTTCTACAAGAACTATTGGTGTGATCATTCCTAATATTTTGAATTCTTTTTTTGCCAAGGTTTTTACTGGTATTGAAAAAGTAGCGGATGAAAAAGGATATAAGGTAATTACGTGTATTTCGAATGAGTCTTTAGAGAAAGAGATTAATGCTTTGGAGATGTTGAGTAACGGAACGATTGATGGTTTTATTCTATCTATTTCGGAAGAAGCACAAAAGTTGCACAAATTTGATCATTTTAAAACCATTATCAACGAAGGTACACCGATTGTAATGTTTGACCGTATTGCAGATGAAGTGAATTGTGATAAAGTGGTGGTGGATGATTTGGATTCAGCCTTTGATGCTACCAATCATTTGATAAAAACAGGATGTAAAAAGATTGCGCTTTTTTCGACTATTGATAATTTGAGTGTTGGAAAGTTGCGTGCTAAAGGTTTTTTCAAAGCCTTGGAAGAAAATGGTTTGCAAGCGGAAGAAAACCTTATCGTTTTAGCTGAATCTGAAGAAGGTTTTGATACTAAAGCGAAAGGATTTTTTGATAAAAATAAAGTAGATGCCGTTTTTGCTTTAGATGAGCATGCTTCGGTAACGGCTATGAAATTGGGTATTAAAAAAGGTTTGAAAATTCCGGAAGAACTTTCTGTTATTGGATTTGCTGATGGCGTTTGGTCAAGAAGAATGACTCCTAGTATGTCTACGGTAAGTCAACACGGACCAGAAATTGGCGAAGTAGCTACCAAAATGCTGATTGATAAATTAGAAAGTAAAGAAGAAATTTACAATCATAAAACTACGGTAATTAAAACCGAGTTGCGACAACGCGAATCGACTAGAAAATTATAAATAAAAAAGCGACTTTACGTCGCTTTTTTTAATGTGCTTCCAGCCAGTTTTTACCTGTGCCCATTTCTACTTCTAATGGTACGTCCATTTTGAAAGCGTTTTCCATTTCGTGTTTGATTAGTGGTTTTATTTTTTCTAATTCTGAAAGGTGAACATCAAACACCAATTCGTCATGAACTTGCAATAACATTTTTGATTTCCAGTTTTCGGAAGATAGTTTTTTGTGAATATTGATCATGGCAATTTTGATAATATCAGCTGCAGAACCTTGAATAGGAGCGTTAACGGCATTTCGTTCCGCACCACTTTTCACCATCATGTTGGCCGAATTAATATCTTTTAAATAACGACGTCTTCCTAAAACGGTTTGCACATAACCATTTTCTCTAGCAAAATCTACTTGATTGCTCATATACGATTTCAATTTTGGGTAAGTTGCATAGTAGGCTTCAATCAACTCGGCACTTTCTTTTCGCGAAAGCGAGGTTTGATTGGAAAGTCCGAATGCAGAAACGCCATATATGATTCCGAAATTCACGGTTTTGGCATTGCTACGTTGTTCTTTAGTCACTTCTTCCAGCGGAACATTAAACACTTTGGCGGCGGTACTTCGGTGAATGTCTTCATTATTTTGAAACGCTTTGATCATGTTTTCTTCGCCGGATAACGCGGCAATAATTCGAAGTTCTATTTGCGAATAATCGGCAGACAATAACGTATAATTTTCATCACGAGCAATAAATGCTTTTCTGATTAATCGGCCGCGTTCTGTACGAATCGGAATGTTTTGTAAATTCGGATTATTCGAACTCAAACGCCCTGTTGCAGCAACCGTTTGCATATAATCGGTGTGCACGCGACCTGTTTTTTTGTCAACTTGGTTGGGTAACGCATCAATGTAGGTGCTTTGCAATTTCACCATTTGACGCCAGTCGAGAATGTCTTTTACAATGGGGTTGTCATTGGCTAAATAACTTAAAATTTCTTCACCAGTGGCATATTGACCCGTTTTGGTTTTCTTTTGTTTGGCACCACCAATTTTTAATTTGTCAAATAAAACATCACCCAATTGTTTTGGTGAAGCCAAATTGAATTTTTCGCCAGCAGTTTCGTAGATTTTTTGTTCTAATGCAGCACTTTCTTTAGCCATTTCAACTGACATTTCTTTTAGAAATGGAACGTCAAGATTGATGCCTTCCAATTCCATGGCCGCTAAAACTGGAATTAATGGGATTTCGATCTCATCAAATAATTTTTTGGTTTCGGCTTTATCGAGAATCGGACTGAAATTTTGTTTTAATTGATAAGTTACATCGGCATCTTCGGCAGCGTATTCTTTAATATCTTCAAGCGGCACTTGTCGCATTGACAATTGGTTTTTGCCTTTTTTACCAATTAAATCTTCAATAGATTTAGGCGAATATTTCAAATACGTTTCACTTAAAACATCCATATTGTGACGCATATCTGGATTAATCAAATAATGCGCAATCATAGTATCAAATAATTTTCCTTTGATTTGAACTCCATAATGTGACAGAATTTTCAAATCATATTTGATATTTTGACCAATTTTTTCGATAGATTCGCTTTCAAAAAAAGGTTTGAATTTATCTACTAAAGTTTGCGCTTCTTCTTGATTTTCGGGAAACGGAACGTAGAACGCTTCACCTTTTTGCCATGAAAAAGACATTCCAACTAGTTCGGCATTTAAAGCATCAATTCCAGTAGTTTCAGTATCAAAACAAACCGAAGTTTGATGGAGTAAATTTTGCAAAAATAATTTTGTACCCAATTCACCTTGAATAATGGTGTAATTATGATTGGTGTTTTCTAAAGTGGCATAATGCGAATGTGATTTTTCTTTGCCATTTTCTTCATCTGAAAATCCAAATAAATCAAATTGATCTTCGTTTGTTTTTTTGGCTGGAGCTTTCTTTGCAGGTTGCAGCACATCACTTGAAGTACCATTGCCATTGGTGTCTATTTCGTCGTATTCTTTTCCAGTTCCAAAATATTTGTCAAACTGCGCTTTCATTTGGCGGAATTCCAATTCTTGAAATAGCGCGTCTGTTTTTTCTACATCGGGTTTGGATAATTCATAATCATTGGCATCAAAGGTAACTGGGCAATCGAGTAGGATAGTAGCTAATTTTTTTGACAATAAACCCAATTCGGCATTGGCTTCGATTTTATCTTTAATAGCGCCTTTTAGTTGATGCGTATTGGCTAGAAGATTTTCCATAGATCCATATTCAGCCAAGAATTTCTTAGCTGTTTTTTCACCAACGCCAGGTAATCCCGGAATGTTATCGGCAGCATCGCCCATCATACCCAAGAAATCGATGACTTGTTCTGGTCGTTCAATTTCGAATTTTTCTAGCACTTCAGGAATTCCCCAAATTTCAATATCGTTGCCCATTCGTGCCGGTTTGTACATGAAAATATTTTCAGAAACCAATTGCGCAAAATCTTTATCGGGTGTTACCATAAACACTTTGAACCCTTCTTTTTCAGCTTGTTTTGCCAGGGTTCCAATCAAATCGTCGGCTTCAAAACCCGCTTTTTCAATAATCGGAATATGCATGGCTTTCAATAATTCTTGAATGTAGGGCACGGCAATTTTAATAGCTTCTGGGGTTTCGTCACGATGGGCTTTATATTCTTGGTACATTTCGTAACGGTAATCACTTCCGCCTTTATCGAAAGCTACGGCCAAATGATCTGGTTTTTCGCGTTTGATAACATCCATCAAAGCATTCATGAATCCCATAATGGCCGAAGTGTCCATTCCTTTCGAATTGATTCTTGGGTTTTTTATAAAGGCAAAATAGCCACGAAATATTAGGGCGTAAGCGTCAAGAAGGTAAAGTCGTTTTTGTGACATGATTTTTGTTTAAAAGGTAATTGAAATTCCAAAACCGTTCGAGTTGGAAATGAATGATGTTGATTCAATATTAAATCCAGTATTCGGTTTTTTTAAATCTTCATTTATTAAAGCAACTGCTCGCTTTATTTTTTTTGAAAAGCCCAATTTAATAGGTATGGCAATAATTACCATAGCACCACCAACAAAGTACATTACATTATTAGTATCGGCATTTAAGGAATTTGTTCCAGAATGTTTATTTATCATGGTAATGTGCTTAATTACAACTGTAGACATTCCTCCATATAAAAGTATACTGCCCAACGTTTGTTTAGTTTTTCCTATATTATACAAGTGAAGAGCTTCGGTATTATTAACAAGCAAGCTTTTAACTTCTTCAGAAGTTAGTTTTTGTTGGTTAGAGTTAAAAACTCTTCCGTTACTTTTGCAAGTTAAAGTGTCTTGAGCAAAATTTAATAATGGAAGAACTAGTAAAAATAGAAGTGCTGTCTTTTTCATAAGAGTGTATGGGATTGATTTGAAACAAAAATAGTTTTTAATACATAAATATTATAATAAAGATTAACTAAAATTTATGTTTTTGTAGATTAATGATTTTTACTTTTGTTAAAAAATTTCAAATATGGCGTTTCGTTGGATTATATTTATAGTAATTATTGCCTTTATTGAACTTTATGCATTTCAGGCAGTAAAAACGTTTACCAAAGTACGATGGGTTTTAATAACTTATGTATTGGTTTCAGTGGCAGCTATAATCTTTATTGGATATCAATTTACAAAATTCGACAGAAGTGTTGGGCAAACCCAAATGACCATGATTACATTAGGGCTGTTGTTGTTGGTTTTGATTCCGAAGTTGATTTTGACTTTAGTGTTATTTTTAGAAGATGTTTACCGAATTTTATCAGGAACAATATCTAAATTTTCTGGAGCATCTACGGGTGATTTTTTACCTGAAAGAAGACGTTTTGTAAGTCAGATTGCATTAGGAATCGCCGCAATACCATTCGCCTCTTTAATATATGGAATGACCTTTGGGAAGTACAATTACAAAGTGATTCGCCAACAAATTTTCTTTCCCGATTTGCCAGATGCTTTTGACGGATTTAAAATCACACAAATTTCTGATGTGCATAGCGGTAGTTTTGATAATCCTGAAAAGATTAATTATGCTATCGATTTGATTAATGAGCAAGAAGCCGATATGATTTTGTTTACCGGTGATATTGTCAATACGCATGCCAAAGAAATGCTACCTTGGATTGATACCTTTAATCGTATTAAGAAATTCAAATATGGTAAATATTCTGTTTTAGGAAACCATGATTATGGCGAATATGTTGATTGGAAAACGGAGGCAGATAAAGCCAAAAACTTTCATGATATAAAGGATTTGTACGGTAAAATTGGCTTCAATTTAATGCTTAATGAGCATACGTATATTCAAAAAGGAAACGATAAAATCGCTTTGGTCGGAGTAGAAAATTGGGGCGTAAAATTTAAAAAAGCAGGCGATTTACATAAAGCTTCTGAAGGTTTGACTAAAGAAGAATTTAAAATCTTGATGAGCCACGATCCAAGTCATTGGGATGCAGAAGTGAATAAACACCCAAAAGATTTTCACTTAATGCTTTCAGGGCATACCCATGGATTGCAATTTGGTATAGAAATTCCAGGATTTTTTAAATGGAGTCCAGCGCAATATGTGTATGAACAATGGGCCGGGTTGTATGAAAAAGCAGGAAAATACATTTATGTAAACCGCGGTTTTGGGTTTCATGCCTATCCGGGTAGAGTGGGTATTATGCCCGAAATAACAGTAATTGAACTAAAAAAAGGGAAAAGTTTAGTATAATTCGTTAAATATGCTACATTTGTAGTGTAATATTTCTTTTTTTAGCTAAAGAAAACAAAATATTTTGGTTTTATGTCAAAATTTGGAGAACTTATCAATGCTCAAGTTCCTGTGTTAATTGACTTTTACACAGAGTGGAACGAATCATCAGTAATCATGCATCCTGTAATTAGAGATGTAGCAGCTGCACTTGGTGATAAAGCAAAAGTGATTAAAATTGATGTGGATAAAAATCAGGAATTAGCCGAAGCACTTCGTATAAAAGGACTTCCAACATTGATGATCTATAAAGAAGGTCAAATGGTATGGAGGCAATCGGGCGAGTTGGATGCTAATACCATAATTGGTTTAGTTCAAGAACAAGTTTAGTCAATTACATCACAAACAAATCCTTTTTCTTTTAAAAATGCTAAGGTTCTTGGTAAAGTAAATTCCAAGTTACGGAAGGCTTTTTGGCTGTCGTGAAAAACGATAATACTGCCTGAAGTTACATTTTTAAGAACATTTTCTAAGCATTGTTCTGGAGAAATAGTTGCATCAAAATCGATACTCAATACATCCCACATAATTATTTTGTAGCCTAATTTTCTCAATATTTTAGATTGAGAAGGTTTTATTTTACCATAAGGCGGACGAAATAAATGCGTTTGCTCAAAATTCTGTTTGTTGAGCTCTTCTTCATATAACTTAGCATTCTCAATATACTCTAAGGTTGTAGTTTGCCATCCGTTTAAATGATTGTAAGTGTGGTTTCCAACGGAATGCCCATCTTGGATTACCTTATGTGCTATTTCAGGATATTTTCTAAGGTTATCACCAATGCAAAAAAAAGTAGCTTTAACATTGAAGTTTTTGAGTTGTGTTAGCGTCCATTCTGTAATTTCGGGTGTTGGACCATCATCAAAAGTTAAAAAAACTTTGTTTTCTTTATTTGGAATATCCCAAACATAATTTGAAAATATTTTTTTTACCAACCAATGTGTTTTTACCCAACTTAGTTTCATGTGTAGCAAATTTAATTTTAAGTCGTCACCAATCAAAAGTACATAAAAAAAGTGCCAACAACTGAATGAATGGCACTTTATTATAGTTGAATTACTAATTACTCTTTGTCTCTACCAAATCGTTGGAATCTGTTGTTGTAAGAATTGAAATCGCCTCTACTTTTGTTGTAGAATTCTATGTCGCCATGTTTTTTCATTACTTCCAATAAACTTCTATAGCGTTCAATTGCCGTTACAATATCAGTCCCCATATAGTTTTGATCTTCGGCATTAAATGTGCTGTAGTATAACAATTCTTCTTTGTATTTGGTCATCAATTTGGTTATTAAATCGCGTGCTTTTTGTTTTTCGCCAATTTCATAATAGCCTGTTGCAAATGGTTCTACAGTTAAATAATAGCCATAATAATCTAATGGCATTTTAGAAATGGCTAAATCAATTACTTTTTTGGCTTTATCGTTTTTGCCTTCTGAGATTAATGCCTTCATTAAACGCGATAAATTTGTTCGATATGAAATGGCGTTTCTTCTGGTTTCAGGATCGTGATAGATTTTCGAACTTTCTCCGTTACCCCATTCCCATTTCATGGCAAGATTGTACATTTTATCGGTATCCAATTGTCCCATATCTGGATAATCTTCTTCTTTTACTGGAGTTTTGATAGGAACTAATTTATACACCATTCCGTCCAATTGAAGGTAATCTTTCATCCATAAATAGTCATCATCACCAAAACTTCCTGGGCTGAAATAAATAGGTCGTTTCCAGTTGTTATTGACTAAGATGTCAAACATGATTAGGCGGTTTTTATACAATGCTCCGCCATTCAAATCGATATCAATAAAAGGAACTATAGAGTCGTATTGTTTAGCGTTCACAACTTTATTGGCTATGACAGCATTTTTATCAATAGCATACCGTACTTTATTGGTAGGGAAGAAATTTAATTTATGACCACTTTGCATTTCAACTTTAGACAATGTGTCTTCTCTTTTGGCAAAGTTTATAAAATCTTTTAAATTCCATCGGCTGTCTACTTTTCTGTTGAAAATAACAGCATCTCTATTGTCTGCTACATATTGTTGATGTTCGAATGAAATGGGTAATCCATCAGATTTATAGGTTTTCATTTTCATTTGATCGATATACCAATCGGTCATCAACAAGCTTGTGTTTACTATTTTCACGTCGGTTCTATAGCCCTCAATTTCTTGAGCATACCAAAGTGGGAAGGTGTCGTTGTCGCCAATAGTGAACAAAATTCCGTTTTGGTCACACGATGCCAGATAGTTTTTAGCCATGGCAATTGCAGTATATCTTCCAGAACGATCGTGATCGTCCCAGTTTTGTGATGCCATCAATACTGGAGCGGCTAGTAAACAAGTAGTAATCACTAGTGGTCCAACAATTTTGTTGGCTACTTTTTCTTTTATCATTTCGTAAATGGCATACACTCCAAATCCAATCCAAATGGCAAATACATAAAAAGACCCTACAAGCGCATAATCTCTTTCTCGTGGTTCAAAAGGTCTTTCATTTAAATAAATCTTAAGCGCCAGTCCAGTGAAAAGAAATAATACTAATAATACATAAAAACTCTTTAAATCTCTTTGAGCGTGGTACATTAAACCAATTAATCCTAAAAAGAAGGGAAGAAAATAATATAAATTTCTACCTTTATTGTTCGCGACATCTGGCGATAAATTGTCTTGTGAGCCCAAATGAATCTTGTCAACAACCTTGATTCCACTGAGCCAATTTCCGTCTAAATTATCATATCTTCCTTGGTTATCGTTTTGTCTTCCCACGAAATTCCACAATAAATAACGGCCATACATGTATCCAAACTGATACTCAACCATGAAACTTAAATTATCCCATGTAGACGGTTTTTCTACAATTAAATAATCGCTGTATTTTTTTAGGAAAGCTACGTAACTGTCGTTGTCTAATTGTTTTTGGTTGTAGGCTTGTTTAAATTTAGCTACGTTTTTTTCCATTTCATTTCGAAGTTGTGCGGTGTATTGAGCAACTTGTTCTTCGGTTAAGGTATTGATGTCAATTCCGTATTGGGCCAAATCTCTTTCGTATTCATAATCTGGATTCATTTTGAATTTTGGCACTCCTGCAAAATTTATATACCCTTGAACATTATCAGGGCTCCACATTCTAGGCAGGATTGCTTTGTGTGCGTCATCAGAATTTTGTTCGGCGTTTTTATAATCATTTACAATGACGTATTTACCTGATTTTTCATCTCTTTCATAATTAGGAGCTTTGTCCAAATAAGGTGTTTTAGGGTCTAATCCTGCAAAGGCATCGGTATATTGTGGTCCGTAGAATAACGGATTAACACCATATTGTTCACGATTGTAATAAGCTAACACCTCTGCGGCATCGGAAGGTTTGTTTTCATTAATAGGCGTATTAGCATTAGCGCGAATAGGCAACATCATCCAAGTTGAAAACCCAATTAAAACAAAAAGAATACACAATAATACAGTATTATAGGTAGGGTGATTTTTCTTTTTGGTATAGTTTAATCCAAAATAGAAAAAGGCAATAATTACTAACAAGGCAAATATAGTTCCTGAATTAAAGGGTAAACCAAGATTGTTGACCATATAGATTTCGGTTTTACCAAAAAATGCCAACGTGTAGGGAAGTAAAAGTTTGAATATAAAAAGAAGTACAGCAACAATTATGATGTTGGCTAGAATGAAATTCTTAATTGTGATTTTCTTGTAGTTTTTGAAATAATATAAAAATCCGATAGAAGGAATGGTTAAAAGTGCCATGAAGTGTACCCCAAAAGACAGACCCACCACCAAACTAATTAACAATAACCATCGGTTTCCTCTTGGTTCGTGCATTTCTTGTTCCCATCGAAGGCCCAACCAAAGCAGTAGTGCAATTAGTAACATTGCCATAGCATACACTTCGGCTTCTACAGCATTAAACCAAAAACTATCCGAAAAAGTGAAGGCTAAAGCACCAACAAAAGAACTTCCTAAGATTACAATACTGTTGTTTTTATCAATTTCAGTATATGACGAAATGATTTTTTTCAATATAATTGATGATGACCAAAACAGAAATAATATCGTGAAAGCACTAGAAAACACCGACATCATATTAACCATTAGCGCCACAGTTTCTTTGCTTGTTGCAAACATTGCAAAAAAGGCACCCAGCATTTGAAATAAAGGCGCTCCAGGCGGATGTCCTACTTCTAGTTTAGCGGTTGTAGCAATGTATTCGCCACAATCCCAAAAACTCATTGTAGGTTCAACGGTTAAAGTGTAAGTGATTAATGCAATTGAAAAAGCCAACCAACCCATTATGTTGTTCCACTTTTTAAAGTCAAATGTTGTCATAGTATAGTATGAGGTTAATGTAAGTGCAAAGAAACTATTTTTTTGTGTAACCCTTTAACAAAAAATTAAAAATACTGATTGTAATTGTTGTAATTCGGTTTTGTGAATCAAAAATAATCGTATTCTTTTGTTTAATAAACTTTTCGTTAGTCTTTAACCTTCATTTAACTTAGCTGTTTTTTGAGGTTATGGCATAATACAATGAAATTAAAAAAAATGAATTATAATTTTAAAACATTTAGTATCTGTAAATTAATAAACAGCATAAATATTTTTAAGGCATTATGAATAAAAAAGCGGTTAAATATTTGCTTAAAATAAAAAATGTATTAAATTTGCACCCGCATTCAGGTACAAAATTAGAGTATTGAACTAGTAAAGTTAATGAATGTTTAGTGCATTTTGGTCTATGGTGTAATGGTAACACAACTGTTTTTGGTGCAGTCTTTCAAGGTTCGAGTCCTTGTAGACCAACAGAAAAATCCCAACTGAAAAGTTGGGATTTTTTGTTTTATCTCAATTTGATATTTTAGTATATAAAAAACGCTCAAATATTTGAGCGTTTTTTATTTTGTAAATTATATCTTGAAAGTGACAACTGGAAGTTTTGAATGATTCACTAAATCTTCACTAATACTTCCGTTAAAAAAGTGAGAAAGTCCTTTTCTGCCGTGAGTACTCATTCCAATCAAATCAGCGTTAATGGTGTTAGCAAAATTTAAGATGCCTTTTTCAACGTTAGTTTCGTTGTAAATATGTGTTTTTACTTTGTTTACTTGATATCCAGAAAGGAAGTTTTTCATCACTTCTTCTGCTGCAGAAGTAGACTTAAAGTTGTTTGGGGTGTTTACGGTAACTAAGTGTAATGTTGCGTCAAATTTGTTAGCAAACTCAACTACTTTCCAGAAAGGTTTTTTAATTTCATCACTAAAATCTGAAGCGAAAACAAAATCGTTTACTTCAAAAACACCTTGGTCTTTTTTGATAATCAGCACAGGCACTTCAGAGTTGCGAACTACTTTTTCGGCATTTGAACCAATAAACATTTCTTTATAGCCGCTAGCGCCGTGAGAACCCATTACAATCAAGTCAACATTGTTTATTTGACTAATTTTTAGAATTCCGTCAAATGCCATTTCAAATTGGATGATTTCTGAAACTTTTAGGCCTTCAAGAAAGTCGGAATCCATTAATTCTTCTAATTTTCGGATGGCGGCATTTTTAAAAAACATGATTTCAGGAATGTCAGTTCCAGAACCAACAGCGTCGCTTGATTCGTGAGGCAATTCAAGCATGTGTAGCAAAATGATTTCGCCATTATTTTTTCTTGCAATTTGTGCAGCAACTTTCAGAGCATATTCAGCGTTTTGAGAAAAGTCAGTAGGTATTAAAATTTTTTTCATGATTATAAAAAAGATAAATTTTTGTTGTTTGTGTAAATTATAGAGTATAAAGGTATAAAAAAAATATAAAAGCCAAGGGTTTTAATATAAAAAAAAATTCTATATTTGCACCATTGTTAAACAGAAATGGAATAATGAGGGAAGCAGTGCTTCCCTCTTTTTATACAAAATATGACATTTAAAGAGCAGGTTTCAAAACTTCTAAACGATGCTTTACTAGAAAAAGCCAATTTGTTTTTGATAGATTTATCAATTTCAGATACTTACAAAATTATTGTAACTTTGGACGGTGATACTGGAGTAAACCTTCAAGATTGTATCGATGTAAGTAGAGCAATTGAAAACAATTTAGACAGAGAGGAACATGATTATGCGCTTGAGGTGGCTTCGGTTGGTGTAGGTTCGCCTTTGAAATTAGTGAGACAATACATTAAAAATGTAGGAAGAACATTAATTGTTAAGACTAACGTGGAGACAATTGAAGCTGAATTAGTGGAAGCAAATGAACAAAATATAGTGTTGTCTTGGCAAGCAAGAGAGCCTAAAAAAATAGGAAAAGGAAAAGAGACCGTTCAAAAACGTCAAGAAATTCCTTATTCAGAAATAAAAGAAGCAATTGTTACAATAAAATTTTAATTAATATAGGAATGGAAAATATTGCATTAATCGAATCATTCTCAGAGTTTAAAGACGATAAACTTATTGATCGAGTAACGCTTATGGCGATTTTGGAAGATGTATTTAGAAATGCTTTAAAAAAGAAGTATGGTTCTGATGACAACTTTGATATTATCATAAACCCTGATAAAGGAGATATGGAAATCTGGCAAAGAAGAATTGTGGTTGCTGATGATGATTTGGATTTGGAACACTTAGAAATTACCTTGTCAGATGCTAGAAAAATTGAACCTGATTTTGAAATTGGAGAAGAAGTTTCTGAGGAAGTAAAATTGATAGATTTAGGAAGAAGAGCTATTTTAGCCTTACGTCAAAACTTGATTTCCAAAATTCACGAACACGACAATACCAATTTATATAAGCAATTTAAAGATATTATTGGAGAGATCTATACGGCCGAGGTGCATCATGTGCGTCCAAGAGTTGTAATTTTGGTGGATGATGAAGGAAACGAAATTGTATTGCCAAAAGAAAAACAAATTCCATCCGATTTTTTCAGAAAAGGAGATAATGTAAAAGGAATTATTGAAAGCGTTGAATTGAAAGGTAATAAACCTCAAATTGTGATGTCTAGAACTTCAGAAAAATTCTTGGAAAAATTATTTGAACAAGAAATTCCAGAAGTTTTTGATGGTTTAATTATGATTAAAAAAGTAGTGAGAATTCCTGGTGAAAAAGCAAAAGTAGCCGTTGATTCTTATGATGATAGAATTGATCCAGTTGGAGCTTGTGTTGGTATGAAAGGATCGCGTATTCATGGAATCGTTCGTGAATTAGGCAATGAAAATATCGACGTTATAAACTACACGACTAATGCCTCTTTATTGATAACAAGAGCATTGAGTCCTGCCAAAGTTTCCTCTGTCAAAATTAATGAAGAAACCAAACATGCAGAAGTATTTTTGAAATTAGAAGAAGTTTCAAAAGCGATTGGTCGTGGTGGTCAAAACATTAAATTAGCAGGTCAATTAACAGGTTATGAATTGGATGTAATTCGTGAAGGAAGTACTGCTGAAGATGACGATGTTGAATTAACAGAATTCTCAGATGAAATCGATGGATGGATTATTGATGAGTTTGCCAAAATTGGTTTAGACACCGCTAAAAGTATTTTGAAACAAGATGTTGCCGATTTAGCGAGAAGAACCGATTTAGAAGAAGAAACAATACAAGAAGTAATGCGCATATTGAAAGAAGAGTTTGAAGATTAATTCTGATTTCACCCCAATTAAAAAAAAGAATTTATAAAAGATTTTATGTCTGAAGAAAGAAATATTAGAATAAACAAAGTTTTAAGGGAATTAAATATTTCGTTAGAAAGAGCTGTCGATCATCTTAAAGAAAAGGGTATTGCTATTGATGCAAATCCAAATGCTAAGATTTCCGATAAAGAGTTTGATATTCTACAAAATCAATTTGCTGGTGATAAAGGCAACAAAGAAGCCTCAAAAGGTGTTAGCGAAGAGATAAAAAAAGAAAAAGAAGCGCTTCGTCTTGAAAGAGAAAAAGAAATTGAAGACAAGAAAAAACAAGAAGAAGAGCGTCAACGTCTTGAAGTAATTAAAGCTAAAGCTGTAGTTACAGGTCCGAAACAAGTAGGGAAAATTGAGTTAGATACTAAAACAACTACTCCAATTAAGCCTGAAGCACCAAAGCCAGTAAATGCTCCTCAGGAAGTAAAATCTGCAGAAGTTAAAAAAGAAGCGTCGAAAGAAACAGTCGCAGAAAAGGCAGAAGCGGAAGTTGCTCCTGTTGCTATTGAAAAATCAGAGAAAACGGTTGTGGTTGCCGATACGGAAACACCTGCAGTTGACGAAACGCATACCACACAATATCAAAATCTTTCGGGTCCAACTTTAACGGGACAAAAAATTGATTTGTCGCAATTCAACAAACCTAAAAAGAAAGTTGAGAATCCAAAAATAAATAGCGCAAGCAAGACAGATCCTAACGCTAACAAAAACAAGCGTAAAAGAATTCCGCCAAAACCAGGTGAAGCTCGTCCGGGAACTCCTGGAGGAAATGCGGCTGGAGGTCAAAATCGTCCTGCAGGTGCTGGAGGAAACAAATTTACTGCTAACAAACCAGGTGGTGGTGGATTCCAAAAAGGAAACCGACCAGCGATTGTTCAAAAAGTTGAGCCTACAGAAGAAGAGGTTAAAAACCAAATCAAAGAAACCCTTGAAAGACTTCAAGGTAAAGGGTCTAAGTCTAAGGCGGCTAAATACAGAAGAGACAAAAGAGATTCGCACCGTCAACGTACTGATGACGAGCAAAGAGCTATAGAGGAAGGAAGCAAAACAATCAAAGTAACCGAGTTTGTTACTGTAGGTGAAGTGGCTACCATGATGGATGTGCCAATTACTAAAGTGATTGGAACCTGTATGTCGTTAGGAATCATGGTAACCATGAATCAACGTTTAGATGCTGAAACTTTGACTATTGTAGCAGATGAATTTGGTTATGAAGTAGAATTTATTACAACAGATATTGAAGAATCTTTAGAAGTTGTAGAAGATAGAGAAGAAGATTTAGTACCGAGAGCTCCAATCGTAACTGTAATGGGTCACGTAGATCACGGTAAAACTTCCTTATTGGATTACATCCGTAAAGAGAATGTTATCGCTGGTGAGTCGGGTGGAATTACACAACACATAGGTGCTTATGCAGTTCAATTAGACAACGGACAAAAAATTACATTCCTTGATACGCCAGGTCACGAAGCGTTTACCGCTATGCGTGCTCGTGGAGCTCAAGTTACCGATATCGCTATTATTGTAATCGCTGCCGACGACGACATCATGCCACAAACAAAAGAGGCAATCAGTCACGCTCAAGCAGCTGGAGTTCCAATGATATTTGCTATCAATAAAGTAGATAAACCTCATGCTAATCCTGAAAAGATTAAAGAACGTTTGGCTTCTATGAATTTATTGGTAGAAGATTGGGGTGGAAAATACCAATCGCATGACATTTCTGCCAAAATGGGAATGGGTGTAAAGGAATTACTTGAAAAAGTATTGTTGGAAGCCGAAATTTTAGATTTAAAAGCCAATCCAAACAAGCCTGCTGTTGGTACCGTTGTGGAAGCACAATTAGATAAAGGTAGAGGATATGTTTCTACTATATTAGTACAATCTGGAACTTTAAGAGTTGGAGATTATGTATTGGCTGGTAAAAACCATGGTAAGGTTAAAGCGATGTATGATGAAAGAGGAAACAGCATGAAAGAAGCTGGGCCTTCTACTCCAATGTCTATTTTAGGATTGGATGGAGCGCCAACCGCTGGAGATAAATTCAACGTTTTTGAAGACGAAAGAGAAGCCAAGCAAATTGCGGCTAAGCGTACACAATTAATGCGTGAGCAATCGGTAAGAACACAGCGACACATTACTCTTGCTGAAATTGGACGTCGTATTGCGCTTGGACAATTTAAAGAGTTGAACATTATCCTTAAAGGTGATGTGGATGGTTCTGTAGAAGCATTGTCAAACTCTTTTGCGAAATTATCAACTGAAGAAATTCAAATTAATATTATTCATAAAGGAGTTGGAGCTATTACTGAGACCGATGTAATGTTAGCTTCTGCTTCTGATGCGATCATTATCGGATTTAATGTACGTCCTGCTGGAAATGCGAGACAATTAGCCGATAAAGAAGAAATTGATATCAGAAACTATTCTATAATCTATGATGCCATTGATGACTTGAAAGACGCAATGGAAGGCATGTTGTCTCCTGAGTTGAAAGAAGAAATTACCGGTACAGCAGAAATTAGAGAAACATTCAAAATTTCTAAAGTAGGAACTATCGCTGGATGTATGGTTACCGATGGTAAGATTTTTAGAAGTTCTAAAATCAGAATTATTCGTGAAGGAGTGGTTATTTACACTGGTGAATTATCAACTTTGAAACGCTTTAAAGACGATGTAAAAGAAGTTTCAAAAGGATATGATTGTGGTATTCAAATTAAAAACTACAACGACATTGAGCAATTGGATATTATCGAAGCTTTCCAAGAAGTAGAAGTAAAGAAAAAGTTGAAATAATTAATAGAAGTATTCATAAAAAATCCCGAGTAATCGGGATTTTTTTATTTATCTATTCGGCTTAATTAATATAGCATTAGGGTATTTTTTTTTCAAAATATTGAGATGGTGTTCTGCTTCAATTCTCGTTTTGAAATTTCCAATCCATACCTTATACAATGGAGTGCTAAAAACTATTGTTGCATCATAGGTTTTATTCTCTTTTTTAAATTGTATGAGTGTTTTTTTTGACTCTTCACTTGAGCCATTAAATATCTGGATTTTATATCTGTTGTTGATTGTGATTGAAGAATTTACCTTTCTTTTTTCGCTCAATAATTGTTCAAATTTAGGGTCTTGATTGACGGTCACTTCTTGTGCAATTATTGTGTTAAAGTTTGAAAATAATAAAATAAATAAGCTCGATTTTACGAGGTTTTTTGGTGTTAAAAATTTCATAATGGTTTGATTTTAATGCAAATGTAATACTTATGTGATTATACCAAATTAAAAATATTATTTAGAATTAATATAAATTGATAATTAAGATATATTTAAGGTTTTGAGAATAGTTCATAAATTGTATTTTTGCTCAAGTTTTAAAAAAAGTGTATTGGCATTTTCTTAAAATAACAGAAAAGACCATGCCACAAATTAGTCGATAATCATTTATAATATGAAAAAAGTGGGTAACCATAATTCGATTTCCAGAATCTATTCATTCGGATTAGCATTAATGCTAACTTTCTCCTTATCTACATTTGCCCAAGAAGCTCCGACTGCCGGTGCGGCGACAACAGCTCCTGCTGCGACTGCTGCAAAAGCAGATGCGGCTCCTGCTGCAACTTCAGGTGGTGATGCTGTAAAAGGAAAAGAATTATTCAACACAAATTGTGCTGCTTGTCACAATTTAGACAAGAAAATGACAGGTCCAGCACTTAGAGGTGTTTCAGGACGTCATAAAAAAGATTGGTTTTATGGTTGGATTAAAAATAGTTCGGCTTTAATAAAATCAGGTGATGCTGATGCGGTAAAACTTTGGAATGAAAACAAGCCAGCTGTGATGACTGCTTTTCCTCAATTGTCTAATGGAGACATTGATAACATCATTGCCTACACTGATGAGGTTAAAACAGAGCCTGAAGTTGCTAAAACAGCAGGTCCTCCAGGAACAGAAAAACAAGAAGGTGGTATTTCTAACGGAGTAATACTTGGAGCTTTAGCTTTAGTAATGTTTATGTTAGTGGTTATGTTGTTTTTAGTGAACAATGTATTGACTAAAATTGCTAAATCTAACGGTATAGAAGTTGCTGCTAAAGAAGCTAGATTGCCAATTTGGAAAGCATTTGTTAAAAACCAATTTTTAGTTTTGGTTTCGGCTATATTCTTATTGTTGGCTAGTGGATATTTTGTGTATGGTTTCTTAATGCAAGTTGGTGTTGATCAAGATTATTCGCCAATACAACCAATTCATTACTCGCACAGAATTCATGCTGGAAATAACAAAATTGACTGTAAGTACTGTCACTCTGCTGCTAGAGTAAGTAAAAATGCGGGTATTCCTTCGTTGAATGTTTGTATGAATTGCCACAAAAATATTGCAGAAGTATCGGATACAACTTCAACAGTTGATGGTCATACTAAAGCGTTTTATGATGGTGAAATCAAAAAATTATACGATGCTGTAGGATGGGATGGTTCTAAATATACAGGAAAAACTAAACCAGTGAAATGGGTTAGAATCCATAATTTACCTGACTTCGCTTATTTCAACCACTCTCAACACGTAACTGTTGCTGGAATTGAATGTCAAAAATGTCACGGTCCGGTTCAAACTTACGAAGTACAAAAACAATTTGCTCCATTAACCATGGGTTGGTGTATTAAATGTCACCGTGAAACAGATGTTAAAATGGAAGGCAATGCTTACTACGATAAAATTCACAAAGAACTTTCTAAAAAATATGGTGTAGACAAATTGACTGCTGCACAAATGGGAGGTTTAGAATGTGGTAAGTGTCACTATTAATCAATTATTAAGAAGCTAATATTTATATACGATGTCATCTAACAAAAAATACTGGAAAAGTGTTGAGGAACTAAACGAAAATAGTTCTATTGTTGAGACGCTTAGAAATAATGAATTCGTGGAAGAAATTCCAACATCTGATTTTCTTTCAGATAGTGATTCTTTATCATCTTCATCAACTACTCGTCGTGATTTCTTAAAGTACGTTGGTTTTACAACAGCAGCTGCGTCTTTGGCTGCTTGTGAAGGACCAGTTCACAAATCAATTCCTTATGTAGTACAACCAGATACTATTATTCCTGGTGTAGCCGATTACTATGCTACCACTATGTTTGACGGATTTGATTTTGCGAATCTTTTAGTTAAAACAAGAGAAGGTCGTCCAATCAAAATTGAAAATAATAAAATAGAAGGTGCAAAATTTGCAGCTAATGCAAGAGTTCACGCTTCAGTGTTGTCATTATATGATAGCATGAGACTAAAAGCACCAAAAGTGGATGCTAAATCGGCTTCCTGGAGTGATGTTGATGCTAAAATAAAAGCGAGTTTAGCTGAGGCAAAAGCTTCAGGAAAACAAGTAGTATTGCTCACCAATACATTAGCGAGTCCTTCTTCTGAAAAATTAATTGCAGATTTTATTGCTAAAAACCCTACGGCTAAGCATATTGTTTATGATGCAGTTTCAGAATCAGCAGCGTTAGATGCTTTTGAAGCAGTTTATGGTGAAAGAGCTTTAGTAGATTATGATTTTTCAAAAGCGAATACTATCGTTTCTATCGGTGCAGATTTCTTAGGAGATTGGCAAGGTGGTGGTTATGATAAAGGTTTTGCTCAAGGAAGAATTCCACAAGCTGGGAAAATGTCTAAGCACTTTCAATTTGAAGCTAATATGACCCTTTCGGGTGCTGCAGCTGATAAAAGAGTGGCTATGAAAGTGGCAGACCAAAAACTTGCTTTAGTAAAAATTTACAACATCATCACTGGTTCTTCAGTAGCTTTAGGTAAATTAGATAACGAAGCTGAAGTTGTAAAAGCAGCAAATCAATTAAAAGCAGCTGGATCTAAAGGTCTTTTAGTATCTGGAATTCAAGATAAAAATGCACAATTACTTGTTTTAGCAATCAATCAAGTTTTAAAAAGTGAGGCCTTGTTAACAGCAAGTGCTAGATTAATTAGAAAAGGATCTGATGCGAAAGTAGAGCAACTTATTGCTGATATGAATGTAGGCTCTGTTCATACATTAATTATGAGCGGTGTAAATCCGGTGTATACTTTAGCAAATAGCAAATCTTTTGTTAGTGGTTTAGGTAAAGTAAAAACTTCTGTAGCTTTTTCAATTAAAGAAGATGAAACAGCAGAAAAAGTGAACATAGCTGCTGCTGCGCCACATTATTTAGAATCTTGGAACGATTATATGTTGACTAAAGGAACGTATTCTTTGGCGCAACCTACTATTCGTCCATTATTTAATACAAAACAATTTCAAGAAGCGTTAATGTCTTGGAATGGTGTTTCTGGAACGTATTACGATTATATTAAAGCTAATTCAGCTTCATACACAGCAGGTAGTACATGGAATAAAGTGCTTCATGATGGATTGGTAGTGTCAGGTGCTACTGGTATTGCTGGTGGAACTGCAGATTATGGTGTTGCGGCTTCAGCTTTAGCACAATCTAAATCAGCTGGTGATTTTGAATTAGTATTATATACCAAAACTGGTTTAGGTGATGGACAACAAGCAAACAATCCTTGGTTGCAAGAGTTTCCAGATCCAATCACTAGAGTTTCTTGGGATAATTACGTAACTGTTTCTCAAGCGGATGCTAAGAAATTAGGTTTAGAGAATAGAATTGTTGCTAACGGTGGTCTTAACGGAAGTTATGCTACTTTAACGGTAAACGGAACTAAACTTGAAAAAGTACCAGTTATTGTTCAGCCAGGACAAGCAGTTGGAACTTTAGGATTGTCTTTCGGGTACGGAAAAAAGGCTTCATTAAAAGAAGAAATGCAAGTAGGTGTTAATGCTTACGTATTATATAATAACTTTAACAACGTTCAATCAGTTTCGATTACTAAAGGAGACGGAGAGCACGAATTTGCTTGTGTTCAATCACAAAAAACCTTAATGGGTAGAGGTGATATTGTTAAAGAAACAACCTTAAAAGTTTTCAGTGATCCTAATGTTAAAGTAGAAGAGTGGAACCCAGTTCCTATGGTTTCTTTAGATCACAAAGAAACTCCTGCTACCAAAGTAGATTTATGGGAATCATTTGATCGTTCAACAGGACATCATTTCAATTTGTCAATCGATTTAAATGCTTGTACGGGTTGTGGTGCATGTGTAATTGCATGTCACGCTGAAAATAATGTTCCTGTAGTAGGTAAATCAGAAGTAAGAAGAAGTCGTGATATGCACTGGTTGCGTATTGATAGATATTATTCTTCTGAAGATACGTTTGCAGGGGATAATGAGAAAAAAGAAAATTTTGATGGATTATTTGGTGAAAAAGGATCGTTAGGTGGTTTTGGAAGTATGGAACATCCTGCTGATAATCCACAAGTTGCTTTCCAACCTGTAATGTGTCAACATTGTAACCATGCGCCTTGTGAAACAGTTTGTCCAGTAGCGGCAACTTCACACGGTCGTCAAGGTCAAAATCAAATGGCTTACAACAGATGTGTTGGTACTCGTTATTGTGCTAACAACTGTCCTTATAAAGTGCGTCGTTTCAACTGGTTCTTATATAACAAAAACAGCGAGTTCGATTATCATATGAATGATGATTTAGGTCGTATGGTTATCAATCCAGATGTAAACGTTCGTTCACGTGGGGTTATGGAGAAATGTTCAATGTGTATTCAAATGACACAAAAAACAATTCTTGATGCTAAACGTGATGGAAGAGTTATAAAAGATGGTGAATTCCAAACTGCTTGTTCAAATGCTTGTTCTACAGGAGCAATGGTATTTGGAGATGTAAATGATTCGGAGTCTAAAGTAGCAGAATTGCTTGAAGATAAAAGAATGTATCATTTATTAGAGCATGTTGGTACTAAACCAAACGTTATGTATCACGTTAAAGTAAGAAATACCTAGTTTAAAAAGATTAATTAAGAAACAAGATAAAGGATTATGTCGTCTCATTACGAAGCACCCATTAGAAAACCATTAGTCATAGGTGATAAAAGTTATCACGATGTGACTGTCGATGTTGCTGCACCTGTTGAAGGAAGAGCAAACAAACAATGGTGGACCGTTTTTTCAATCGCATTAGCAGCTTTCCTTTGGGGAGTAGGTTGTATCATCTATACCATTTCTACAGGTATTGGTTCTTGGGGACTAAACAAAACTGTAGGTTGGGCTTGGGATATTACTAACTTCGTTTGGTGGGTTGGTATTGGTCACGCAGGAACTTTGATTTCTGCTGTATTGTTACTTTTCCGTCAACGATGGAGAATGGCAATTAACCGTTCTGCTGAAGCGATGACAATTTTCTCAGTTGTACAAGCTGGATTATTCCCAATCATTCACATGGGTCGTCCATGGTTAGCTTACTGGGTAGTTCCAATTCCTAATCAATTTGGTTCGTTGTGGGTTAACTTTAACTCACCACTTCTTTGGGACGTGTTCGCGATTTCAACGTATCTTTCGGTATCATTAGTATTCTGGTGGACTGGTTTACTTCCTGATTTCGCAATGCTTAGAGACAGAGCGGTAACTCCTTTCAATAAAAGAGTATATTCTATTTTAAGTTTTGGTTGGAGCGGTAGAGCAAAAGACTGGCAACGTTTTGAAGAGGTTTCTCTTGTTTTGGCAGGTTTAGCTACGCCATTGGTACTTTCAGTACACACTATTGTATCTTTTGACTTTGCTACTTCGGTAATTCCAGGATGGCATACTACAATTTTCCCTCCTTACTTCGTAGCTGGAGCGGTATTCTCAGGATTTGCAATGGTAAATACCTTGTTAATTATCATGAGAAAAGTTTCTAACCTTGAAGCTTACATCACTATTCAACATATTGAATTAATGAACATTGTAATTATGATTACGGGTTCAATCGTTGGTGTCGCTTATATCACTGAGTTGTTTGTAGCTTGGTATTCAGGTGTAGAATATGAGCAATATGCTTTCTTAAACAGAGCAACTGGTCCATACTGGTGGGCATATTGGTCGATGATGACTTGTAACGTTTTCTCTCCACAATTTATGTGGTCTAAAAAACTAAGAACAAGTATCATGTTCTCTTTCATAATCTCAATCGTAGTAAATATTGGTATGTGGTTTGAACGTTTCGTAATTATTGTTACTTCACTTCACAGGGATTACCTTCCATCTTCATGGACGATGTTCTCTCCAACATTTATCGATATTGGTATCTTTACTGGTACAATTGGATTCTTCTTTGTGTTATTCTTATTATACGCTAGAACATTCCCAGTAATTGCACAAGCAGAGGTTAAAACTATTTTGAAATCTTCGGGTGAAAATTACAAAAGAGAAAGAGAAAAAGAAGGACATAATCATTCAGAAAAACATTAGTATTTGTTATGAGTAGTAATAAAGTTATACACGCTATATACAATGATGATGATATTTTAATGGATGCTGTAAAGCAAACCAGAAAGGCGCATCATCATATTGAAGAAGTTTATACTCCTTTCCCAGTTCACGGATTGGATAAAGCTATGGGTTTACCATCAACTAGATTGGCTATATGTGCTTTCATCTACGGATGTATCGGACTTACAGTTGCCACCACAATGATGGATTATATTATGATTCAAGATTGGCCTCAAGATATTGGTGGAAAACCTAGTATGAGTTACATTCAAAACATGCCGGCTTTTGTTCCTGTTATGTTTGAGATGACTGTATTTTTTGCAGCTCACTTAATGGTTATTACTTTTTATATGAGAAGTAAATTGTGGCCATTTAAACAAGCTGAAAATCCAGATGTAAGAACAACTGATGACCACTTTTTGATGGAAGTAGCTGTAAATAATAATGAAGATGAATTAACATCTTTCTTTAAAAGTACAGGTGCAGTTGAAGTTAAAGTAATAGAAAAGCACTAAACAGACATGAAAAGTTTATTAAAAATAGCATTAGTATTAGGGATAATACTGTCTTTTTCTTCTTGTAAGGATAATAACTCTCCAAACTACCAGTACATGCCTAATATGTATGAATCGGTTGCTTATGAAACCTATTCAGAGTCTTCAGCATTTAATTCTCCAACGGGATTACAAGGTAAAGAAGGTCAGTTGCCACCTGTTGGAACTATTAAAAGAGGCTATGTTCCTTATGAGTATGCAAACTCAACGGATGGGTATAATTTAGCAAAATTAAATTCTGTTTCACCACTTGATCCTGCTAAAATTGATATGAAAAAAGCAGAAGAGCTTTTTAATATTTATTGTGCAATTTGTCACGGAACCGCTGGTGATGGTAAAGGAAATTTAGTTAAACAAGGTAAATTCTTAGGAGTTCCAAACTATAAAGACAGACAAATTACGGAAGGAAGTGTTAATCACGTAATCAATTTTGGTCTTAACTCAATGGGTTCTTACGCAAATCAACTAAACCAAGAAGAACGTTGGATGGTTGCAGCTTATGTAATGAAACTTAAATCGCAATTATAATAGTAGAACAAACAGATTCTTATAGATATGTATACATTTTCAAAAAAATTAAAAACCACAGCACTTATTCTAATGATTTTAGGATTAGTTGGAATTGTGTATGGTTTTTTATCTGCTCCTAAAACTATAGAAGAGGCTGAAAAAATAGTAGCTGCAACTCACGAAGGACATCACGCTGAAGCTGAAGCTCATGATGGTCATAAAGTAGCAATGCCGTCAGAAGAAACTAAAACATCTGCTGAAGTTATCACTAAAGATACGACTAAAACCAGTGCTGATTCACTTGTAGCTAAAACGGATTCTATTAATGAAGTTGTTACTCCTGTAGTAGAACACAAAGCAAAAGCAGAAGTTGCTGAAGTAGATGAAGCTAAAGAAAAGAAAGAACATGCTGAACATGTTTTTCATCAGTTACAAAATAAACCATGGGCTGCTTTATATGTTGCTTGTATTTTCTTCATGTTGATTTCCTTAGGTGCTTTAGCATTTTATGCGATTCAACAAGTGGCACAAGCAGGTTGGTCTCCAGTATTGTTTAGAGTGATGCAAGGTATCACAGCCTATTTGCCTGTTGGTTCGGTTATATTTTTCGTTCTTTTATTATTAGCTGGTTTTCATCAACACCATTTGTTTACGTGGTTAGCAGACGGTGTTACTACTAAAGGTAGTGCTAATTATGACGAAATGATTGCTGGTAAATCAGGGTACTTAAATTTTCCATTTTGGATTTCAAGAGCAGCTATCTTTTTATTAGGATGGAACTTATACCGATATTTTTCTAGAAAAAATTGTTTAGCTCAAGATGAAGCTTCAGATAATACTTTCTATAAAAAGAACTTTAAATTATCAGCGGTATTCTTAGTATTCTTTATCGTTTCAGAATCTATTATGGCTTGGGATTGGTTAATGTCATTTGATCCACACTGGTTCAGTACGTTATTCGGTTGGTATGTATTTGCAAGTTTTTTTGTAAGTGGTATCACAACAATTTCTATGGTTACTTTATATTTAAAATCTAAAGGATATTTAGAAAATGTAAATTCAAGCCACATTCACGATTTATCTAAATTCATGTTCGGTATTAGTGTATTCTGGACGTATTTATGGTTCTCTCAATTCATGTTGATTTGGTATGCTAACATTCCAGAAGAGGTTACCTATTTCAAAACTAGAATTGATGTATTTACATTACCATTTTGGGGTGCAGTTGTTATGAACTTCGTTTTCCCTATTTTAGTACTTATCAACACAGATTTTAAACGCGTAGCTCCAATCATCGTTGGTGCTGGTGTAGTAATATTATGCGGTCATTATATTGATTTCTTTAACATGGTTATGCCTGCTACTGTTGGTGATCAATGGTTTATAGGAGTTTCAGAAATCGCATCAGTTTTGTTCTTTTTAGGATTGTTTATTTATGTAGTATTTACCGCTTTATCTAAAGTGCCACTTACGCCAAAACGTAATCCTTTTATAGAAGAAAGTAAACATTTTCATTATTAATATTTAAAGAAAACAACAAATGACAAGTTTATTAGTACTTCTTGTTTTAGTTTTATTATCGGTTGCATTATGGCAACTAACTAAAATTTTTGATTTAACTCAAGTAGGAAAAAGCAGTGACGACAACAATCAAGTTGCTGACGATAACGATAATAAAGTTAATGGTTACCTAATGTTTGGTTTTTTAGGGTTCATTTACTGTATTACAATTTTCTGTATCGTAAAATACGGTGATTTACCACTGATGAGTAATGCGGCTTCTGTTCATGGAAAAGAAGTAGATCAGTTGATGTGGATTTCAATGATATTGATTTTTGTTGTACAAATTATAACACAAGCATTGTTACACTATTTTGCCTACAAATACAGAGGTAAAAAAGGACAAGTTGCGACCTATTTTTCGGATAATAATAAATTAGAATTTATTTGGAGTTCCGTTCCTGCAATTGTTTTAGCGGTGTTAATCTTTTTCGGTTTGTATTCATGGAACGACATTATGTTCGTAAATGAGAAAGTTGAGAAACCTATTGTTATAGAGATTTACGCTCAACAATTCAAGTGGACTGCTAGATACTCTGGTGAAGACAATGTTTTAGGAAAAGCAAATGTTAGATTAATTGAAGGTGTGAATTCACTTGGAGTTGATTTGGCTGATAAAAATGCTCAAGATGATATTGTTACTGATGAGATTCATATCCCAAAAGGGAAAAGAGTAATCTTCAAATTACGTTCTCAAGATGTATTACACTCGATGTACATGCCTCATTTTAGAGCACAAATGAATTGTGTTCCTGGGATGGTAACTCAGTTCTCTTTTATTCCTTCTACTACTACAAGCGAGATGAGAGACAATCCTGATATGATAAAAAAAGTAGCTAGAATCAATCATATTAGAGAAGAAAAGAGCAAAGAATTACTTGCTGAAGGAAAAACTGCTTTAGATCCTTATACTTTTGATTACCTTTTGTTGTGTAATAAAATTTGTGGAGCATCTCACTATAACATGCAAATGAAGGTTGTAGTTGATACTCCAGAAGACTATAAAAAATGGTTGAGCGGAAAGACTACTCTAGTAAAATCTGTTAAAGATGCTGCTGCTGAAGATGCTAAAGCCAAAGAAGGCGAAGCGGCCGGGGCTAAATCTGATACTGTTTCTGCAAAAAAAGATACAACTATGGTGGCTGAAGCACCAATGAAATAATAAAAAATAATATTTACAATAATATGAGTCACGCACACGATAATCACGCACACGATCACCACGAAGATCATCATGAACACCACCATAAAGACACGTTTATTACTAAATATATATTTAGTATAGACCATAAAATGATTGCTAAACAATACTTGTTGACAGGTATTTTTATGGGAATTATTGGTGTTGGTATGTCTTTGCTTTTTAGACTTCAGTTGGCTTGGCCAGAGCAGTCTTTTAAAGTTTTTAGCTTCTTTTTAGGAGAAAAAATGGCTCCAGGAGGCGTAATGACTAACGAAGCTTATTTGTCTTTAATTACAATTCACGGTACCATAATGGTATTCTTTGTACTTACTGCAGCTTTGAGTGGTACTTTTAGTAACTTGCTTATTCCATTACAACTTGGAGCACGAGATATGGCTTCTGGATTTTTAAATATGATATCTTACTGGTTATTTTTCCTGTCAAGTGTTATTATGGTAATTTCCTTGTTTGTAGAATCAGGACCAGCATCAGCAGGTTGGACAATATATCCTCCTTTGAGTGCCTTGCCTCAAGCTATTTCAGGTTCAGGTTTAGGTATGACATTGTGGTTGGTTTCTATGGCAGTATTTATTGCAGCTTCTTTAATGGGATCACTAAATTACATTGTAACAGTACTTAATCTTAGAACTAAAGGAATGACAATGACAAGAATGCCTTTAACTATCTGGGCTTTCTTTATTACTGCAGTTATCGGTGTGATATCATTTCCAGTTCTTTTGTCAGCTGCGTTATTGTTGATTATGGATAGAAGTTTCGGTACTTCGTTCTTCTTATCTGATATTTATTTAGCTGGAGAAGTTCTTAACTACCAAGGTGGTTCGCCAGTTTTATTTGAGCATTTATTTTGGTTCTTAGGACATCCTGAGGTATATATCATTTTGTTACCAGCATTGGGAATTACTTCAGAAGTAATCGCTACCAACTCTCGTAAACCAATCTTTGGATACAGAGCAATGATCATGTCTATTTTGGCGATTGCATTTTTATCTACAATTGTTTGGGGTCACCACATGTTCATCTCGGGAATGAATCCTTTCTTAGGTTCGGTGTTTACCTTTACAACATTGTTAATTGCAATTCCATCGGCTGTAAAAGCGTTCAACTACATTACTACTTTATGGAAAGGTAACTTACAGTTAAATCCTGCTATGTTGTTTTCTATTGGTTTAGTTTCAACGTTCATCACGGGTGGTTTGACTGGAATTATTTTAGGAGATAGTACATTAGATATTAATGTTCACGACACGTATTTTGTTGTGGCTCACTTCCACTTAGTAATGGGTATTTCTGCTCTTTACGGAATGTTTGCTGGTATCTATCATTGGTATCCTAAAATGTTTGGTAGAATGTTAAACAAGACGTTAGGATATGTTCACTTCTGGGTAACTGCCGTATGTGCTTATGGAGTTTTCTTCCCGATGCACTTTATTGGTATGGCTGGTTTACCAAGACGTTACTATGAGAATACGAACTTCCCATTATTTGATGATTTACAAGATGTGAATGTTATTATTACAACTTTTGCTCTTATAGGTGGTGCTTTCCAATTAGTATTTATTTACAACTTCTTCCACAGTATTTTTTATGGAAAGAGAACTGTTCAAAATCCTTGGAGATCAAATACACTTGAGTGGACTGCTCCAATTGAGCACATCCACGGTAACTGGCCAGGTGAAATTCCTGAAGTTTACAGATGGCCTTATGATTACAGTAAACCAGGTCATGATGAAGATTTTGTACCACAAAATGTTCCAATGAAGCCAGGTGAAGAAGTATTACACCACTAAGATTATATATTATATAAAAAATGCCTTTCTAATGAGAGGCATTTTTATTTGCATCCAACTTTGTTATATATTTGTAATATGAACGAACATTTAGATCCTACCAATTCCAATTATAATTCGGATGAACTTGACCTCGAAAAAAAATTAAGGCCATTATCATTTGACGATTTTACTGGACAAGAACAAGTTTTAGACAATCTAAAAGTTTTCGTTGAGGCTGCCAATCAAAGAAATGAAGCGCTAGACCATACCTTATTTCATGGGCCACCAGGATTAGGTAAAACAACTTTAGCTAATATTTTAGCCAATGAGTTAGGAGTTGGAATCAAAATTACTTCAGGACCCGTTTTGGATAAACCCGGTGATTTGGCTGGTTTACTTACCAATTTAGAAGATAGAGATGTCTTGTTCATTGATGAGATTCATCGCTTGAGTCCGGTTGTGGAAGAATATCTTTATTCTGCCATGGAGGATTTCAAAATTGATATTATGATTGAATCTGGACCAAATGCTCGTACGGTTCAAATCAATTTAAATCCGTTTACTTTAGTTGGAGCGACTACTCGTTCGGGGTTATTAACCGCACCGATGCGTGCTCGATTTGGAATTCAAAGTCGACTTCAATATTACAACACCGAATTATTAACGACTATTGTTCAACGTAGTTCGGCCATTCTTAGAATGCCAATTACGATGGAAGCTGCTATAGAAATAGCTGGTAGAAGCCGCGGAACACCGCGTATTGCCAATGCATTATTGCGTCGCGTTAGAGATTTTGCGCAGATTAAAGGGAATGGTAAAATCGATATTGAAATTGCTAAATATTCGTTAAAAGCATTGCACGTAGACGCACATGGTTTGGATGAAATGGACAATAAGATATTAACCACAATCATCGAAAAATTTAAAGGTGGTCCTGTCGGTTTGTCAACTTTAGCCACAGCAGTTTCAGAGAGTGGTGAAACCATCGAAGAAGTTTACGAGCCTTTTTTAATTCAAGAAGGATTCATAATTCGTACTCCAAGAGGCAGAGAGGTGACCGAAAAAGCTTATAAACATCTAGGTAAAATAAATACTAATATTCAAGGAGGATTGTTTTAATTTTGATAAACAATAAAGAAAAATATACCCAACTCATTAAAACCGAAGCCAAACGCCTCGGTTTTTTCTCATGTGGCATTTCTAAAGCGGGTTTTCTAGAAGAAGAAGCACCTAGATTAGAACGTTGGTTGAACCAAAATCGGCACGGGCAAATGGCGTATATGGAAGACTATTTTGACAAACGTTTAGATCCAACAATTTTGGTGGAAGACGGGAAAAGCGTCATTTCTTTATTACTGAATTATTATCCATCAGAGTTTCAAAATGAAGAAAGCTATAAAATATCAAAATATGCCTACGGTAAAGATTATCACTATGTTATAAAAAAGAAATTAAGAAAATTTCTAAATACGATTAAAAGAGAAATTGGAGATGTTTCAGGTCGGGCTTTTATTGATTTTGCTCCAGTAATGGAAAAAGCTTGGGCCGCTAAAAGTGGTTTAGGTTGGCTGGGAAAAAACAATAATTTGCTAACCAAACAAGTAGGGTCGTTTTATTTTATAGCTGAATTAATTATTGATTTAGAGTTGGAATACGATCATGCCACAACCGACCATTGCGGCAGTTGTACGGCTTGTATAGATGCTTGTCCAACCCAAGCCATTGTTGCACCTTATGTCGTTGATGGAAGTAAATGTATTTCTTATTTTACTATCGAATTAAAAGACAATTTACCTCAAGAAATGAAAGGTAAATTCGACGATTGGGCTTTTGGTTGTGATGTTTGTCAAGATGTTTGTCCGTGGAATAAATTTTCTAAACCGCATAACGAACCTTCATTCAACCCCAATCCAGAATTGCTGTCATTCACCAAAAAAGATTGGGAAGAAATTACAGAAGATACGTTCAATAAGGTCTTCAAAAGCTCAGCTGTTAACAGAACACAGCTTGATGGTTTTAGGCGAAATATTAATTTTTTAAAATAAATATCAATTAATTTATATTTATGTTTTCGCCAAAAGAAAAGCTATAAAAGTTGTTGTTTTACGTCGAGACTTTTACCTTTGTAAGTCAGAATGTAAAAAGACCACAATGAATAAATCAAGTAAGCGTAGAGAAGCACTTTTATATCATGCCAAACCTACTCCAGGAAAAATACAAGTTGTTCCAACCAAAAAATATGCTACACAACGAGACTTGTCTTTAGCCTATTCGCCGGGTGTTGCAGAACCTTGTCTTGAGATTGCAAAAGATATAAACAACGTTTATAAATATACTTCTAAAGGGAATCTGGTAGCCGTAATTTCTAATGGTACTGCTGTTTTAGGATTAGGAGATATCGGTCCTGAAGCATCTAAACCTGTAATGGAAGGTAAAGCATTGTTGTTTAAAATATTTGCCGATATTGATGTTTTTGATATTGAAGTAGGCACCAAAGATATCGAAGAATTTATCGCTACTGTCAAAAATATAGCACCTACTTTTGGTGGAATTAATCTTGAAGATATCAAAGCCCCAGAGTCGTTTGAAATTGAAAGACGATTGGTGGAAGAATTGAACATTCCAGTGATGCACGACGATCAACACGGAACAGCAATAATCTCTTCTGCAGCCTTGCTGAATGCTTTAGAATTAGCTGATAAAAAAATTGAAGAGGTAAAATTAGTAGTTTCTGGTGCTGGTTCTGCGGCTTTAGCTTGCGCTAATTTATACGTGTTGTTGGGTGTAAAACTCGAAAATATCATCATGTTCGATAAGGATGGGGTGTTGTCAAATGACCGAACCGACTTATCTGAACTTCAAAAAAAATACTCCTACGGAAAAAAAGGTATTAGTTTGAAAGATGCTTTGGTGAATGCTGATGTGTTTCTCGGGCTTTCTGCTGGAAATATTCTGTCGCCAGAAATGTTGTTAGGAATGGCTCAAAATCCTATTGTTTTTGCTATGGCTAATCCCACTCCAGAAATAGATTACAACATTGCCATTGCAACAAGAGAGGATCTTATCATGGCAACCGGTCGTTCCGATTATCCTAATCAAGTAAATAATGTGCTAGGATTTCCTTATATCTTTAGAGGTGCTCTAGATGTTCGAGCTACTAAAATTAATGAAGCCATGAAAATGGCAGCTGTTCGTGCATTAGCGGCTTTGGCCAAAGAAATGGTTCCTGAGCAAGTTAATATTGCTTACGGCGAAACCCGATTGAATTTTGGTCGAGATTATATTATTCCAAAGCCTTTTGACCCAAGATTAATTGCTACAGTAGCACCAGCAGTGGCTAAAGCCGCTATGGAAAGTGGCGTAGCGCTACAACCCATTACCGATTGGGAAAAATATGAAGAGGAGTTGATGGAGCGAATGGGTTCTGATAATAAAATGGTTCGATTGCTTACTAATCGTGCTAAAACGGACCCTAAACGCATTGTCTTTGCAGAAGCAGATCAATTAGATGTGCTGAAAGCAGCTCAAATAGTTTACGAAGAAGGAATTGGTCATCCAATTTTACTAGGTCGAAAAGAAGATATTCTAGAATTGAAAGAAGAAATTGGATTTGATGCCGATGTGCCAATTTTTGACCCGAAAACTAAAGAAGAAGACAGACGCAGATTAGAATATGCCGATATTTTTTGGAAAGAAAGACAACGTCGTGGAATTTCATTGTTGGATGCTCAAAAATGGATGCGCGAACGCAATTATTTTGCTGCTATGATGGTTAATCAAGGTGATGCTGATGCCATGGTTTCGGGTTATTCTAGAAGTTATCCAACTGTCGTAAAACCTTTGATGCAATTGATTGGGAAAGCACCAGGTATTTCGCTTATCGCCACCACTAACATGATGATGACCAATCGTGGTCCAATGTTTTTGTCGGATACCGCAATCAATCCCAATCCAACAGCAGATGATTTGGCAAAAATTGCTTTAATGACAGAGAAAACCGTTCGAATGTTTGGTATGGAACCTGTAATTGCAATGGTATCGTTTTCCAATTTTGGTTCGTCTACACATGAAAGTGCCAATAAAGTTCGTGAAGCGGTGGCTTATTTACACAAATATTATCCCGATTTGATTGTTGATGGTGAAATTCAAACGGATTTTGCCTTGAATCCCGACATGCTTAAAGCGAAGTTTCCCTTCTCTAAATTAGCAGGCAAAAAGGTAAATACGTTAATATTTCCAAATTTAGAATCGGCGAATATCACGTATAAATTGCTTAAAGAATTATACAAAGTAGATTCAGTAGGTCCTATCATGCTTGGCATGGATAAGCCAGTACATATTTTCCAACTCGGAGCAAGTGTAGAAGAAATGGTAAACATGTCGGCGGTAGCGGTTGTGGATGCTCAAGAAAAAGCTAAGCGAATCAAGAATTTCGACGTAAATAAGTAGCATTAAAACGGTAATAATCACGCTAATTAAAGATTTTTGTTATATTTGGAATTACATAGGTAAATTATGATAGCACACATTCAAGGTAAATTAGTTGAAAAAACACCAACTGAAGTCGTAATTGACTGTAATGGTGTGGGTTATCACATCAATATTTCGTTGCACACCTACACATTACTTCCCAACACCGATTTTGTGAAACTTTTCACGTATCTAATGATTAAAGAAGATGCACATTCACTATACGGATTTGTAGAAAAATCAGAACGAGAAATATTTAAAATGCTGCTTTCGGTTTCTGGAATAGGAGCTGGAATTGCCAGAACTATGCTATCTTCATTAGAACCAAAACAAATCATTCAAGCATTGGCTAGTGGTGATGTGGGAACCATACAATCTATAAAAGGAATTGGAGGTAAAACCGCCCAACGCGCCATACTTGATTTGAAGGATAAAGTGTTAAAAATATATGATTTAGACGAAGTTTCGCTATCTCAAAACAATACAAATCGAGATGAAGCGTTATCTGCTTTGGAGGTTTTAGGTTTTGTTAGAAAAGCATCCGAAAAAATAGTAGATAAAGTAATCAGTCAAAATCCGGATGCTACCGTTGAAGTAATTATCAAACAAGCATTAAAAAATTTATAATTGTTGAAAACAAATTACCATAAATATATCAAAGTTGTTCAAAAACTAGCATTTGTCATAGTATTGTTGCTAGTTACTCAATTTACACACGCTCAAGTTGATACTGATGTGAATGACTCCATAAAAGGATACAATACAGGAAGCATGCAAATGGCTAATCCCAAAAGTGTGGTTGAAGCTTATACCTACGATTCGGCAACAGATCGTTATGTACTGACCAAAACCTTTGAAGGTTTCAACATAAATTATCCAATCATTCTTACTCCAAAAGAATATGAAGACCTTGTTCTTAAGGAATCCATGCACAATTATTTCAAAGAAAAGTCGGATGCCATAGACGGCAAAAAAGCTGGTGCTGAAGAAAAAAAGAAAGATTTATTGCCGAGATACTATGTCAATTCTAACTTTTTTGCCACTATATTTGGTTCCAATACAATAGACGTAAAACCCACAGGTTCGGCCGAAATTGATCTAGGTTTTCGCCATACCAAACAGGATAATCCTTCTTTTTCACCTCGAAATCGTTCAACAACAACGTTCGATTTCAATCAAAGAATTAGTATGAGTTTGATGGGTAAAGTCGGAACACGATTGAATGTAAATGCTAATTACGATACTCAATCTACTTTTGCATTTCAAAATCTTATCAAATTATCTTTTGATCCTTCCGCTTCGGGAGGAGATGACTCCATTATTAAAAAAATTGAAGTAGGTGCCGTAAGCATGCCACTCAACAGTACATTAATTCGAGGTGCACAGAGTTTGTTTGGGGTTAAAGCACAATTGCAGTTTGGTAAAACTACGGTAAATGCTGTATTTGCCGAACAAAAATCACAAACCAAAACGGTAACAGCTCAGGGCGGAGGGACCGTTCAGAATTTTGAACTTTTCGCCCAAGAATATGATGCCGACAGGCACTTTTTCTTATCTCAGTATTTTAAGAATCGTTACGATTATGCCTTAAGAAACTATCCATTAATTGACAGTAGAGTACAAATTACACGTATTGAAGTTTGGATTACCAATAAACAAAATCGCGTGAGCACGACCAATAATAATTTGCGAAATATCATTGCTCTTCAAGATTTAGGAGAAGCGCGTTTGAATTATCCACCAACAATTAATGCTATTCCAGATGATCAAGTGGTTGCTATTAATACGCCACCTTCAAATTTCTTTGTGAATCCTATAGATTCTCCACCAGCCAACAATAATAACCTTTACGATCCGGCTTTAATCATAGCAACAGGCGGATTGTTAAATACGAATATTCGTCAAATTGTAACTTCTAATGCTGGATTCAACAATTCGGTACCCGTTTCCGAAGGAACCGATTACGCTAAATTAGAGAATGCACGAAAATTATTACCAAACGAGTTTACTTACAATACACAATTGGGATACATTTCGTTGCAACAGCGCTTGGCTAATGACGAAGTTCTAGCAGTGGCGTATCAATATACCATTGGTGATCAGGTGTTTCAAGTAGGTGAGTTTGGTACCGATGGTGTAGATGCTACTCAGGTAGATCCAAACGGTGTTCCCTCTTCTCAAGCGTTGATTTTGAAAATGCTTAAAAGTAGTTTGACCAACGTACAGAAACCAATTTGGGGATTGATGATGAAAAATATCTATCAAATTCCGAGTGGGTTTCAATTGCAAAAAGAAGATTTTAAATTCAATATTTTATACACCGACCCATCGCCGTTAAACTATATAACGCCAGCTAATTCTACATCACCACTCCCAACAGATATAGCAGATACTCCACTATTGAAAGTATTTGGTTTGGATCGATTAAATTCCAGTAACGACCCACAAGTTGGTGGAGATGGTTTTTTTGATTTTGTACCCGGGTTAACGGTTGATCAACAAAACGGTCGAATTATTTTCACTTCGGTAGAGCCATTCGGAAATTATTTATTTGAAAAATTAAGAACCAGTCCGCTACAAGATTATAATGGAGACGTTTCTTTAAATCCATTAGTATACAACGACAATCAGTCTAAATATGTTTTTAGAAAACTGTATAAATCCACTCAAGCTGCAGCTTTACAAGACAGTCAGAAGAATAAATTTCAATTAAAAGGGAAATTCAAATCGTCGGGTGGTGACGGAATTCCAATTGGAGCTTTCAACGTGCCTAAAGGCTCGGTTATCGTAACTGCTGGAGGAAGACGATTGGTGGAAGGCGTTGATTACACTGTAAATTATCAAGCCGGTAGAGTGCAAATTTTAGATCCATCGTTATCCGCTTCAAATACTCCAATTGAGGTTTCGGTTGAAAATAATTCCACTTTTGGAAGACAAACCAAACGTTTTTACGGAATTAACGTAGAGCACAAGTTTACCGACAAGTTTATGGTTGGTGGTACTATGTTGAAAATGTCGGAACGTCCATTTACTCAAAAATCAAATTACGGTCAGGAATCCGTAAACAATACCATATATGGATTGAATACGAGCTACTCAACAGAAGTTCCATTCCTAACTCGATTGGTAAATAAATTGCCAAATATCGATACTGACGTACCGTCGAATGTGTCGTTTAGAGGTGAAATTGCCTACTTAAAACCGGGTACTCCAAAAGCAGATAAATTTAATGGAGAATCTACGGTTTATGTAGAGGATTTTGAGGGCTCTCAAACCAATATTGATATGAAATCACCCTATTCGTGGTTTTTATCCGCTACTCCAATTAAGCCTACTACAGGTGCGATAACCGATTACAATGATTTTGGAGGAAATTCAACTACTTTAGATTATGGTTTTAAAAGAGCAAGATTGGCTTGGTACACCATCGACCCTGTTTTTTATACGCAACGGCCAACCGGTATTTCGGATGATGATTTGTCGCTAAATACGACCAGAAGAATTTACAGTCAAGAATTATATCCGGCAACCGTTTTAGCTCAAGGACAATCCCAAGTAGTTAATACGTTAGATTTGACCTATTTTCCAAAAGATCGTGGTCCCTATAACTTCAACCCAGCTACGGCTTCAGACAACACATTGCCCAATCCAGGAGATAATTTTGGAGGAATCGTTAGAGCTTTAAATTCGACTAATTTTGAACAATCCAATATTGAGTATATTCAGTTTTGGATGATGGATCCTTACACAGATACCCGAGTTTCAACGGCACCAATTAATCCAGGAAATACCGGTAGAATTTATTTTAACTTAGGAGAAATATCTGAAGACGTGCTTCAAGACGGAAGAAAATTCTATGAAAATGGAATTGGAAACAACCAAACTTTAGCACCACCAACCATCTGGGGTGATACACCAGCTTCACAGTCGTTAATTTACGCTTTTGATTCTAATGAAGCCAACCGAGGATCACAAGATTTAGGATATAATGGGTTGAATAATGCTCAAGAAGCCGTTAAATTTCCAGGATTTGCCTCTTTTCAAGATCCAGCACAAGACGATTACACCTATTATTTAAACACCACTGGAGATGTTTTTGATCGTTATAAAAATTATAATGGTACAGAAGGGAACTCACCAGTTAATGTAACCGATACCAATCGTGGTTCTACAACAGTACCAGATGTAGAAGACATCAATCGTGACAATACCATGAACACGATTAATGCCTATTATGAATACAGTATTAAAATAAGCCCGTTAGATTTAGCGAATGTTGGTCAAAACTACATCACTAACATTTTACCAACCCAGGTAACGCTTCCTAATGGCGAAACTACTACAGCACGTTGGATTCAGTTTAAAATTCCGATTAACCAACCAACGAATACTATTGGAAGTATTTCTGATTTTCGCTCTATTCGATTCATGAGAATGTTCATGACCAAATTTACCGATCAAATGACCATTCGTTTTGGTTCATTAGACTTGGTTCGTGGCGAATGGAGAAAATACGACAATACTTTAGATCCTGCCGATACGGATACTACAGATGACAGTACCGACTACGATTCATTTGCGGTAAACACACAGGAAAACGGTACAAGAACTCCTATTCATTATGTGTTGCCTCCTGGAGTAGAATTGGAACAATTGTACAATAATAATACCTTGATTCCGCAAAATGAGCAGTCCTTGGCGATTAGAGTGGGTACCTTAACCGATAACGGTTTAGAACCAGGTGATTCTCGTGCAGTGTTCAAAAATGTAAGTGTGGATATGCGTCAGTATAAAAAAATAAAAATGTTTTTACATGCTGAGGCCATCGCTACAGATTCCAACTCAATTGAAGATGATGAAATGATTGGTTTCATCCGATTTGGTGGCGATTTTATAGACAACTTCTATCAAGTAGAGCTTCCGCTTAAGAAAACCCAATTTGGAGATAACTCTCGTGAAGGAGTATGGCCAACAGCCAATAATTTGGATGTTTCTCTGGAACTTCTTACTCGAATGAAAATCATTGCTATGAGTCATGTTTTGGCTCCGGGTCAAATTTATTATCCTGATGATGATGTTACTTTGGCAGATGGTGATGGCGATCCTAACTTGCGTCTTGGAATTCGAGGTAATCCTAATTTTGGATTAGTAAGAACATTAATGCTTGGGGTTAAAAACAATACCAATCGATTAAACACTACACAACATCCATTAAATCCTAGACGTATTAAAGGAGAAGTCTGGTTTAATGAATTGCGTTTGGCCGAAATGGACAATAAAGGCGGTATGGCTGCTATAGCAAATATGGATGCCAATGTAGCCGATTTTGCGACTGTTTCTGCAACAGGACGTATGAGTACGATTGGATTTGGCGCTCTAGAGCAAGGGCCAAGTCAAAGAAATCTTGAAGACGTATTGCAGTATAATGTGGTAACCAATTTGAGTTTGGGTAAATTATTACCAAAAACCTACCACGTTAATTTACCGTTCAATTATGCTATTGGTGAAGAATTCATCACGCCTAAATACGACCCATTCAATCAAGATATTGAATTAAAGCAATTGATTGATGTAACTACAGATGCTGCTGAAAAGAAAAACATCAAAAACAGAGCGATTGATTACACTAAAAGAAAAAGTATCAACTTTATCGGGGTGAAAAAAGAACGTGGTGAAAAACAAAAACCACATTTTTATGATCCGGAGAACTTAACGTTGTCTTATACCTATAATCAGGTTGATCGTCATACCTATGAACTAGAAAACTATACCGATCAGCATGTTAGCACAACAGCCGATTATACGTTTGCATTTCAAACCAAACCTGTTGAGCCCTTTAAGAAAACTAAAATATTCAAAAAGAGCAGTTATTGGAAAATGTTGAGTGATTTCAACTTTAATTATTTACCAACCAACGTTTCATTTAGTTCAAATATAACACGACAATTTAATAGACAACAATTTCGATTGGTTGATGTGGAAGGTATCGGTTTGGATGCCTTATATCAAAGAAATTTCTTGTTCAATTACCAATACGGGTTCAATTATAATTTGACCAAAGCATTGAAAATTAACTTTAATGCTACTTCTAATAATATTGTTAGAAATTATATGAAAGAAGACAATACTCCCGATAATTCCTATACCATTTGGTCGGATTATTGGAATATTGGAACGCCTAACCAACACAACCAACAAGTAACAGTAAACTACGAATTACCAATCAACAAAATTCCATTTTTGAGTTTTGTGAAAGCGAATTATACTTATACGGGTAATTACAGTTGGCAACGTTCCTCCATAGCAATGTCTTCAGTAGTTGGTTCTGATGGAATTGATTATAATTTAGGAAACACCATCCAAAATGCTGGTTCTCACAAGTTGAATACGACCTTAAATATGGAGACGTTCTATAAGTATATTGGGTTGTCTAAACAGAAGAAAACTACTAAAACTACAGCATCAAATGCACCTCCAAAACCCGGAGATAAAGTGAATAATATTAAAGCGGTACCAGCCCAAAACACCAATGTATTTTTAGATGGTTTGATTGGTATTGTAACTAGCGTCAAAAATATTCAGATAAATTATAACGAAAACCAAGGAACCGCCTTGCCAGGATTTTTACCAAGCATTGGGTTTTTTGGAACCGCCAAGCCTTCTTTAGGATTTGCTTTTGGAGCTCAAGACGATATTCGCTTTGAAGCGGCTAAACGTGGATGGTTAACAACGTATCCAGATTTCAATCAAAATTATACACATGTTTTGACTCGAACTCTTGATTTTACAGCCAATATGGATTTGTTTCCAGATTTCAAAATCGATTTGAGTGGGAATAGAACCTATGCAAACAATTACTCAGAGCAATACGATGTAGATGCTGCAACTGGAGCTTATAATTCAAGATCGCCTTATAACACTGGGAATTTTGCTATCTCGACTATTTTAATAAAAACCGCTTTCAAGAGTAGTGATGAATTTGGTTCTGCCGCCTTTGATGATTTTAGAAGCAATCGTCTTATAGTAGCTAATCGTTTGGCAACCGCAAACGGTATTGATTTGAGCAATCCAGCCAATATTAATCCGGATGGTTTTCCTAAAGGATATGGTAAAACGAGTCAAGAAGTTTTGCTGCCATCATTCTTAGCAGCTTACACCGGAAAAGACGCTTCGGGAGTTTCTTTAGGAATGTTTAGGAATGTTCCGATTCCAAACTGGAATGTCAAATACAGTGGATTGATGCGCTATAAATTCTTCAAAGATAAATTCAAGCGCTTCTCTATTCAACATGCGTACAAGGCTTCTTATACTATAAATTCATTCCGATCTAATTTAGATTATACGCAACATGCAGGTCAGATCAATCCGTTAAACGGAAATTATTACAGTCAAACAATTGTTGGCAATGTGAATTTAGTAGAGCAGTTTAATCCGCTAGTTCGTATTGATTTTGAAACCAAAAGTTCGTTTAAAATTTTGGCCGAAATGAAAAAAGATCGTGCTTTGTCACTTAGTTTCGACAACAACTTGTTAACCGAAGTGAAAGGTATTGAATACGTCATTGGAACAGGATACCGATTTAAAGATGTCATTTTCTCTTCCAGATTAGCCGATAATCCATCGGGTGTTATCAAAAGTGATATCAACTTGAAAATTGATTTTTCGTATAGAAATAATAAAACAATTGTACGTTATTTAGATTATGATAACAATCAATTGGGTGGCGGACAAAACATTTGGTCGTTCAAATTAACCGCAGATTATTCGTTCAGTAAAAACCTGACTGCAATTCTCTATTACGATCATTCGTTCTCTAAAGCGGTGATTTCAACCTCATTCCCATTGACCAATATTAGAGGTGGATTTACCTTGCGATACAACTTTGGAAATTAATTGAAATAGTGATAAAAATCATTTTAAAAATTTAAGAATAAACAATACATTTGACCTGAATTTAAATACACAAACAAATGAACATACCAACTAATTTAAAATACACTAAAGACCACGAATGGGTTGCTCTTGAAGGTGATGTAGCTACTATTGGAATTACTGATTTCGCACAAAGCGAATTGGGCGATATTGTCTATGTAGAAGTAGAAACATTAGATCAAACGTTAGACAAAGATGAGGTTTTTGGAACCGTTGAAGCGGTAAAAACTGTTTCTGATTTGTTCTTGCCTTTGGCTGGAGAAATCATTGAATTTAACGAAGATTTAGAGCGCAATCCAGAAACTGTAAATTCGGATCCTTATGGAGCAGGATGGATGGTGAAAGTAAAAGTTGCCGATGCATCGCAATGGGATGAATTATTAGACAGCGAAGCTTACGGAAAATTAATCGGTGCTTAATACCAAAACATATCTATTATTTGCTCTGCTTTGGACTGCAATAGTCACGTTTCTTAGTCTGGCAACTTTGGGTGATGTTGGTGAATCGATTACGATTCCAGGTAAAGATAAATACGTTCATTTTACGTTTTATTTCGTTTTTGTTCTGTTTTGGAATTTTGTTTTAAAAGCCAAATACAATACCGTTTTTACTCATATTCTTATCGTTCTTTTTGCAATAGAATATGGTGTTTTTATGGAAATTTGTCAAGGAATTTTTACCAAAACCCGAACGCCCGATATCCATGATATTTATGCGAATACAACTGGCGCAATAATAGGATTTATTTTTATTACCCTATATCATATTAAAAAGAAAGCCACTCATTGAGTGGTTTTTTTGTACCTTTATCACTTCTAAAAAATCAAAATGAATATCAAACAATATTTAGACTCAACCTATCTTAAAACACCAGAACAAGCGGGACTTTCGGTTGCCGAAAACACCAAAATAGTTCAAGGTTTTATCCAAGAAGCTATCGACGAACACTTTAAATTGATTATGATTCGTCCCGATATGGTTTCGTTGGCAAAGCAAATGATTACGGAAGCCAATTCAGTGCTGACTATTGGAACGGTAATCGGATTTCACGAAGGCACGTATTCGTTAGAAGAAAAATTAGCCGAAGCCCAAAAAGCAATTGAAGATGGAGCCGATGATTTGGATTTTGTTTGCAATTATGAAGCGTTTAAAAGAGGCGAAATCGAATTGGTAAAAACCGAAATCCTTGAAGGTACTAAATTGGGTTTGTCTCATCATAAAATTGTAAAATGGATCATTGAAGTCGCGGCTTTAAACGCTGACCAAATCATTCAGTTGTCTACATTGATTAAAAATGTAGTGATGTCTAATTTTAAAGAATCAAATTATTGTTCGGTTTTTGTAAAATCATCAACAGGTTTTTACACCACAGAAAATGGGTTGCCTAATGGCGCTACAATCCCTACTATATTGATGATGCTCGAAAATGCGTCGCCACTTCCGGTGAAAGCAGCTGGTGGTGTGCGAACTTATGATGAAGCGGTTGCCATGATTCAATTGGGTGTAAAACGCATCGGAACTTCTTCTGCCAAAGCTATTGCTCATGGTGAAACAACAACTAGTGATTACTAAATTATACTATTAAGATGATTAAAAAAATTACACTTTTTCTGGCTTTTATTACATTAACAATTGCGCCTGCTCAAAAAAACAGTGAGCAAATGCCTATTTTTCCTAAGTGCGAAAATTTACAAGGTAAAGCATTGGAAACTTGTTTTAATACCGAAGTGCAAACCTTTGTATACAACAATTTTCAAGTACCTAAAAAGCTTCAGACAAATAATTATAAAGGTGCTGTAATTGTGCTTTTTGAAGTCGATGACCAAGGAAGTTTTAAAGTACAATATGTGGATGCAAATGAAGAAGAATTAATTGCCGAAAGTAAACGTGTTTTTGGTAAAATGCCCAAAGTGACTCCGCCAACCTACAACGGTAAGCCAACCTATGCCAAATACACCATTAAAATAGCCATTCCGTTGCAAAATCCAGCCGATGTGAAGTTGGATGAAGAAGTGTTACCACAGCAACCCACTCCAGAAAGCCTTTTATATTCTTCTAAAAACAAGAATAAAGAACTCACCGAATTGGACAGTATTGCCTATCGAAAATTTAAAAACCCACAGTTTCAAAGTCATTTAAGTATTCCGTTTTCACACAGCTATTATGCGCAATTTGATGCGGCATTAAATCGTGTTGGCAGCAATAATCACACGGCTTCTAAGCCTTATACGTATGCCGAAGTTTCTAAATATTACAACCTAGAAGCCGAAAACGATAAGTTAATGAAGAACAAAACATCGTGGTGGGGCAAAAAATTGTGGAACGAAAATACAGTAGCTATTCAAGGTGAAGATTATTGGTTTACCATGAATCCTATTTTTGATTTGCAAATGGGAAAAAGCACACCAAGTGTAAAGAATTCAACGTATGTTAATACACGTGGAATCCAAATTCGTGGTGGCGTTGGAAAACAATTCAATTTTACCACAACCATATACGAAAGTCTAGGTAGATTTGCCGATTATTTCAATAATTATGCGGTTTCTATTCGTCCATCAGGTGGAAATCCAGCAATCATACCGGGAATTGGAATTGCTAAAGAATTTAAAACAGATGCCTTTGATTTTCCTATGGCTGAAGCCAATTTAACGTATGCACCAAGCAAGTTTTTTGACGTTCAAGTAGGGTATGGTAGAAACTTTTTGGGAGATGGATACCGTTCGTTAATCTTGACCGATGGTGTTAGTCCATATCCCTATTTAAAAATCAATTCTACGTTTTGGAAAATTAAATATACCAATACTTACATGTTCATGAAAGACGTTCGCGATGCAGTAACTTCAGACGGAACGTATGCCAGTAAATATGTAGCAAATCATTATTTGAGTTGGAATGTTACCAAGCGTTTTAATTTGGGATTATTCGAATCGGTAGTTTGGGCCAATCAAAACAAGCGAGGCTTCGATATGAGTTTTTTCAACCCGATTATTTTCTATCGTGCGGTTGAGATTTCGGCATCGTCTAAAAGCGGTAATGCCTTATTAGGATTGACTGGAAAATACAAATTGAACAATCAGTTTAATGTGTACAGTCAGTTTTTAATCGACGAATTTTCATTTGGTGAAGTAAAAGCAGGAAATAGAAGTTGGAAGAATAAATTTGCTTACCAATTCGGAATGAAATATTTCAACGCATTCAATATCGATAATTTGTTGTTGCAAGTAGAATACAATCACATTCGTCCGTATGTGTATTCACATAGTGATCCGTTGACCAATTACGGTAGTAGTAATCAAAGTTTAGGACACCAATGGGGTGGAAATGCACAAGAGTTTATAGCTATTGCTCGTTATCACAAAGGACGTTATTATGCTGATGCCAAAGTTACTTTTGGTTCACGTGGATTGGATTTCAATACAACAACAGATAATTTTAATTATGGCGGAAATATTTATTTAGGATACAATGAAAACCGTCCGTATAACAATAATGTAGTAGTCGGGCAAGGAAATAAAACCAATATTTTCATCACCGATTTACAAGCAGGTTATTTGGTAAATCCAGCTACCAATTTAAAGATTTTCGGAAGTATAATTTACCGCGATTTTAAACCAACAGTAGAAACTGATTTGGTTAAGAAAGAAACTACTACGTGGTTCTCCATCGGATTGCGATGCGACATTTTCAATTGGTATTTTGATTATTAGAAAAAAGCATTCTATTTTGTCAATTTTATGGTTTGTTTTTTGTCAAATCCTTTTTGATAAACTACTTTTGCAGCAGTTTTAATTTCAAAACACTTTTGGAAACCAATACATCGTCATTTTCTCCTATAAAAATCTACCACGATTTTAAACAAATCACTAAAGCTGGATTGGCTATTAGTGTTGTTTTTTCGTCTATAGCTGGTTATTTATTAGGATTTGACGATAAGCATCCCTTTAGTTGGGCAACGCTTTTAATGTTGGCCGTTGGCGGATATTGTATGGTTGGTGCTTCTAATGCATTCAATCAAGTGATTGAAAAAGATTTGGATGCGTTGATGGATCGCACTAAAAATCGTCCAGTACCATCTGGAAGAATGTCTCCCAATGTGGCGTTGTTTGTGGCAAGTTTGCTTACTATTATAGGGTTAATTTTATTGTATTTAATCAATCCCAAAACAGCCATGTTTGGTGCGATTTCTATATTTTTATATACGAGTGTGTATACGCCATTAAAAGCCATGACGCCGTTGTCGGTTTTTGTTGGGGCATTTCCCGGAGCCATTCCGTTTATGTTGGGTTGGGTTGCCGCTACAAACCATTTCGGAATAGAAGCAGGAACCTTGTTTATGATTCAGTTTTTTTGGCAGTTTCCTCATTTTTGGGCCATAGGTTGGTTCTTGTTTGAAGATTATGAAAAAGCAGGTTTCTTCATGTTGCCAACAGGACAAAGAGACAATAAAACAGCCATGCAAATCATATTGTACACCTTGTGGCTTATAGTAGCTTCTTTACTTCCTTGTTTAGGATTTACAGGTCAGTTGCACATTGGGTATGTTTCGGCAATCTTGGTCTTGTTATTAGGGTTGTGGATGTTGTTGTATGCGGTAAAATTATATAAGGAAAGAACGCCAAAGGCGGCACGAATATTAATGCTAGTGAGTGTTTCTTACATCACCTTGTTACAAATAATATATATAACAGATAAATTTTTACGTTAGTTATGATGACAGCAGAAGAACATAAAGCACGCACAGCAAGATCCTATAAGCTCTTGTTGATTTTTGCTATGATAAGCATGACGATGATGTTTGCTGGATTAACCAGCGCCTTGGTTGTGAGTAAGTCAAGACCTGATTGGTTGAAAGATTTTCATATGCCATCCGCTTTTTTTATTAGTACAGCCATCATTCTTTTATGTAGTGTGACCATTCATTTGGCCAAAAAAGCCATTAAGAAAGATAATAGACAAGCCACAACATCACTTTTATTAGCTACTTTGGTATTGGGTCTTGGGTTTGTGTATTTTCAATTTGAAGGATTTGCACAGCTTTTTGAAAACCATTTATATCCGGTTGGTGGAGCAGGTTCTATCACCATTTCTTTCTTGTATGTATTGGTGTATGTGCACTTGGCGCACTTGTCTGGAGGAATAATTTCATTATTAATTATAATTTATAATCATTTTAAACAAAAGTACAATTCGTCTCAATTTCTTGGTATTGAGCTAGGTGCAATGTATTGGCACTTTCTTGATTTCTTGTGGATTTATTTATTTTTGTTTTTATATTTCTTTAAATAAGAAAAAAATGTAAATTTGGGAACTTTTTAACAATAACTTTTTATGGGATCGACAGTTACTACTGCAAATACTGTAGGAAAAACTTGGGATGGCGGAAATGAGCCACTAGGAGCAAGTTACGGAAAATTAATGATGTGGTTTTTCATCGTTTCGGATGCATTAACATTTTCAGGATTTTTAGCAGCTTACGGTTTTTCAAGATTTAAATTTATCGAAACTTGGCCTTTGGCTGATGAGGTGTTTACGCACTTTCCATTTGCTCATGGTGTTTCTATGCCAATGTACTACGTGGCATTAATGACCTTTATTTTGATTGGTTCATCGGTAACAATGGTATTGGCCGTTGATGCAGGACACCAAATGAAGCAAGGAAAAGTAGCATTCTACATGTTTTTAACTATTATTGGAGGTTTAATCTTCGTTGGGTCACAAGCATGGGAGTGGAAAAATTTTATTCAAGGTGAATATGGCGCTGTGGAAACAAAAGGAGGAAGTATTCTTCAGTTTGTGGATGCTAAAGGTAACCATATCGCAATAAAGGATTTTGCCGATACAAGCATTCCAAAAGAAAGAGAGCAATTGACTAGAGGTAAAGCCAAATGGTTTATGGAAGAAAGCTCTTTGCCAACGTATTCTGTAGAACAAATTCAAGCGGGTTTTAAAGCTCATCCAGATTATTTAGTAAGAACAGAAACTATTTTTGACGAAGCGACTTCTAAAATTTCTCAAGGAGTACACCCAACATTAAATGATTTTACTTTCAAATCGAAACACAAAACTATTTTAACCAGAGCTGAATCAGAGAAAAGATTAGCTGATGCTCGTTTGGTAATTGAAGGTGCGAATTTGCAACACAACGAATACGGAAGTAAATTGTTTGCTGATTTCTTCTTCTTCATTACTGGATTCCACGGTTTCCACGTGTTCTCTGGAGTAATCATCAACATCATTATTTTTATCAATGTTCTTTTAGGAACGTATGAAAAAAGAAGAACGTATGAAATGGTTGAGAAAGTTGGACTTTATTGGCACTTTGTTGATTTAGTTTGGGTATTCGTATTTACATTCTTCTACTTAGTTTAATATTTTAGAAATTATATATTATGTCACACGAACACGTTTCTAATACAAAAAGAATTTGGTTTGTTTTCGGATTACTATCTGTAGTAACAACAGTTGAAGTTATTCTGGGTATTCAAAAACCAGTTTCATTACACATGACTAATTTTTTAGGCATGAATTTATTGAATTGGATTTTCATCATCCTTACAATATTTAAAGCATATTACATTGTTTGGGCTTTCATGCACATGGAAGGCGAGACTCCAGCTTTGAGAAGAGCTGTGGTTTGGACGGTAATTTTCTTAATTTTATATTTATCATTCATCTTGTTGACGGAAGGTAATTATATATTTGGGGTATTTAGAGATGCTACAATTAAGTGGAATTTTTAACACGATATTAATTCAATAAAAAGGTACGCAATGCGTACCTTTTTTTTATTTTTGTACTATCAAATCAATTTTGAAAATGAAGAAGAATCTAGTTCTATTCGTATTGTTTATTCTGCCTATTGTTGCCTATCTTTTTTTTGCTTCTGGAATCAATAGCTTTGCTAAGCTTCCCACTATTACTAAAAACATTCCAGACATCAATTCTTGGAAAACTTTAGAAGGAAAGCCGGTTACCTTAACAGGTAAGATTAGCATACTTGGTTTTATTGGCGAAGATGTACTAAAGCACAAAGGAAATTTCTTTAATCTGTATGAAAAAATCTATGCTAGAAATAAAGATTTTAAAGATTTTCAAATGGTGATGATTTTGCCAGATGGAACTCAAGAACAAGTTGGTGAATTACAACAAGATTTAATGAAATTAGGAACACAAGCCGGTTGGAATTTTGTCTTTGGTTCGCCAGAGCAGATTACTACTTTTTATAATAAATTAAACCTTGTTGGAAAATTAGATGCTAAACTTGGTACACCAAATGTCTATATAATTGACAAAAAAAGGAATTTGAGAGGTAGAAAAGGGCATGATAAAAAAGGGAAACCCGAATATAAAGAAGGTTACAACACCATTTTTGTCTCAGAATTATACAATCAAATGACAGATGATGTTAAAATTATTTTGGCAGAATATCGATTGGCTCTAAAAAGAAATCATAATGCAACTAGACAAATCTAATCATGAAAAATAAATCGTATATCGGAATTTCATTCATCATATTGATTTTCGGAATTATTTTCATTCCCAAAATTATTGATAGAATTAAAAATGATTCAGTAGTTCAAAACGACCGCATGAGTTTGTCGAGCGAAATAGTGAAAGAAGGGAATTTAAAAAAGATAGGGCCAGCTCCTAAGTTTGAACTAACCGATCAAAACGGTACAAAAATCTCCAATAAAGATTATGTTGGCAAAGTATATGTATTAGAGTTTTTCTTTTCTACTTGTCCTTCAATTTGCCCAATTATGAATAAAAATATGGTGTCAATTCAGAATGAATTTTCAAAAGAAAGTGATTTTGGAATTGCATCCATTAGCATCAATCCAGAAAACGATACTCCGGAAGTTCTTAAAACACATGCAGCCAAAATAGGTGCTACAGCTGCTAATTGGCATTTCCTAACTGGTAATAAAGATTATATTTTTAACCTAGCCAACAAAGGATTTAATTTGTATGTTGGAGAAAATAATAAAGCATTAGGAAATTTTGAGCACTCAGGCCTTTTTGCTCTTATTGATAAAAATGGTATAATTCGATGCCGTTATGACAAGCAAGGGAATCCTATTTTGTATTATGATGGTCTTGAGAAACCAGGTGTTGATGCCATTAAAGAAGATATTAAAGTACTATTAAAAGAATAAAACATGGAAGATAATAAAGCAATTGAAAAAAAATTTAAGGCACCAATCATCATCGTTTCAATACTCATCCCTGTTGCGGTTGCTCTGCTTTTTAGTGTTCGATTAAAAGACTTTGGTGTTGTTATGGAACCGCTTTCATTTTTGCCTCCAATATATGCCGGAATCAATGGTCTAACGGCTGTTTTATTGGTTTTGGCAGTACGAGCTATTAAAAAAGGCAATCGAGTTTTACATGAGAAGCTAATGACAACATCCATTGGTTGTTCTGTGGTTTTTTTAGTGATGTATGTAGCCTATCACATGACGGCAGATGCCACTAAATTTGGAGGTGAAGGATTCATTAAATACGTGTATTTCTTTTTATTAATTACTCATATTATTTTATCAGTAACTATTATTCCTCTAGTATTGTTTACGTATGTTAGAGCTTTATCTAAAGATTTTGACCGTCATAAAAAATTAGCGCGTATAACTTTTCCTTTATGGTTGTATGTTGCGGTTACTGGAGTAATTGTTTACTTTATGATTGCACCGTACTATGTTTAAAAATCGTGTAAAAAAGAGTAATACTAATACTGCATATAAGCTGTTCTTCTTGCAAAGTAAAACAGTTTATTTTCTATTTTTCCTACTTTATTCTCTAGGTTCACAAGCCCAATGTGCTATGTGTAGAGCGTCTTTAGAGAGTGAAGGGAATACCATGAAAGCCGAGGCAGTAAATGATGGTATCGTTTATTTAATGATAATTCCCTACATTCTAGTTGGTGTTGTAGGCGTTGTCGTTTATAGAATGTACAAGAAAAAACAACAGTAATTACTCCATTCCGTCTATCTTAACATTCATCTTTCCAGTGGCAGTTATAAAAGCAATGATGGCTTCATTGGTTAGTTCTACTTTTTCAAATTCAAAGTCATTCATCGTGCCATTAACAAAAACACCTTTCATGGGCGAATAATTGTTCAAATAGGGCAATAAGTTTTTCTTGCCTTCATCCAAATTTTCTTTAATAGAATAACGGCAGTTTTCTTGAATTTTCTTCAAAATTATTCCTTGTAAAAGCCAATTGGCTGTTTTGGTTAAAATGCCTTTCGTATTCAATACATAATCCATTTGCTCAAAGTAAATTTCTTTGGTAATCGAATTGTAATTTGGAATTCCACTCAAGTAAATTGTACCATTGATACTTCCAGTCATGTCAAGGGCAATGATCATTTTACCGTCTTTCGACCATAAATCGACTTTTTGAACCACAATTTTTCGACTTCCTGAGGCAAATTCTTTTCCTTGAAAATTTTTTGTGATGATTCTTGAAGCACTTTCATACGTCGAGACGGCTGCAATAGATGCGGTAGTTTTATCGGGTACTTTACTTACCGGTTTAAACGATACAGCGTCTTTGTTGAAATTATTTTTAGGTTGTTCACCAACCATCGTTTGCATCGTGCATTTTAACCCTAAATCCATTTTAATTTTACTTTTTTCAAGTACGGCATCAGTTACATAAACTTCTATTGGATTCATCTTAAACCAAGCTTCATATTGTGCACTGGTTTCAAACGGCGTACTCATGGTTTGTAAAACATTCAAGACATAAGGCTTAAAATCACATGATTTTTCAATGGCATCGTCAATTTTTTTAGCCACTTTAGATTTGAAAATAGACAAAGTTGGGTTGATGATGTACGTAATGGGTACTTTTTTTCCAGCGACTAATATTGTAGGGCTTTCGCTCCACTGAAAATCTTCTATTATAGAACTAGTTGACATTTTCCAATTGGATAATTTTGCGCTGCTCAATAGGGTTATGGTGCCGTTTAATTCGATTTCTCTAGTGTCGTTTAACCCTAGAAAATCAGTACCATATTTGAATTTTGACCAAATTTTCAATGGTAAAACCGATTCTATTTTACCATCCTTTTCAACCAACTTAATTGGAGCTGTTTTCCAAATTTTCATTTCGGTTTTATCGTCAGACAGAATGGTGTCTTTGTAAATCAATCCGTTTAATGATTTATTTAGCTGATTTTCAATTTCTTTGAGTGTAATTTCCATAGGCATACTTACAAACGAAGTAGTGGTTTTGTAGGCCATAGCGACATTGGTAGAAGGCTCTGGTTTTAACGTAGTAATTTTGCTCGTAGAAGAACAACCAATCAAAGAAAATAATAGGATAACAGCGGTTAATCGGATAATAATCGTATTCATTTTAGATGCTAAAATTAATTTTGGTGTGAATGTAACAAAAAATCTAATTTAACGTCTGATAGGCAGATAATAATTTGGTTGAATTCATTTTAAAACGACTAAATTTGTATACTATTTTCACTTTTGAATGAAAGAACATGAAAAATTACGGCTTTAAAATACTGATGTTGCTTTTTGTTTTGCTTTTAGGAAATCATACCCATGCGCAAGCCAAAAAGTGGACGCTTCAAGAGTGTGTTGATTATGCACTCAAAAACAACATTTCTATCAAACAAACAGAATTGGATGCCGAGACTACAGCCATTTCGAAAAAGGCAGCTTTAGGGAATTTTTTACCAAGCATTAATGCTAATGCTTCTCATTCGTGGAATATTGGTTTGAATCAGAACATTACAACTGGTTTATTAGAAAATCAAACAACACAATTTACATCGGCTGGAATAAATTCAAATATTACGATTTATAATGGTCTTCAAAATCAGAATAAATTTCGAAAAGCCAATTTATCGATACTTGCCGCTCAATATCAACTGTCTAAAATGCAGGATGATATTTCGTTAAATGTGGCCAATGCCTATTTGCAAATTTTATTCAATAAAGAAAATTTGAAAGTGCAAAATGAGCAGTTGGCTAACGATGAAAAACAACAAAAGAAAAGTGAAGAGATGGTTGCAGCTGGTGTTGTAGCACGTGGTGATTTGTTAGACGTTAAAGCAACTGTTGCGGCTGATAAACAAAAGGTTATTACAGCAGAAAACAACTTATTCATATCGAAATTAAGTTTGGCTCAATTACTTCAGTTGGAAGATTTTCAAACATTTGATGTTGTTGATGTAGATTATGAAGCTAAGCCCAGTGCCACAATGCTTGAAAAACCAGAAACTATTGTTGAAAAAGCCAAACAAGATCGAGTAGAATTAAAAATTGCAAAAACCAATTTAGAAATAGCTGAAAAAGATGTCAAAATTGCCAAAGGCGCTTTTCAACCTAGTTTGACTGGTTTTTATAGTTTTAGTTCGAGAGTAAGTTACGCTAATAGAGTTGTTGGTTTTACTCAAGACGTAACCAATCCAACTTCTGTGATTGGACAAGTAGAAGGGACTGGACAGAATGTTTTACAGCCAAATTATTCTACGGTATTAGGAAATCCACTTCCCTTTTTTGATCAATTTAGTAGAAATAAAGGACATAATTTTGGGGTTCAATTGAATATTCCCATTTTGAATGGTTTTTCGGCATCTAATAATTTTCAACGTGCTAAAATTGCATACGAGCGCTCGAAAACGGTAGAAAAACAGGCCAATCTCGATTTAGAGCGAAATGTTTACACTGCTATTACCAATGCCAATGTAGCATTAAATGCTTATCAAGCCGCAGTTGCCGCATTTGAAGCTAGAAAAGAAGCCTTCAATTATGCTAAAGAAAAATATGCAGTGGGAATGATGAATAGTTTTGATTTTAATCAATCACAAACGTTATATGTGAATGCCCAATCGGAAGTTTTAAGAACGAAATACGATTATATTTTTAAGGTTAAAATTGTAGAGTTTTATTTCGGAATACCAATCATTGAAAAAAAATAATATCATGTCAAAGAAAAGAATTACCCTAATTGTAGTTGTAATATTAGTAATAGTTGGATTGCTTGTTGTTTTAAAATCTAAAGGAGTTATTGGTAAAAATGATGATTCTAAAGAGGTTGAAGTCGCTAAAGCCAATGAAATTACTATTGTCGAAACCGTATCAGCCACTGGAAAAATTCAGCCGGAAATAGAAGTTAAAATTTCGTCTCAAGTTTCTGGAGAAATTATCGATTTGCCTGTAAAAGAAGGGCAAGTTGTTAAAAAAGGCGATTTGTTAGTGCGCATCAATCCCGATTTATATACTTCTGGGTTGAATCGTTCGGTATCGAATTACTCGGGCACAAAATCGGGTCTAAGTCAGGCTGATGCTTCCTTTAAAGAAGCGCAAGCGAGCTATGAACGAAATAAGACACTATACGATAAAGGCATCATATCTAAAGCCGATTGGGATAAAGCTATCGCTTCTTTTGAAGTAGCTAAAGCCAATAAACAAACAGCATATTACAACGTACAAAGTGCTTCTGCAACGGTTAAAGAAGCTAAAGACAATTTGGGTAGAACCACGATTTATGCACCAAATGACGGAACAATTTCTAAACTTAATGTAGAATTGGGAGAACGTATTTTGGGAACCCAACAAATGGCTGGAACCGAATTATTGCGCGTTGCCAATTTAAACAATATGGAAGTTGAGGTTGATGTGAACGAAAATGATATCGTTAAAATCAACATAGGTGATGAAACTAAAATCCAAGTGGATGCGTATTTGAAAAAAGAATTTAAAGGCGTTGTAACAAGCATTTCTAACTCGGCAAGTACCACTACAACTGCCGATCAGGTAACTAATTTTAAAGTAAAAGTTAGAATTTTGAAAGAGTCGTATTTAGATTTAATTGAAGGAAAACCTGCTACTTATTCGCCATTCAGACCAGGAATGACGGCTACAGTAGATATTATTACTACTAGAAAAGAAAATGTAATTGGAATTCCAATTAGTGCTGTTGTTGTAAAATCAGATACTACAGCTACTAAGAAATTTGAAATGCCAGAAGAAAATAAGGATCAAGTTAAATCAAAAAGTGATAAAAAATTTGAATGTGTTTTTGTGAAAGTTGGCGATAAAGCTAAAATCAGAATTGTAAAAACAGGTATTCAAGACGATACCAATATTGAAATTTTGTCTGGGTTGAAAAAAGGCGACGAAGTAATTACAGGGCCTTATGTTACCGTTTCCAAAGATTTGAGTTCGGGTGATAAAGTAAAATTGAGTGGTGCCAAAGACAAACTTCCAAAAAAATAATCAAAATTCATTTTTATTAATTCCATGAGTAGTTATATTCTTAATCTCGAAACAGCAACCAAAAACTGTTCGGTTTCTTTAGCAAAAAATGGAGAAACTATCAATTGTAAAGAAATTGCAGAGCAAGGGTATTCACATGCGGAAAAGCTCCATGTTTTTATAGAAGAAATTGTTGCAGAAGCTGGTATTTCTATGTCTGATTTAGCTGCAATTGCAATAAGTCAAGGTCCGGGCTCCTATACTGGGTTGCGTATTGGTGTTTCTGCAGCAAAAGGATTGAGTTATGCATTGCAAATTCCGTTAATGGCAATAGATACTTTGACTTCATTAGCGCACCAAGTGGCGTACAATGATGGTTTAATTATACCGATGATTGATGCACGCAGAATGGAAGTGTATAGTGCTATTTTCAATTCCAAAAAAGAAATGATTCGTGAGGTTCAATCTGAAGTTTTAACTCCAGAAAGTTTTGCTACAATTACCGATACGGTTTATTTTGTTGGAGATAGTAATGAAAAAGCAAAATCGGTTATGACCCAATCAAATTTTGTTTTTCTTGAAGGCATTGTCTATCCTTCGGCAAAAGAAATGAGTGCTCTTTCTTTTGAAAAATTCCAAAAAAAGGATTTTGTTGATGTGGCTTATTTTGAGCCGTATTATCTTAAAGACTTTATGTTTGCCAAATAATTATTTAGCAACATCTCTAACAAAAGGTTGAATTTGGATGCCTTTTTCGTCAAAAGCAGTTTTGCATTGTTCTAAGATGTCTGAAGAAACGGTTCCGAAATCTTCGTTTTTAGACCAAGGACGAATGGCAAGATGGATTGCGTTGTCGGTTAAATCTCTTACTAAAACCACAGGCTCTGGAGTTTTGAGAACTTTGGGATGATTTTTCATTACGTCCATCACAACCTCTTTAGCAACTTTAATATCTGTGGCATAAGATAGTGAAAAGACTAAATCCAATCGGCGCATTCCTGCAATGGAAAGATTGGTTATGATGCCATTTGACAAAATCCCATTCGGAATAAAAATCGTTTGATTGTTAGCGGCTAGTAATTTGGTTACAAATATTTGGATTTCTGAAACGGTTCCTATCACACCTTGTGCTTCTATGGTATCGCCAACTCGGAATGGTTTGAACAAAATAATTAACATACCGCCTGCAAAGTTGGATAGCGAACCTTGTAATGACATTCCAACCGCTAAACCTGCAGCTCCTAAAATGGCCACGAAAGAAGAAGTTTCTATTCCGAGTTTAGAAATGAATGTAACAAATAGTAATACTCGAAATACCCAGATCATGATGTCGGCTAAAAATTTAGATAGGGTAGGGTCTAAATTTCGTTTTAGCATTATTTTTCGGGTCATTCGATTGACAAACCGAATGGTATAAAGTCCGATAAAAAGTATTAAAAATGCCGAAATTAACTTTGGAGAATATTCGATAAGGACTTTAATAAATCCTTTAATATAACCTTCTGCTGAAAAGAAATCTTGTTTTACTTCCATAATAATGTAAAAAATCACACTAAAAAGTGTGATTTAATTTTTTTGCAAAGATAGTATTTTCTTGAAATTAATCTGCGTCTTCTTCAACTCTGTTTATTGGTCCTTCTGGTTTTGAAGGTGCTTCATCATTGGCATCATCGGTAAACGAATTCACTTTGTCTTTCACAGTTGTTACTGCATTTTCTGTAAATTCTTCAGCTTTGTCAACTAGTTCGCTTGCTTTTTCTTTTACAGTTTCAACAACGTTATCTATTGCTTCGGTTGCAGCAGGAACGTATTCGCTAACTTTTTCTTTGGCTGTTTCCACATATTCCTCAGCTTTATCAACCAATGGAGCTGCAGTTTCTTTTACTTTTTCAATAGCATCTTCAACTAAATTTTCAGCTTTATCCGCTACATCACTTACTTTTTCTTTGGACGAACCAAACAAGTTTTTAAAAAACCCACCTATTCCCATATTTATTTTGTTTAATGATTAAAAATGTACTTATTCGATTTCAAAACTCAATTTCAAATTTACTCTATATTCGGTAACTTTTCCATCTTTTACCGTAGCACTTTGTTCTTGAACATAAACAGAACGAATATGTTTTAAGGATTTTGCTGCTTGTGTTACTGCTTTTTGAGTAGCGTCTTCCCAGCCTATTTCGGAACTTGAAAGAACTTCAATTACTTTTAATACTGCCATAATGTGATGATTTAATTAAAAAAATAAAGTTACAATTTATTTGATCATCTTGGAAGAAAAAAGACAGTATTTTAATGCTATTTTATTGTTTTTCAATTATTTTATCCGTGATATACTCGCGAAGCTACAATAACTTGCTCTTTAATTTCCAGAACTTCTGCTACTAGCATATCTTCTTCGTTTGTAACAGTTCTGATGTATTCCATAAAAACCCTATCATCATTCGCAGTCAAGGAAGTTACTTTATAATTTAGGGTTGGTAATCGGTCAAAAGCATCTTGCCACCAAGTTCTTAAAGCATTTTTTCCAGTTACTAATCCTTTAGTTTCAGGATGTCTTATTTTTAATTTTGGGCTAAAATGTTGAGCATCTTCATCATATAACGAAAGTAATTTTTCTAAATTATGAGTGTTAAAGGCTTCAAACCATGCGTGTGCAATAGATAAATTTTTTTGTGTAGTCATATTTAAAAAAACCACGTTTTTGGCGTGGTTATATATTTTTTAAATTAATAATTTCTTGCTCTGTTAACGCTCTCCAATTTCCTCTTGGAAGATTTTTTTTGGTTAATCCTGCAAAGGCAACTCGATCTACTTTTATAACGGTATATTTAAAGTTTTCGAATATAGCACGTACCACTTTTACATTAGGAGTTCTTAGTTTGATGCCAATTTCTGTTTTTGGTTCACCTTCGATGTAACTAACTTCGTCCACAAACAAGCGATGACCGTCAAGAGTAACTCCTGAGGCTATTTTTTCCAAATCTTCAAACTTTAAATTTTTATCTAAAGTAACTTGGTAAATTTTTGGTGATTTTTGATTTGGCAAACTGAATTTGCGTATCATATCAGTATCATTAGTAAAGACTAATAATCCTGTGGTGTTTTTATCCATTCTGCCAATAGGTTGCATCTTAGTTGTTGATGCGCCTTTGATCAATTCGGAAACATTTTTATGTTCAACTTCTTCGTTAGAAGTAGTGAAGTTTTTGGGTTTATTTAAAAGAAAATATTCTTTTCTTTCTGGAGTTAGGGTAACACCATCAAAGTTAACTACATCGCCTGGTTTCACTTTATATCCCATTTCGGTCACAGGTATACCGTTAACTTTTACATTCCCAGATTGGATATAAATATCAGCATCACGACGCGAACATACACCCGAATTGGCGATGTATTTATTCAAACGAATGTCATCCGATTTTAATGGTTTCGGTACGTTTGGTGAGTCTTTTTTAACTACTGGTTTTTTATTTTGAGAACGTTTAGCCATAGCAGGTTTTGAAGTAGCTGCCGATTTTTTTCGGTCACCACTAGGTTTGCTTGTCCCTGTTCGCTTTTTATTATTGGAATTATTCATGCTTTTTATTTTTGCAAAGATACTCTTTTTGAAGGAACTATCGATACTTATATCAAGCACCCTCTTTAGAAATCTTTCTCAGTTACAGTATATTGGTTTTTCAATAGGTCTGAAATTACTTTTGGATTTACATTTGTGTAGAAAATCTGATTGCTTTTAAGACCGGGTTCTCTAAAACCCACTTTTTCTGTCAGTATCTTTTTAGTTTGTTTGGCTACTGCTTCTCCCGAATCGATAATTTTAATATTTTCAGGAAGTATTTTTTTAATTTGAGGAATTAAATAAGGATAATGACTACAACCCAATACCAAATAATCAATATTAGCTTCTATCATTGGAGTTAAATAGTCATTCAGTAATTTATTCATTTCCAGCGAATCCATTTGGCCATTTTCAATTAATTCAACCAAGCCAAAACCAATTTGTTCAATAATTTGAATGTCTTGAAATTGTTCTACATTTTTGTAAAATAATTCGCTGTTTAAAGTGCCTTTAGTGGCAAGTATTCCAATTTTTTGGGTTTGTGAATGAAGCGCTGCAGGTTTTATCGCAGGTTCAATTCCAATAAATGGAACGCTGTATTTTGCTCTTAACTCTTTGATGGCATTAGTGGTTGCGGTATTACAAGCCACAACTATTAATTTGCAATTTTGATTTAGAAGAAACTCCGTGTTTTTAGCACTTAAATGAATGATTTCTTCTTTAGATTTTTCTCCGTAAGGAGCATTTTTACTGTCGGCAAGATAAATAGTGTCTTCGGAAGGAAGCAATTGATGAATTTCCTTCCAAATGGAAGTGCCGCCAATTCCGGAATCAAAAAGTCCTATAGGATTATTATTTATCATAAAACAAAAGTAAAAAAAAACTGCCCAAATCCATTGAGCAGTTTTTATTATTTTGTGAGATGTGGATTAAAATCCTAAATCTTTTTTTACGTCAGCAGTTAAGTCTGGACCATCAGCTAATAAAAGATCGGCAGCATTTAATACGTATTGGTATCCTTTAGCTTTACCAACTTTTTGAATAGAAGCTTTTACTTTATCCGTAATTGGTTTCATTAAATCAGCTTCTTTTTTCTGTAAATCTTTTTGAGCAGTATCTTGATAATCACCAATTCTTTTAGCCATATCTTGTACTTCTTGTTGACGTGTTTGGTTCACCGCATCGGTTACAGTACCTGCTTCAGCATCATATTTTTTTAATTTAGATTGATACTCATCTACCATTGTTTTGTATTCAGCGCTGTAAGTATCACCTAATTTTTTCAATTGATTTTGAGCATCCAAAACCGCAGGCATTTTAGTCATAATTTCTTGAACATCAACATGAGCTGTTTTTGTTTGCGCATTAATTGTTTGAAAACCAAATAAAGCTACTGCAGCTATTAAAAAAGTTCTTAATTGTTTCATCATTTTAGGTATTAATTATTGTTTTAATTTATTTAAGGTTTGTTTTTAGCGTCTTCTTTAGCTTTTTTGGCAGCTTCTCTATCTGCTAATATTTTTTGTTTTTTCTCTTCTGCTGCCTTTTTTCTGTCGTCAATTGTTTTTTGGCGTTCTTCTAAAGTTTTCTTTTTAGCTTCATCAGCGGCTGCTTTTTTATCAGCGGCATTTGTTTCTGTAGTGCTAGTGCCATCCGTATTTGACTTATCAGAAACTGTGCCACTTTTTTTGGCATTTTTGTCTGCTAATAATTGTTTTCTTTTTTCTTCAGCTGCTTTTTTCTTTTCTTCGGCAGCAATTTTTTTATCTTCAACCATTTTTAATCGCTCTGCTTTTCTTTGATCGGCAAGTTTTTGTCTTTCAGAAAGCTCCGGATTATCGTCGATCATGTCTTGCTTGCGCTCTTTTTCTTCTTCTAATTTTCTTTGTTTTTCGGTCATTTGCTGTCTTTTTTCAGCACGTGTTAAAACCTGAACTACTCGGTCGCTAATATCGTGCTTTTTGGCAGCAAACAACATGGTCAAATCGGAAGATTTATCGAAGATGTAGTCGTATTTTTTTGCTTCGGCGATGTCTTGAACCGCATTGAAAACTTGGTCTTGAATCGGCTTTACTAAAACTGCTTTTTGTACAATTAAGTCGCCATTTGGACCAAATTTTTTCTGAGTGTATTCTAATAACTCATTCTCTTGAAAAGCAATTTCTTCCTCTCGTTCTTCAATAAGTTCCTTGGTTAATAAAACTCTTTCAGTTTTTAAAGCTTCTTTTAGTTTATTGATATCGCTTTTTTTGGTTTCAATTTCTTGCTTCCATTTTTCAGCTTTTTGTTCTAATTGGTTTTTTGCTTCAGCATAATCAGGCACTTTTTCAAGGATATATTCCATGTCAATGTATCCAACTTTTATGCCACGTGACTGCGCTTTCCCATTATAGGATGTTAATAATGAAGCAACTAACAGTAATAAAATATATTTCTTCATAACGCTGAGTTTAGAAATGTTTAAGCAAATATACTAAAATTGTTGTCCAATAATGAAATGTGTTTGCCAACCACTTTTTACTGTTGTTCCAGGAACAGGATCAAAACCATGTGCAAAGTCAATTCCAAGAAGACCGAATGCTGGCATAAAGATTCTTATACCAAATCCGGCTGAACGTTGTAATACAAACGGATTATATTCTTGAAAATTGTTATACGATGCTCCAGCTTCTAAGAAAGTTAAACCATAAATCGATGCGGCTGCTTTTAAAGTTAAAGGGTATCTCAATTCTAATGAAAATTTGTTATATATAGTTCCACCAGTAGAAGCCGATAAAGATTGGTTTGGATACCCTCTCAATTGGATAACCTCTCTACCATCTAAAGCATAATTTGCCAATCCATCTCCTCCAACAAAATAACGCTCAAATGGTACAACTCCTCTTGCAGAATTGTATGCTCCTAAATAACCAAACTCACCCAAAGAACGCAATACAAGTGCGTGTTGATCGTTACCGATTAATTTGGTATACCAATCAAATTTCAGTTTGATTTTATAGTATTCCAACCAGTTGAATTTTTTCTGATCTACTTTACCACGATTTACATCAGCATCGGCAGCACTATATACTTTGTAATATCCGGTTATGTTATTTACAGTTCCGTATTTGATGAAATCGCCTACACTTGGTGTTTCACCAATTGAATTTGGAATTGGAGTTGTTGCACTAGTTCCATCATAAGTTAACTTATATTCTGGTAAATTTTCTAAATTTCCGTAGTCAATTTTATTAAAAGAGGAATACGGCAATGTAAATTTGGTAGAAATACTAAATTCAGAACCTTTGGTTGGGAATACTGGATTAATTCCTTTACTATTTCTAGTTAGACCAATATTGAACGCAAAGTTTTTAGAAGAACCATTTCCAAATGTAAATAACCCGGTGTTATAATTGTGTAAATCATAATGTTGGAAACTCAAGGCAGTTGATAATACAAAGTAATCGTCTGGAACGGTAAGTCTTTTGGCTAAACCAACAGAAAGTGAGGTAATATTAAAACTTTTACTTCTATCGATACTGCTGTATGATCCGGTGTATAAAAATTGTTTACTTTGTGAGATAGAAGCCGAGAAACTCACGGGTTTTTTTCCGCCAAACCATGGTTCTGAGAACGATAAACTATAGGTTCTAAAGAAAGTACTGGCTTGCAAACGCAACGATACTTTTTGCCCGTCTCCCATGGGAAGCGGATGGTACGCTTCTTTTTTGAAAATATTTTGAACCGAGAAGTTGTTGAAAGACAATCCTAGTGTTCCAATAAATCCACCGCCACCATAACCTCCTTGAAGTTCTATTTGACTGGATCCTTTTTCTTTAAGATTGTATTCAATATCTACCGTTCCTGCGGTTGGATCAACATTTTTAAATTTTGGTTCAATCGCTTCTGGGTCAAAGAAACCTAATTGACCAATCTCACGAATCGTTCTTACTAAGTCTTCTTTACTGTATTTTTCTCCCGGTTTTGTTCTCAATTCGCGGTAGATTACTTTGTCGTTGGTTTTGTCGTTACCTACCACAGAAATTTTATTGAAATATGCCACTGGACCTTCTGTAACTCTTATTTCAAAATCAATGGAGTCATTAACCGTTCTTACTTCAACAGGATTTATAGTTGAGAATAAATAACCATTATTTTGATAAAGATTGGTAATGTCATCAGCATCCGGTTTCGATTTATCAGCGATTCTTTTTTCTAAAAGTACCCCATTGTAGGTGTCTCCTTTTTTAATACCCAAATAACTGTTCAATAATTGATCTGAATAGACAGAATTTCCTAAGAATTTAATGTCTCCGAAGTAGTATTTCTTACCTTCTTCAACTTTAATATTGATGGCTAATTTATTCTTTTTCTTATCCAACCATACTGAATCAGAAACAATTCTTGCATCGCGGTATCCTTTTTCTTTATAAGCATCAGCAATTTTTACTAAATCTTCATCGTATTTCTTTTTGATGAATTTGGATGCTTTAAAAATTCGTATTGGATTGATTTTTTTGGTATTTTTCATTGCTTTTCGGAGTTTTTTGTCCGAAAATTTTTCATTGCCTTCAAAAGCAATTTGTGTAATTTTTATTTTGTCACCTTTATCGATATTTACTAACATGTTCACAACATTCTTAACGGTGTCTGCTGGAATGGTGCGAATCGCTACTTTGGTATTAAAAAAACCTTCTTTTTTGTACTTGTTTTCCAAATAGTTTTTGGTTGTAGTAATTAGGTTTTCATTTACAATTTTTCCCTTTGTAAGTGCATTTTCTTTGATTAAATCTTCAACTTTGTTCTTTTTAACGCCGTTAAATTTTACTTCATTAAGTTTGGGTAATTCAGTAATTTCTAGGTCTAAATAGATGCTATCGCCTTTTACTTCATTTACATAAAAATCGATGTCACTAAACAAACCAAGTTTACCTAATTTCTTGATGGCATTACTGATTTCTTCACCAGGAACGGTGATGTTTTGCCCTTTTTCTAAACCAGCAAATGTCACAACAGTTTGTTGATTGTAGCTTATTTTTCCAATAACATTTACATTGCCAAGAATGTACTTTTTTCCTTGCTCGAATGATAAATTATCTTGTGCATTTGACTGAAAAACAACTCCTAAGAATAAAAGTGTTATTGCTATTTTAAGGTATTTTTTTGACACTTTATTAGGATTGTTTAATTTGTTCACTGGTCTTTCCAAATCTTCGTTCTCTTTTTTGATAGCTAATGATGGCTTCATATAAATGTTCTTCTGTAAAATCGGGCCATAAAACGTCAGTAAAAAATAATTCGGCATAGGCTATTTGCCATAGCAAAAAATTACTGATTCTGTGTTCGCCACTGGTTCTGATTAATAAATCTACATCAGGTAGATTGTGTGTGTAAAGATGCTGATTTATAATTGATTCATCAATAGCCTCTATTGAAATTATATTATTTTTAACTTTATCACTGATGTTTTTAACAACATTTAATAATTCTTCGCGAGAGCCATAACTCAAAGCAAGAGTTAAGGTCATGGTGGTATTGTCTTTGGTCTTGTCCATAACTTCATTCAATTCTTTAAGGATAGAATTTGGAAGCTTGGTAAGATTGCCAATAGCGTTTAGTCGGATGTTGTTTTCTTGAAATGTTTTGGTTTCTTTTCTCAAAGAACTCACTAAAAGTTTCATTAATGTATCTACTTCTAGTTTTGGACGGTTCCAGTTTTCGGTTGAAAAGGCATATAAGGTTAGATTTTCAATACCCAATTTAGAGCAGGTTTCTACAATGCGTTTTACCGATTTAGTACCGCTTTCATGACCAAGAGTTCTCAATAAACCTTTTTGTTTAGCCCAACGTCCATTGCCGTCCATAATTATGGCTAGGTGTTTGGGTATATTGTCCTTATTTATTGATTCTTTTAAACTCATATTTTTAATCTGCGCAATAACATGGTTTTTCTCCAAAAGTGTAGGTTAGTGTAAATCCACTAAATACATACCAGTCTTTGCTGTTTATATTTCCAAATTTAAGTGGCTCTAAATTTGCATTTTTAGGCAAACTTCCATCTAAATTATCGGTCATTGTGTATCGTGTTCCCACTTCAAAACCCAATATCCACTCTTTAGTAATATTAGTTTTAATGCCCACAGTCATTGGAATTGCGAAAGTACCATGATTGATGTCTTTCTTGGTTTCGCCATTTAATACATACAATTCATCATAGTTGGTGTAACACAAACCAGTATATACATATGGCGTTACTTTTGTTCCAAATTCATGCAAGTTGAAATCAAAAAAATTGAATTCTAAACCTGCCGAAATTTCTTTTATATTATTCTCAAAATTATAGCCTCTTTTATACCTTCCCGATACTTTAGAATCCAAATCATTTGCTGTAATTTTAGATTGCGTATAGGAGATTCTCCAGGCATGTCTCGGACTTTTATTCCACTTATACAAAAACCCAAAAGCGAGCTCGTTAGGATTTACATAATTTGTTTTTCCTACATCTCCAATATAATTGCTACCACCAAGAAAAACTCCAACTTCGTGAATCTGAGCGTTTAATTTTGTTAATCCTAATATAAAAATAAATAAAAATATTTTTTTCATTAATTGAAAAATAGCGTGCAAATATAACAATTATAGCTACTAATAAAACATGATATTAGTATTTATAATAAATTAAAATTGACACAATTAAAGTTTAAAATAAATTCCATTTAAAATGGACTGCTATTTAACGAAAAAAAGAAGAATGTAGTATCGAAAGAAGATGTTAATTTCTTTTGTCTTCACCCCAAAGTAGCTTGTTGCGTAAGGTTTTTAGAAAGGTTTCATTCGGAATTTCAACCATCTTAATTTTAAAAGGCGTTTTTTTGATGGTTAAAACCGAATTGTTGTTGAGGGTTGCAATTCTAGAATCTAATGATACTAAATATTGCTCTTCTCTACCTGAAACTTTTAGTTTGATTTCGGTATCATCTGGAATTACTAACGGACGTGCATTTAAATTGTGAGGTGCTATTGGTGTAATTACTAATCCTTTGACTTCTGGTGTCAAAACGGGTCCGCCACAGCTTAAAGAATAACCTGTTGACCCAGTTGGTGTTGAAATAATCAAGCCGTCTGCCCAATACGAATTTAAATGCTCATCGTTTAAAGAAGTGTCAATGGTAATCATCGAAGTGGTGTCTTTTCTACTAACGGTTACTTCGTTCATGGCAAAATTCAACTCGTTGATTTGTTCGTTTTCTGGTGAACATTCTAAACTTAATAGTGTTCTTTCGGAAATGGTATATTTTTTTTCTAAAACTATTTGCAAAAACTGCTCAATATCTTCTTTCTGAACTTTGGCCAAAAACCCCAATCTACCTGCATTGATTCCTAATATCGGAATGCATGAATCGCGAACAAAAGTAGCTGCTCTCAAAATGGTTCCGTCACCACCAATACTCACCAAAATATCAAAACTCGAATCCAAACACTTATAATTATTAAAGGTTTTGTATTCTTTTTTTAGGATTTCTTGCTCGTATAATATTTTTAGAAAATTTTCTTCAATCACTAGTTCGACCTTGTTATTATTGAAAAATAAAAAGATGTCTCTGATAATAGGTCGTGTGTCGTTTTGATAATATTGTCCGAAAATGGCAACTTTCATATATGTAAAGTGTTTATTTGTCAGTGGTCATATATGGTATCGCCTTTTTACTATTGATATTTTTTTACAAAAACAAATTATTTGTGGCGATTTCATTTCTAAATGTTTAAATATTTATCCAAATAATCAGAACGTTCTTTCAAACTATTTAAATAATTGTCTTCGTTGTGCTCTGAAATTATTTCGTAATTGTATCTTCTAAAAGTTTGAATAATATCGTTCATGCTTCCCAATGCTATTTTTACCGTAATTTCTACACTTTCGGTGTCGGCGTCTGAAACAAATAATCCCAAAAGTTTTCCGTTATTGCTCTCTACAATTTGGGTGATCTGGCTCATAGAATAGTCCAAGATGCTTTTTTTTATCACAATAATGCCACCTTGTTCTTTTAAAAACGGAGTTTCGTGGAAAAATTTCACAATATCTTCCAATTCATAATAGCCTAAATAGGCATTTGCCTCATCTAAAACCGGAACTACATTGGTATGATTTTTAGCAAAAACTTCCAAAACATCCAACCAAATCATATTTTTTCTAGCAAAAAAACCTTCCAAGGCATACCTGTAATCGGAAACTTTTTTATCCGTATCAAAAGTCTCCACATCATCAGTGGCGATACTTCCTAGGTAAATGCCTTCGTTTACAACTGGAAAATGTGAGAACGGAACATCGATAAAAAAATCTTGAACATCAGTAATAGTTTCCTGGCTATCAATGGCTTTGTAATCGTTTGTTATGTATTCGTTGATTTCGGTCATGGTACTTATTCAATATTTGTTGCAAAATAATCAAATTTTAGGACATAAATCCTTATTTTAACTTTGTATTTTTGTAATCAGAATTTCAAAATCGAAATTATTTCAGTAGAATCATGACAAAATTAAGTGTAAATATCAATAAAATTGCCACGTTGCGTAATGCTCGTGGTGGAAATGTGCCCGATTTAGTGCAAGTTGCGAAAGATATTCAGAAATTCGGAGCGCAAGGAATCACCATTCATCCGCGTCCAGACGAGCGTCATATTCGCTATCAAGACGCGCGTGATTTAAAACCAATAGTGTACACCGAGTATAATATTGAAGGAAATCCACAACACAATTTTATCGATTTAGTGTTAGAATGTCAACCCACACAAGTGACTTTAGTGCCTGATGCCATTGGTGCCATCACATCATCTGCTGGTTGGGATACTGTCAAACATCAATCGTATTTAACCGAAGTGATTCAGGAATTTCAACGAAACGGCATCAGAACTTCTATTTTTGTCGACCCAATTTTGAAAATGGTTGAAGGTGCAAAAAAAACAGGAACAGATCGAATCGAATTGTATACCGAAGAATTTGCACACCAATATGGTTTAGGCAATCACAACGGAATACATCCTTATACACAAGCATCCATTTTGGCCAATGAATTAGAATTAGGCATCAATGCCGGACACGATTTGAGTTTGGATAACATCAAATTCTTTAAAGAAAATATTCCAGGTTTGTTAGAGGTTTCAATCGGTCATGCGTTAATCTCGGAAGCCTTATATCTTGGATTAGACAATGTGGTGAATATGTATTTGCAAAAATTAAAATAACATGTTGTATTCAAGAATAGAAGGTTCAGGAAAACCATTGTTAATCATTCACGGATTTTTAGGAATGTCTGACAATTGGAAGTCGTTTGCAGCGCTTTATGCCGACGAAGGGTTTCAAGTGCATTTACTCGATTTAAGAAATCACGGAAAAAGTTTTCATTCAGAGGTTTTTAATTACGATGTGATGTCGCAAGATGTTTTAAACTATTGTCAAGAACATCAATTGCAACAGGTTTCTATCATCGGACATTCGATGGGCGGAAAAGTAGCCATGCTTTTTGCAACAACTTATCCCGAAAGAGTTGATAAATTGATTGTTGCCGATATCGGGCCGAAATATTACGCACCGCATCATCAAGATATTTTAGCCGGATTGAATGCAGTAGATTTTGCTTCAAAACCCGACAGATCGGCAGTAGAAGAGACACTTTATCCGTTCATTCCCGATTTTGGAACCCGACAATTTTTAATGAAAAATGTATATTGGAAGGAACCTGGACAACTGGATTTCCGATTCAATTTACCCGTTTTTAATGCCAATATTGAGGTAATTGGAACCGCTTTACCTCAAGAAGCTGTTTTTGAAAAACCAACCTTATTCATTCGTGGCGGTAATTCTAAATACATTTTAGATGCCGATTTACCCGAAATCAAAAAGCATTTTCCGAATATTGAATTGGCTACAATTCCTAACGTTGGACATTGGCTTCATGCCGAAAACCCAAAGTTATTTTTTGAGGAAACGGCACGTTTTTTGAAATAATTCCGTAATTTTAAATAAAATAAAAATATGAAATTACTCCTAAGAATACTTATCACGTCGGCACTCGTTATGGCTATTTCGTATCTGATGAAAGGTGTGGTTGTAGATCATTTTACAACAGCGCTTAAAGTAGCCATCGTTCTGGGCTTATTGAATTTTTTCGTCAAACCAGTTTTAGTGTTGTTTACATTGCCTGTAACCGTGTTTACTCTCGGATTGTTTTTGCTAGTCATCAACGCTTTAATCATACTCATGTGCGACCATTTTGTAGATGGTTTTGATGTAAACGGATTTTGGACGGCCTTGTTTTTTAGCATCATATTATCGCTTTCACAATCATTGGTTTATCAACTTTCTGGAGAAGGCAAACAATAGTTTAAAAATCAACAAAATAAAATTGCTTGGGTTGTAGAAATGTTATAATTTTGCAACCCAATTTTAGTATATAAAAAAATGAATATTACAAGAAATAATGTAGATGCATTAAACGCTGTAGTAACGGTAGAAGTTTCTAAAGCAGATTATGCTCCAAAAGTTGAAAAAACATTAGCAGATTATCGTAAAAACGCTGCCATTCCTGGTTTTAGAAAAGGTGCCGTTCCGATGAGTTTGATTCAAAAACAATACGGTAAAGCAGTATTGTTAGAAGAAGTAAACAAAGTGTTACAAGAAAATTTAAACCGATATTTACAAGAAGAAAAATTAGATATTCTTGGAAATCCTCTTCCAAAAGTTACCGAAGATTTCAATTGGGATGCAGAAGATTTTAAATTTGATTTCGAATTGGGCTTTGCGCCAACGTTCACCGTTGATTTAGCCGCTAAAAACAACTTGATTCAATACAAAATCATCGCTGATGACACGATGTTGAACGCTCAAGTTGCGCGCATCCAAAAACAATACGGAAAAGTAATTTCTCAAACGGTTGTAGCCGAAGGAAATGATGTTTCGGGTATTTTTTCAAACGAAGAAAAAGGAATCAACAACAGAACTACTTTAGACATGGAATTGTTTGCCGATGCTAAAACAGCAAAAACATTCATTGGTAAAAAAGTGGGTGATGTAGTGACTTTAAAAACCAAAGGTTTATTCAACGACGATCATAAATTAATGGATGTTTTGGCTATTGGTCATGATGATGTTCATGGTTTAGACATTGAGGTAAACTTCACTATTGACGAAGTAGTAGGTTACGAGCCAGCGACTTTAGATCAAGAATTGTTCGACAAATTATTCGGACCAAAAGTAGTAACTTCTGTAGATGAGTTGAAGGCGAAAATCAAAGAAGATGCCGAGCAACAATTCGAACAACAATCAAATCAAAAATTCTTAAACGACGTTACCGAGTTTTTAATTGCCAATACAAAATTCGATTTACCTTCTGAATTCCTTAAAAAATGGATTCAAACGGCTGGTGAAAATCCATTAACTGCCGAACAAGCTGAAGAAGAATACACTAAGTCAGAAAACGGCCTACGTTACCAATTGATTGAAGGCAGAGTTATGGCAGACAACAATCTTCAAATCACTTTTGAAGAATTGAAAGATTTTACATCGGGTTTAATCAAAAAACAAATGGCACAATTCGGTCAAATGAACCCAACCGATGAAGATATTCAAGGAATTGTAGCACGCGTGATGAGCAATCAAGACGAAGTGAAACGCCTTTCGGAACAAGTAATGAGCGAAAAAATGCTAAACTTGTTCAAAGAGAAAGTGAAAGCAAAAACCAAAGAAGTAACTTATGAAGACTTCATCAAAGCCATGTACGGTGAAGCATAATTAAAAAATTAGTATATTTGAGCGTCAAAGTCATCCGATTTTGGCGCTTTTTTATTGGAAGCTATTCCCGCTGTCCGTTACAAACGAAGTTCACTGAACTCCGATGAAAATGGACACAATGTGAAGTAATCTTTTTATTGCTTATTACCCTGAGCCCAGTCAAAGGGGTAATTCGTAAAGCAATAAAAAGGATTTTCACTACTATCGGGGCTAGGGCATCAGTACTAAACAACTATTTTGGTTAATAAACTCATAAATATCAATACGACAGTTTGTCACCTAAAATAAAAGGTACGACCTTTGCTTTACTGAAAAAGAAATTAATAACATTCAACGTATAATAACATTAAAATGAACTACGGAAAAGACCCAAGAGCTGCGCTCGATATGGCGAAGCAATTTAAAAAATTCGCTACCAAACATCACGGAGTGAATAGCATGTACTACGACAAGATTGTAGCGAGCATGACACCTTATATTATTGAAGAACGCCAATTGAATATTTCACAACTTGACGTTTTCTCTCGTTTGATGATGGATAGAATCATTTTTCTAGGAACTGGAGTTGATGATCACGTGGCAAACATCATTCAAGCACAATTGTTGTTTTTAGAATCTGTTGATGCTTCCAAAGACATTCAAATCTACATTAACTCTCCAGGTGGAAGTGTCTATGCAGGTTTAGGAATTTACGATACCATGCAATATATCAAACCCGATGTAGCCACAATTTGTACCGGTATGGCGGCTTCAATGGGTGCTGTATTGCTTTGTGCTGGTGCCGCTGGAAAACGTTCGGCATTACCGCATTCAAGAGTGATGATTCACCAACCTTCTGGAGGCGCACAAGGCGTTGCAACCGATATGGAAATCAACTTGAAAGAAATGTTGAAATTGAAAGATGAATTGTACCAAATCATTTCACATCATTCAGGGCAAACCATTGAAAAAGTATACCAAGATTCAGAACGCGATTATTGGATGATTGCCGATGAAGCCAAAGAATATGGAATGATTGATGAAGTGTTAAGAAGATAAATAAAGCAACTGAGTTTCTAAGTTACTAAGTTTCTGAGAGAAATCTCAGTATCTCAGCATCTCAGAAACTTAGAAACTAAAATAAAATGGCAAAAGAAAAATTAGAATGTTCCTTCTGCGGAAGAAAAAAACCGGAAACCAATTTGTTGATTGCTGGAATTGACGCACACATTTGCGACCGCTGTATTGAACAAGCACACGGAATAATTGTAGAGGAATTGAAGTCGAATTCGGGTGCTAAAATGACAACCGATTTGATTTTGCGTAAGCCTAAAGAAATCAGAGCATTTCTAGACGAATACGTAATTGGTCAAGATCAAACCAAAAAAGTAATGTCGGTTGCCGTGTACAATCACTACAAACGTTTGATGCAACAGCAACACCACGAAGAGGTTGAAATTGAAAAATCAAACATCATTATGGTGGGACAAACCGGAACTGGAAAAACTTTGGTAGCTAAAACCATCGCTCGAATGTTAGATGTTCCTTTAGCAATTGTGGATGCAACGGTATTAACTGAGGCAGGTTATGTAGGAGAAGACGTAGAAAGTATCTTGACACGTTTGCTACAAGCTGCCGATTATGATGTGACCAAAGCCGAACGCGGTATCGTATTTATTGATGAGATTGATAAAATTGCTCGTAAAAGTGATAATCCATCCATCACGCGTGATGTTTCGGGTGAAGGTGTGCAACAAGCGTTACTTAAATTATTGGAAGGAACGGTTGTCAACGTTCCGCCAAAAGGTGGTCGAAAACATCCCGACCAAAAGTTTGTTGAGGTCAACACACAAAATATTCTATTCATTGCTGGTGGTGCCTTCGACGGAATTGAACGCATTATTTCTAAGCGCTTGAACAGAACGGCAGTTGGATATTCAACTTCTAAAAATGCTGACAACATTGACAAAGAAAATTTATTGCAATATATTATTCCGAAAGACATTAAAGATTTTGGATTGATTCCTGAAATTATTGGTCGTTTGCCAGTGTTAACGCATATGGATCCGTTGGATAAAGAAACCTTGCGTTCTATTTTAACCGAACCTAAAAATGCCTTAATCAAGCAATACGAAAAGTTATTTGCTATGGATGAAGTGAAATTTACGGTAACCAATGAAGCGTTAGATTATATTGTGGACAAAGCTTTAGAATATAAATTAGGTGCTCGTGGTTTGCGTTCGTTGTGTGAAGCCATCTTAACCGATGCCATGTATGAATTGCCAAGTTCAGACGAGAAGGTTCTGGAAATCGACAAAGAATATGCAGAACATACCTTGAATAAAAATTTATTGAAGCGACTCGAAATTGCTTCGTAAATAAAAAAGTAAAACCCGAATTTGAAATTTCAGATTCGGGTTTTTTTAGGACTATTAAGTGTGATTTATTTCACCAAACCGCCACCACCTTGTTTTTTCTCAGTTTCAATATCGGTGTTTTCTTTTTGTAATTTTAAGTTTCCAAAGTTATAGGTTAACGAAATTCTAAACGTTCTTGAATCTTGTTTTTGTCTGAAATTGGTTTCCAAGTTTTGTCCTGCGATTAAGGCATTCACTTCATTTGAATTGAACACATCAAAACAATGCAATCCGATTTTCAATTTTTTATCCATAAAATCTTTGTTAAACGAAATATCAAACTGCTGAATCGGTTTGGTTATTTTGTATATCTGCCAATTTCCAGAAGGTAAAATAAAATAGGTCATCGAGTTTTTAATGCCCCAAGGCAATATAAATTGAGCTTGTGCCGCATAATTCCATATGGCTTTGTTGCTGTAAGGAAACGTATATCCTTTTATGTCCGATTTAATATAATTGATGTTGAAGAATATGTAATTCATCTTGTCCATATCAGCCATTCTTTTTTGGAATTCCTCTTTACCTTTTAAGAAATAATCCAACGGAATAGGGAAGTTGGCATACGCACTAAACGTATTAAAATGCTCAAATTGCTGAAACGTTTGATTGCTCACTGGTGTTGTTGCATTCGGATCGGCACTAAAAACAAATAAATTGTTATCTTTTGATGCCGTATAATTCATTCCTACTTGAACAAACTGAAAAGCCGAAATCTTAAATTCATAATTGTCTAAAAAAGTCGGATTTAAAAACAAATTCCCTTGCGAAGTGTTGTATTGATCAAAACTCGAACTATTATTTGGATCTAAATTGTTGTAGTTCGGTTGGTTGATTTTCTTTGAATAGGATGCCGAAACATTCACATTATCGTTTACTTCATAAATGGCACTCAAATTCGGAAAGAAATTGTTGTTCTTGAATTTGATTTTGTCCGCTAATGTATTGGTGATACGCTCAACGTTGAAGTTCTCAAATCGCAATCCAGCCGTAAAACTGAATTTTTTGATTTTCTTTCGTGCTTCAGCATAAAATGCTAAATTATCTTCTTTGTAATCAAAAGTGATGTTGTTCGGAATAGCTGAATTTAAAAAATAACTACCATTGTCTTTAACCTGTAATCCATTGAATTTTCCACCCGTACTGATTGAAAATTTTTGTTTTTCAAACGGAAACGTAAAGTCGTATTTCAAATAGTAATTGTCTAATTTAAAATCGATATTTCCGTTGTTGAACGAATTAGTAGTACTCAAATTTTCAACAGCATTCGAATTGGTAATGGGTTTTTTATCATAATGATTTCCAAAAGCCGTAATGTCAAACGTACTTCCAATAGTGTCTAATTTGGCTTTGTATTGCAAACTAACTTCGTGATTGTTGTTCTTGTTTTTGGTTACTCCTTTGTTGAAATAATCAATATTGTCACCGGTTGTGGTTGCATCAAAAACACCTCTATCGTTCGAAAATGTTCCGTTGTAATTGAATAACAAATTAGACATTTTAGTCAATTTGTAGTTGATTCCGCCTCTAAAATATAGGTTTCTGTTGGTATTAAACGTAAAGTTTTCTTGGTTCAACACTTTTACCGGATTGAATGCTGTAAACGTTTGGCTGTTAGTGGTTCGTGATTCACTATCAATATAATTATAGCCTAACATGGTTTGCCAACTTAAGTTTTTCTCTTTACCATTTAACAATATCTGCGGACTTGGTTTTTGGTATTTGTTAAAATTATAATTGATGTTGAAACTGGCGTTGATGCCTTTCATTCTTTTAGAACTCGTTACAATATTGATGATAGAACCGCTTGAATTAGCATCGTAAGCTGCACCCGGATTGTAAATTAATTCTACTTTTTCGATGGCATTGGCAGGTAATGAATTCAAATAATTTTGTAAATCATTTCCCGATAAAGTACTCGGAGCGCCATCAATATAAATAGCAACGCCTTTTCCGTTCAAAGTGATACTGCCGGTTGGAGAGGTGATTACACCGGGTAGTTTTTTTACAGCTTCCAAACTCGAACCGCTGTTTAACATGGCGTTATCTTTTACAGAAACGGTTGTTTTGTCGGATTCTACTTTGATGAATTTCTTTTTGATGTTGACTTTTACTTCGTCAAGGACAGTGACTTTTTTCTTAACAGTGTCACTTTTCGTTTCTTGAGCATAGCTACTTGTTGCTGCAAGAAACAGTACAGATAAAAATAATTTTCTCATGGATTGATTGATTTTTCCGAAACCTACTTTTTGGTTGAGTTTCGGTTGATTGATGATTACCAATAAGACTTTTAGTAATCAAAAATGTTACAATCAAAAACGATTATTTTTTAAGAAAAGTTTTATGAATTTGCTTTAGAGGACTTTACGTTTTCTTTTTTAACCGTGTGTTCTACACAACGTTTACCATAACATGACATTCGTTTTGGTCCACAGGAAACGATGAATAAAGTAATCAAAACTACAGTAAATATTTTTTTCATGACTTAGTTGTTTTTTGATAGTGCGGTTTGCATTCCTTTCAATTGTTCTAAATAATCACGTTGGTTGGATAACCTTGGAATTTTGTGTTGACCACCCAATTTGTCGTTTTCTTTGAGCCAATCGTAAAATAAATTTTCTCTAGCTACATTGATTTTTAATTGATTTAACGTCATGTTGTTGTAGCGTTTGGCTTCATAATCGGAATTTACCGTTTGTAGCATTTCGTCTAAAACTTTTTGAAATAACACAATGTCTTCAGGGTGTTTTTTGAATTCAATCATCCACTCGTGAGCGCCTTTTTCTTTGCCTTTCATGAAAATTGGGGCAACCGTATAATCTTTTACTTCACAATTCAATTGGGAACACGTTTTAGCAATCGCTTGATCGGTATTTTCGACCATTAATTCTTCACCAAAAACATTAATGTGATGTTTGGTTCGTCCCGAAACTCTAATGCGGTATGGGTTTAACGAGGTAAATCGGATGGTATCGCCAATTAAATAGCGCCATAAACCCGAGTTGGTCGTGATAACAACAGCATAATTTTTGAACAATTCCACTTCCGATAATGGAATGATTTTTTGATTTGTCGTTCCAAAAGTATCCATCGGAATGAACTCGTAGAAAATTCCATAATCCAACATCAACAACAAATCGTTAGAATAATTTAAGTCTTGAATGGCAAAAAATCCTTCCGAAGCATTATAAATTTCATAGTATTTGAAATTGTCGTTGGGTAATATTTTTTGATATTGTTCGCGATAAGGCTCAAAACTCACACCGCCATGAAAATAGACTTCCAAGTTGGGCCATAGCTCAAACAAATTGGTGTGATTGGTTTCGGTTAAAATGCGATTCAACAATACCATCATCCACGATGGAACACCAGCAAAACTCGTTACGTTTTCTTTTTTAGTTTCGTTAATTATGGCCGTAAGTTTGGTTTCCCACTCACTCATCAAGGATACTTTATTGCTTGGCGTGCTACTGAATTCGGCCCACATGGGCATATTTTCAATTAAAATTGCCGATAAATCGCCAAAAGAAGTATTGTTGTTTTCGTAAATTTGGGAACTGCCGCCTAAACGCAAACTTTTCCCCAAAAACATATCCGAATTCTCATTGTTATTGAGGTACATGCACAACAAATCTTTGCTGCCTTTGTAATGGCAATCTTCTAGAGCACTTTCGCTAACAGGTATGAATTTACTTTTAGCATTCGTAGTTCCGCTTGACTTGGCAAACCATTTTATAGGTTCGTTCCAAAAAACATTTTGTTCGCCTTTTCGAGTGCGCTCAATTAAAGGCTCCAATTCTTCATAGGTTGAAACTGGAACTCTTTCGACAAAAGTGCGGTAACTTTTTATCGATTCAAACTCATATTGTCTTCCAATAACAGTCTCCTCTGCTTGACGAATCAGGTTCATCAGCAATTCTTCTTGAACTTCATGAGGGTATTTTAGAAACAACTCAATCTGATGAATGCGTTGTTTTAAAACCCAAGAAGCTATCGAATTGATTATTGGAAAAGGCATTTTTTAATTTAGAATTATGAATTACGAATTACGAATTATAACTTTACGCTAAAATAGTAAATTAATTACAAATATTCTTGAAATTATAAAATATGCAATACGAAGGCGTTCTCACCAAAATGCAAACCGAATACTTGAATCCAATTCAATATTATTTGGTTTTTGAAACTAGTTTCTTGAATTTGAATCAATTATTGAATAAAAACCTCGATATTAATTTTGTGGGTTACCAATGTTTGAATTGTGGGAAAAAGAAAAAAATCTTCCGACAAGGATTTTGTTACGATTGTTTTATGAGTAGCGCTTCGGCCGGCGATTGGATTATGAAACCCGAATTGAGCACGGCACATTTGGATATTGAAGATCGTGATCTAGAATACGAACGAAAAGTGCAATTACAACCACACGTTGTTTACTTAGCCTTGTCGAGCGAAATCAAAGTGGGTGTAACCCGAAAAACGCAAGTGCCAACGCGATGGATTGATCAAGGTGCTGTGCAAGCCATTCCGATTGTGGAGGTTCCCAATCGATATTTAGCTGGAATTACCGAAGTCGCATTAAAAGACCATTATGCCGATAAAACCAATTGGCAAAAGATGTTGAAAAATGAAGTGCCAGAAGTTGATTTGATTGCAGAACGATTGAAATTAGAACCATTGATCCCAAAAGAAGTGCAAGAATTCTTTCATCCTGAAAAAGAAGATTTGTATGATCTTCACTTTCCGGTATTAGAATATCCAAAGAAAGTTTCGAGTTTGAATTTAGACAAAGCACCTAATTATTCAGGAACACTCATAGGCATTAAAGGGCAATATTTAATCTTTGAGGATGGGACTGTTTTTAATGTGCGCACTTTTGAAGGATATGTAGTTAAAATTACATTGTAAGTTTGTCATTGCGAGGCACGAAGCAATCTCATAATCTATTAATAAGACATTATATCTTTTATTTCTTCATATAAATTGATCCAATTAGGATTCATATTTTGAATTAAAGTTACTTTTTTTGCTCTTGAACCTGCTTTTAATTGTTTTTCTCTAGCAATTGCATCACCAATCATTTGAAATTGTTCATAATAGACCAATTTGTTTAAATTGTATCGTGCTGAAAATGAATTTTCATAACGTTTTTCAATATGTTCCAAAATTCTTTTAGGAAGATTAGAAGTAACACCTACATAATAAGTATTATTATATTTATTAGTTACGATATAAACAAACCCAGGCTTCATTATATATACTTTATGAGATTGCTTCGTGTCTCGCAATGACTACATTACGGTTTTTTCTTTTTAAACAAACCATTCAGCAAATCTTTGGTTTGATTGACTACTTTTTTAGTTTTGGTAGTATCTCCCGATTTGGTGTTTTTATTAATCATGTCTTCTAACACATTTGTTCCTTTTGTCAGCGCTTTTTGTTTTTGTTGTTTGGCTAAATTAGTAACTAAACTCGTTGTGGCTGCTTTAACATCGGTAGTAACTTTGGGTTTAGAAAAACTACCAGTTAGGTTAGCGTTAATTGGAATATTATCCAATTTTGCCACATCAGAAGGTGATAATTTGGCTAACAATGTATTGGCTTCGGTTCCTAAATATTTGGCAGGAACATCTAACTTTAAATTGTAATTCATCAATTGGTCAAAACCGTGTGTTCCACCAACTGTTACTTTGATATCTTGGTATTTGATGTCAAATGGTTTTACCGTTACTTTCCCATCTTTAAAAGTTAGAGCGGCTTTGATGTCGTTCAAATTCAGCTTGTTCAAATCAATAAATTTGATATTAGAACCCAGAGCGCTTAATAAATTAGAATTGGATGGATTGACAGTGGTTGAAAGCAATTGTCCTAATAAATCACCCGAAATGGTTTTTAAATCGGGAGTCATTTCGTTAGCATTCAAATTTCCGGAAAGTTTGATGGTAGAATTCAGTTTGCCGTTGATAACACCTGCAATTGGCGCAATTTTTTTCAACATATCCAATTGGGTGAAAGTTTGGGAAATGTCTACTTTGTTCAATCCTAAATTCATGTTGAATTTTGGTGTTTTTTCTTTGGTTGAAACCATTCCGTTAAGTCCTATTGATCCTCCAAAAACATTGGTTTTTACATTTTCTAAAGTAACGGCTTGATCTTTTACAATCAATTTTCCAGAACAATCTTTCAACGTTAAATTATCGTATAACACAGTATTGGCTTTTGCTGTAAGCGAACAATTTAAGAATGCAGGAATCTTCATCGCCGTAGGAGTTGCTTTTGCATCCGCTTTAGTCGGTTCTGAAGTAGTCATAAAATCGGAAACTGCAATTTGGTTTGAATTCAAATTGAAATTTCCTTTTAATTCTTGGTTTCTAAATACAAATCCGTAGAAATTTTCTAAAGCTCCAGTCACGCTAAGATCACTTTTTCCTGTAGTAGCTTTAAATTCTTGAAGGTTAATGCGACTCGGATTGAATTGTACCACAGCTGAACTGATGTTCATGCTTTTGCCATTTTCATCCACATATTTGAAACCAGATAAACTCATGTTTCCAGCATTGTCAATGTTTTGGTACTCACTTTTTTCTACGGATGCCATGTCAAATTTGGTGGTTACATCGGCTTTTAGAATTCCAGAAAGCGGTTTGTCTAATTTAATTGGATAGGCTTTTGAAAGATTCCCAAGGTTGATGGTTCCTTTTAAAGAGGCGTCTACAAGCGCATTTGTAGCAACATTTCTAATATTTGCTTTGGCACTAAAAACATCTTGGTCAATAGCGAATGATAATTTATCTAGATTGACATAAGTATCGTTCATGATACCCGTTTCATTGATGATTTTAGTATCAATTACAATATTTTTTACTGATTTTGGCAAATCTGGATATTTAAACGAAGCATTGTTGGACGCAATAGCAATATTAAATTTAGGTACAGAAGTGTCCGATTGCAATCCTTTGGCAAAACCATTCACTGTAAAATCACCCGATGTTTGTACGTTTTCAATGCTACTTCTGTAGGCTGCTGGCATGAGTCCTAAGAAATTTTTGAACGATGAGGTTGGCGTTTTAAAGGTCAAATCGTATTGTTGTCCGGCATCTACTAACTGAATAAAGCCATCAAATTCTAGCGGCAATTCGTTGATTTTAGCTTTGTTTTGTTTGAAAGTATATTTGCTTTTGTTTAAATCGATTCCTAAAATGGCATCTAATGAAATAGCTACATTGTTCATGTAGTTCATTTTGTCCATGCTTAACGATACTTTAGCGCTAGTTTTGGTGTCTAAATCTAAAACATCATTGGTAAAATCTCCAGTGCCCGAGTGGTTAATACTGTCTAAAACCATTTTGATTTTTGAAGCTTCATCAGTGAATTTGAACTTAAAATTTTCAACATCATAGCTTTTTATTTTTAAAGCCAACGGTTTACTTTTTCCATCGTCTTTTTTGTCTTTATTCTTGATGGCAATGTCGTAATTTCCAATGCCGTCTTTATTGAAAATAATGTTGATTAACCCATTTTTAGAAGAAACACCTTCGATATTCATAGGTTCGTCGTCGCTATTAAAAAGTTCCATTACCGACATTTTTAAATTCAGTTCGTCAAAGGCCACTAACGTATCGCCTTCAAAAGGAGCTTTGTTGATGACCGACAGTTTTTCAATAGAAATTGTCGCTTTTGGAAAACTTTTAAACAAACTCAAATCGGCATCTTTAAATGCAACTTTAGCATCGACATTTTCATTGATGGATTTCGCAATTTTAGCTTTGATTTGGTCTTGAAATAAATAGGGTATTGCAAATGCTGATGCGATTAAAACCAGTAAAACGATACCTGTTATTTTTAATATTTTCTTTACCATGTTAGTTTGATTTAATGCAATTAATAGACGACTTTGTTTGCGAGAAATAGTATACAAATTTAGTTTTTTAGTTGTCTAGTAGCTTGTAAAATTTTCATAAAATATTATATAATTTTTTATACAAAACAGTTTTGAATAAAAAAATCCGCCTTATTCATTCATAAGACGGATCATAAAACAACTAACCCAATTGTTTTTTAATTTATTTTTAGTTCATACGCCATTCTTGCTTGAACGCCTTTTTGAGTGGTCATTTGTTTGATGTGTTTAAGAATGACATAATTTTGCTCGCCAATTTCTTCTTTAATAATGCTTTCTCTGCTTTGCGCTAAGCCGAATTTTGCTAAAACATCATCAAAACTTTTTTCAAATTCAGGATAATTTTGAGTTCTGTATTTTGAGGTTTTTCCCAATCGAGCCGCTTCTTTGATAGCTTCGTCCATGCCTCCAATTTTATCTACCAACCCAATTTTAAGGGCATCTTCACCGCTCCAAACACGACCTTGACCAATGGCATCTACTTGTTCAAAGGTTAATTTTCTTCCAGTGGCAACACGGTTTACAAATATTCCGTAGATTTTTTCCACACCTTCCTGTGCGAAGGCTCTGTAATTATCGTCTAAAGGTCGAAACGGACTGTATTCTGACGCATTAGTGTTGGTTTTAACTTGTTCTACATTTAAACCAATTTTTTTGGCGGCTTCCGTAAAGTTGGGTAAAATTCCAAACACACCAATAGAACCCGTGATTGTATTTGATTCTGCAAAAATTTTATCGGCATTACAAGCGATGTAATAGCCGCCAGAAGCAGCATAATCACCCATAGAAACTACCACAGGTTTTACTTTTTTAGTCAATTCAATTTCTCTCCAAATCAATTCAGAGGTTAAGGCGTTTCCACCTGGGCTGTTGATGCGAAGTACAATGGCTTTTACATTTTTGTCGTCACGAGCTTGTTTTAGTGAACGACGCATAGAGCCTTCCCCAATTACGTTTACATCACCTTCACCGCTTCCAATTTCGCCTTGAGCGTAAATAATGGCAATTTTGTCTTTAGCATCCAAATCGATGTTTGAAGTGGCTACTTTATCAGCATAATCGGCAATAGAAACCGCATCATAATCTTTATCCGCATCAATTTTTAATGCTTTGCGAATGTCATCGTGGTACACGTCTTCATAAGCAATTTTGTCAATCAATTTTTCGGCTTTTGCCATTTCAGGAGTACGAGCTAAAAGGCCATCAGCAACTTGATTTAGGTGTTCAACCGATACTTTTCTGCTTTTAGAAATATCTACTAAAACCGAATTCCAAATAGAATTTAGTAATTGAGTAGTTTGTTCTCTATTGGCATCACTCATTTTGTTTTCCAAGAATGGTTCTACTGCACTTTTGTATTTTCCGTGACGAATGACTTCCATTTTCAATCCCGATTTTTCTTCAAAATCTTTGAAAAACATAATTTCGGCAGACAGTCCTTTAAAATCCAATTCGCCAATTGGGTTGATGTAAATGGTGTTCGCTACCGAATTCAAATAGTATTCTTTTTGCGAATACACATCGGCATACGAATAAATGAATTTACCCGAATTTTTAAAATCTTCCAATTGGTCGCGAAGTGCTTTGGTTTGAGCAATTCCCAAATCGGAAGTTGCATTTAAAATAGAAATCCCTTTGATCTTATCATCTGTTTTGGCATATTCAATAGCTTTTAAAACATCGCTCAATCCGTCATGCTTCGTTTTTCCATTTAAAAATGGCATGTCATCGTATGAAGTTTTACCAGCATAATCGTTGTGTATTTTTGACAAATCCAATTCGATAATCGAATTTTTCTTAACCGTAACAGTATCTTCGCCACTGCCAAAAATAGCACTGATAATGATTATTCCGAAAAAGCTTATCATGCAAAAAATAAATAAACCAACTATTGTGGCTAATACATTTCCTAAAAATTTCATAATCTTAATTTTCTAAATTAGTATTCCAAAAGGGTAATTTGTTACAAACCATTTGGTTATTCTTTTGATAAAAAATAGTTATCAACAGAACGCACAAATATACTTCAATTCTAAAATTCTTTTAGTTATTTTGTGGCTTATGAAGATGCAACATCACGTAATACTTTCGTTAGGTAGTAATCAGGGCAACCGCCTTGAAAATATCATTAGTTGTATCGATGTGCTTCATCGTCAGGTAGGTACTATTGTTGCGGTTTCGTCATTATACGAATCGGATGCTTGGGGTTTTGATAGTGAATCTTTTTATAATTGTGCTGTTGTGATGCACACTCATAAAAAACCTCAAAAATTATTAAAAAGCCTGCAAAAAGTTGAACAAAAATTAGGAAGAATTCGAGCGGAAGGCGAAGCGTATCAACCTAGGATAATTGATGTTGACATTGTTTCGTTAGATTCTGAAATAATGGACAATGAGGTATTGCAGCTTCCACACAAACACATGCAAGATCGACTTTTTGTGTTGTTACCAATGAAGGAAATTGCTTCCGATTGGATGCATCCAGTTTTGCAAAAATCAATTGCAGAATTGATGCATTCTTGTAAGGATAAAGGCAAATGCGAAATAATATCAAAGCTAAAAGCACCTTTAGATTCAATGAAATTGGATGCTTTTAATTACATTGCTATTGAAGGAAATATTGGCGCTGGAAAAACCACTTTAGTGGGTAAAATTGCCGAAGATTTTAATGCCAAAACGGTTTTAGAGCGATTTGCAGACAATCCGTTTTTGCCTAAATTTTACAAAGATCAAAACCGATACGCTTTTCCGTTAGAGATGTCTTTTTTAGCCGATCGCTACCAGCAGATTTCTGATGATTTGGCACAATTTGATTTATTTAAAGATTTTATTGTAGCCGACTACCATATTTTTAAATCGTTGATTTTCGCCAAAGTAACCTTGGCAGAAGACGAATTTCGCTTGTACAAAACACTTTTTGACATCATTTATAAAGAAATGCCAAAACCCGATTTGTATATTTATTTGTATCAAAATACTGAGCGATTGCTTCATAACATCAAGCGAAGAGGACGAAGTTATGAGCAAGAAATTCCAGCTGAATACTTAGAAAAAATCAATAATGGGTATTTGGATTACATCAAAACACAAAAAGATTTGAATGTGTTGGTTATCGATGTTTCGGAACGTGATTTCGTCAAAAACCAAGAGGATTATACTTTTATTTTGAACGAAATTCAGAAGAAAATGAATTAACGTTTTAACGAAAAATGGCCTTTTACTTCGGGTGAATTTTCGTCAATTTTAAAAACATACCAATAATCATCAGATAGCAAATTTTTACCATTTAAGGTGCCATCCCAAGAAGTGGTATTGGAAGTTAATTTGGTGATTAATTTACCATAACGATCAAATATTTTGACTTCGGCCTTAGGGTAATTGAAAAGTCCTTTTATAGTCCAAAAATCATTTTGACCATCACCATTTGGGGTGAAATAATCTGGAATTGTGATGATTATAAATGGTTTGGTATCTATACCACAGTTGTTTTTTTCTCTAACATATGCCGTATAAAAACCACCATCAATAATAGTAAATTGGTTGGATGCTTGATAATTTATACCGTCAACAGAATATTCAAAATCGGCAGAATTGGTGGTGTTTATGGTGGCAATGGCTCCATTTATTACAACTTCTGAAATTATGGGTGCTTGATGAATAGTAATGGTAAAATTTTTAGTTTTACTACAATTTTCAGGAGCAGGTGAAGTGATAACTACAGAATAATTGCTTAATCCATTGGTAGTTATGGTTTGAGTTGTTGCTCCAGTAGACCATAGATAAGACATGCCGGGGTTTCCTGCGTTTAAAACTAAAACATCGCCATCACATATTTTATAACTTTCATCGGCGGCGATAGGTGCGGCATACACATTTATGGCAATTGGAACTCTTACCGATAAGCAGCCATTGTAATTGGCTTCGGCGTAAAAAACAGTATTTTGATGAATGTTTGGGACTACGAAATGGGTTCCTAAAAATATTTGATTGGTAGCTGTTGGACTATCGTACCATAATAATATTCCTGAAGTTGTTTGTACATCAATGACCATATAACTTTCGTCACACATATAGTAGGGAGAATTATAGGTTAACACTGGTCTTGGTGTAATATAGGCAATTACAGGTGTTCTGTAGTCGTCTGAGCAATTAGCACTGTGTGCTGCAGCATAAAATGTGGTTGTAGTGGCAATTGTTGGTGTGGTGAAATTGTTTCCAGTGGCAATTGGCGTTCCTCCAGAAGCACTAGTATACCAGTTTACAGTACCAGTATTGGAGGTGGCTTGAAGGTTTACAGTGCCAGTGCCACAAATCGTTTCGGTAGCAGTCGATGTTATAGACGGAATGGTAATGGAAGAATTAGTTGAAATACTTAGTACAGGGTCTCCTGGCATACCACCATATTCAACAATATAACCTTTCGGTTGATAATCACCACTTGGATCTCCAGTATTTGATAAATCATTCCACGAACCGCTTATTCCAACTCCTGGTGCTGTAACGTGTGTGTAATCTTCATTATTCATATTGTTGGGTTCTGCAGTATTCCAAAGGGCATAAGTGTTTGTGTAGCCTGTGAAATTTCCATTCCAAAAAACGGTTCCAGTTTCGGGCCCTGTCATCCATTTCCAAACACCTTCTGTTTGCTCGTCACTGCCACCAATCCAGCCAGCACCTGCCGCTTGAGCACCTGCTAATTGTGCTTCATCAGGAGCTGTAATTGTAGCTAAGTAGCCTTGAAGTCCGTAATACGTTGATGCTTGAGCAAAGTTTTTGGCATCCGACCACGTAACACCAAGATTTGGGATGTATTGGTAATAATGTCCATTGGAAGGTAAATAATTAGCTTGACCTATTGATATCGAAAAAGTTCTAGATCCAGATGGATTTAATGCGTTACTGGAGTACTCAACATCTTTAATAGCCGCAATTAAATCGGCATAAGTTGGTTGACTTGACACTCCTGAAAGGGTCAGTTTTCCAGTATTCATATTCCACGTACTCGTTATCGTTGGATGGGAACCTGTGAGAGTTAAGATGTCTTGTCCAAAAACATATCCAGATGAAATTTGTATGTAAACTGCAGCAACACCAGGGTCGTCGGGGTCTACAATTGTCATATTAGTAACAATTTTTATGGAGGTACCGGGACAATAGATTTGGTTTCCTGTAGCAGTAAGAATAGGAGCCACATTCGAAGATTGACCATAAACAAAAGCTTCAACTATAAAAAATAGAAGAAAAAATAGCTTGTTTAAATGATCTTTTTTCATGTGAGTTAAGGAATATAATTTTCTTACAAATTTAGTTTTTATTTTGATTCATTTTTTGAAATAAATCCCAAATTACAATACCTGTTGTAACAGAAATATTTAGGGAATGCTTCGTTCCTAATTGCGGAATTTCAATACTTCCATTACATAATTTTACGGCTTCTTGAGAAACTCCATAAACCTCATTTCCAAATACTAAAGCGTATTTGATGTTTTTTTCGGGATAAAAGTTATTTAAAAAAACAGCATTTTCTACTTGTTCAATGGCATATACTTGAGTATTTTCTTTTTGAAGACTTTTAATAACTTCAAGTACATCTTTGTGATACTCCCAAGCTACTGTATCTGTTGCTCCTAAAGCTGTTTTGTGAATTTCTTTATTCGGAGGTGTTGCGGTAATCCCACACAAAATTATTTTTTCAATCAAAAAAGCATCAGAAGTTCTAAATACAGAACCAATATTATGTAAACTTCTAATGTCGTCTAAAACAATTATTATTGGTGTTTTGTCAGCTTGTTTAAAATCGGCAACCGATTTACGTTCCAGTTCGCTGTTCTCCAGTTTTCGCATTCTAGTATTGTTTAAAAAAAAAGCTTCCAAAAGAGGAAGCTTTTTGATTATATATAAATAATATTAGCTTTTTGTTTCCGTAGCAGGAGTAGCAGCTGGAGCATCAGGCAAAACATTACCTTTGATAGTTACTACTTTAGTTTCTTGACCTACAGCGTTTGATTTAATGGTAACTGTTTTTGTGAATTGACCCACTCTATCAGTAGCATATTTTACACCAATAACACCTTTTTGACCTGGTTGAATAGGTTCTTTTGGAGTTGTTGGAACAGTACATCCACATGATCCTTGAGTACTTTCAATGATTAAAGGTTTGTTTCCGTTATTTGTGAAAACAAATTCTCTTTTCCCATCAGCATTATGAGGAATAGTTCCGTAGTCAATAGTTTCATTTTCAAAAACCATACCGGCACCTTCTACAGCTGGAGTTTTTGGAGTTTCCACTTTTGCTGCAACAGCTTTAGTTGCTTTTTTTGCTTTTGATTTGGTTTGTGCATTTGACGTTGTAACACCAAAAACAACTAGCATCGCTAATAATAGTATTCTTTTCATTTTTGTTTAAATTAAATAATTAACAAGCAAATCTAAATAAAAAAACAAAAGAAACAACTTAAAAAAACCTTAAAATTAAAATTAATTTTTTCTGTCTTTTATATTGATTATAAATAATTAAATTCGTGAACTCAATTTAAACTAATTATTCCATTGGCATCAAAAGAAAAAAGCGTCAAAGAAACGCCGTTAATGAAGCAGTATAACGAGATAAAAAGGAAATATCCCGATGCCTGTTTGTTGTTTAGAGTAGGTGATTTTTATGAAACTTTTGGTGAAGATGCTGTTCGTGCTTCTAAGATTCTCGGCATTACTCTAACCAAACGTGGTGCGGGTTCCGAAACAGAAACGGCACTCGCAGGTTTTCCTCACCATTCCATTAACACCTATTTGCCAAAGTTGGTTAAAGCGGGTCTTCGAGTAGCCATTTGTGATCAATTGGAAGATCCAAAAATGACTAAAACTATTGTAAAACGTGGTGTTACCGAATTAGTTACGCCAGGTGTTGCCATGAATGATGAAGTGTTGCAATCGAAATCTAATAATTTTCTAGCTTCCATTTATTTTGGAAAAAAACAACTTGGCGTATCGTTTTTAGATGTGTCCACTGGCGAATTTCTCACGTCACAAGGCAATGAAGAATACATAGATAAGCTACTTCAAAACTTTAGTCCAAGTGAAATTCTAATTCAAAAAAATAACAGAAATCAGTTTAAAGAAGCTTTTGGAGAAGATTTTAATACTTTTTATTTAGAGGATTGGGTCTACCAAGAAGATTATGCTTTTGAAACTTTGACCAATCATTTTCAAACCAATTCGTTAAAAGGTTTTGGGGTTGAAGAATTGCAGGAAGGAATCATTTCTTCGGGTGCTATTTTGTATTATTTGTCGGAAACGCAACACAATAAGGTGCAACACATCACGAGTATTCAACGAATTGCTGAAGATGCTTATGTTTGGATGGATCGATTTACCATTAGAAATTTAGAATTGTATCACAGCTATAATCCTAATGCTGTTACTTTATTGGATGTAATTGATAAAACGCTTTCGCCTATGGGTGGACGATTGCTTAAGCGATGGTTGGCTTTGCCCTTAAAAGATGCTGCAAAAATAAAAGGCCGTCATGAAGTAGTTGCTTATTTGAAAGAAAACCAAGAAATTCTTCAAAAAATTCAATACCAAATCAAACAAATATCCGATTTAGAGCGATTGATTTCTAAAATAGCAACCGGAAAAGTTTCTCCGAGAGAAGTTATTTATCTTAAAGATTCTTTGGATGCCATCATTCCAATTAAATCGTTGGCGCTTGAAAGCAAACAAGAAGCGGTTCGAATCATTGGTGATAGTTTTCACAGTTGTGATTTGCTTCGCGAAAAAATAAAATCCACTTTAAATCCTGACGCGCCTGTAGCTATTTCAAAAGGAAATGCTATTGCTGTTGGTGTTCATGCCGAATTAGATGAATTGCGAACAATAGCTTTTTCTGGTAAAGAGTTTTTAGAAGGTATTGAAAAAAGAGAATCGGAAGCTACAGGAATTTCGTCTTTAAAAATATCGTTTAATAATGTTTTTGGTTATTATATAGAAGTTAGAAACACTCACAAAGATAAAGTTCCAGCCGAATGGATTCGCAAACAAACGTTAGTGAATGCCGAGCGTTATATTACTGAAGAATTAAAAGAATACGAAACCAAAATTTTAGGTGCTGAAGAAAAAATTCATCAAATAGAAGGACAATTATTTGAACAATTGGTTCAGTGGATTGCAACTTATATAAAACCAGTACAATTGAATGCTAATTTGGTGGCGCAATTGGATTGTTTGACCTCATTCACGCAATTAGCCATCGAAAACAGTTATGCTTGCCCTAGTATAGACGACTCTTTTGAATTGGAAATTACGAACGGGCGTCATCCAGTGATTGAAAAGCAGTTGCCAGTTGGTGTTCCTTACATCGCCAATGATGTATATTTGGATAGAGAAACTCAGCAGCTCATTATGATTACAGGACCTAATATGTCCGGAAAATCGGCTATTTTACGCCAAACTGCATTAATTGTTTTGTTGGCGCAAATGGGAAGTTTTGTTCCGGCTGAAGCAGTTCGAATGGGTGTTGTAGATAAAATTTTTACCCGAGTAGGAGCAAGTGATAATATTTCAATGGGAGAATCTACTTTTATGGTTGAGATGAATGAAACAGCTTCAATTTTGAACAATATTTCCGATAGGAGTTTGGTGTTGTTGGATGAAATTGGTCGCGGTACCAGCACATATGATGGTATCTCCATCGCTTGGGCTATTGCCGAATTTTTGCATGAAAACCCAGCACGACCTAAAACACTTTTTGCAACACATTATCATGAGTTAAACGAAATGAGTGAATTGTTACCTCGAATTCAGAACTACAATGTTTCTGTAAAAGAGTTGAAAGACAATGTGCTTTTTATCCGAAAATTGGTAAAAGGTGGAAGTGCTCACAGTTTTGGAATTCATGTGGCTAAAATGGCTGGAATGCCACAAACGGTGATACAAAAAGCCCAAAAATTGCTCAAGAAATTAGAAAAAAATCATTCTAGTGATGCTTTAAACGGAATAAAATCGGCTAAAGATGAAATGCAATTGAGTATTTTTAACTTAGATGATCCATTATTAGAGGAGATAAAAGAGGAAATACTCGGATTAGACATCAATACATTAACCCCAGTGGAAGCATTAATGAAGTTGAATGAAATAAAACGAATGCTGCTTAAAAAGTAAAGAATAGGTTTTCAAGCGGTTATAGTTTTATTGCTATTTTTTTATAAAAAACGTTTGTATTATTCAATTTTAGTGTTACATTTGCATCCGCAATACGGAACAAGTATTGTTGTTCTTGCAAAATTTGATAATGCGAAAATAGCTCAGTTGGTAGAGCGCGACCTTGCCAAGGTCGAGGTCGCGGGTTCGAGCCCCGTTTTTCGCTCAACCATTATACTGCTCGGATGGTGAAATTGGTAGACACGCTGGACTTAAAATCCAGTGAACAGCAATGTTCGTGCGGGTTCAAGTCCCGCTCTGAGTACACAAAAAACCCTTATTTTATAAGGGTTTTTTTATTTTAGGTATGTTTTATTTTTATGGAAAAAATAATCCTCTACATTAAAAACATACCTACAGACATACCTACAAAATTTTTCATTTCTCTTGTGAAACTTTATTATTTCTAAAATATTTTTTTATTCTAGTAATATGTTTAAATTTGGATGTATTTTATAATTAAAACCAACTTTTAATGACTCTTAATCTAGAAGAATTAAATGAGGCAATGGTTTATTTTAGTTCAATCCAATGTCAAAGTTTAACAGAAAATTGTATAGTTGCCTTAGAAAGTCATGATCATAAGTCTAAATGTTCTTTTGAGTTATATGTTGATGACGAATTGGTCAAAGATGTAGATATAGAGTGGTCTTCCAATGTAATTAAAAATGGTTATAAAGAGCCGAAAAAATATACTGAAAAAGGAGCTGAAGCGTTATCTTTCTTATTGGCTGTAAATTTCACAGCATATAATGTTGTAGAAGAGGCTATTATTGGGACTGGTATAGATTATTGGCTCGGTTACGAAGAGACTCATGAAAAATATGATGAGTCTAATTTTATTCAGGCAAGACTTGAGGTTTCTGGAATCTTGAGTGAATCAAAAACAAATACAATTACATCTAGGGTTAAAAGTAAAAAAAATCAAACTACTCCGACAGATGAAACTGGATTGCCAGTTTATGTCTCAATAGTAGAGTTTTCAAAACCTCAAGCTTATTTCGGTAAAAAATGAATATAAAAGAATTACATAGACAAGCGATTCTTTTTGTAAAGGAAGCCAATGTTTTTTTTGATAAAGGAGATATTGTTAAATATCAAGAACTTATCGAAGAAGCTTATATATTAGAAAAAGCTGCTGCTATCCAGCTTAGCGATAAATTTGATAATGAGCCTACAAGGTCTGTTCTTTATAGAAGTGCAGCTAATTTAGCTTATATTTTAAATGAATATCAAGAAGCTTATGATCTTATCATAGAGGCGTTAAAAGGTAAGCCGTTTGAAGAGTTGAAAATTGAATTAGGAGCTTTACTTTCTGATGTTTTGTATAAAATGCAAAATCAAAATAGTTTATTAGGAAAACAATTTTATAATAATGGATATTTATTGTCACTCCGACAAGAGTCTGTGCCTATTAAGTTGGAAGAAAAGAATGGTAAATATGGAGGAGGATTTGTTATTTCTCATTTGATAGATTTTTTAAAAAATCTTCAATTGTCATACGTTAATTATGCAGAGGTTAATTTTGATAAAGTTTTAGGAAATTTAAATCTTAAAAACTTTGATATTCTTAAAAGTGAATTTCTGAGTAGTTGTAATCTAATAGGTGTAAATTTAAATTTCAGAAGTTTTGGGGTAGATGTTGTTGCTGAAAAATGTTTTATGAATCCATTGGATATTAATTCTCCCGGGTTTTTAGATATGAAGCAGAATTTATTTTCTAGCTTTAAAGAAGATGTTTTATTTCCTGAATATAACGATGAACATTTTCAGAAAGAGATTTCAAACAAGTTTAATGAGGAAGAAAGAAAAAAAATATTTTCTCCTATAGTTAGTAGTTTGTCTAATTCAAAGAAATATAGTATCTCAATTACAAATAAAAATTATTCTAAAAAAGTTAAGGAATTTAAGCCTTTAAATAATAGTGCTAAAATGGTTTTTAAACCAAAAGTTGAGATTGTAAGTGAAGCTGTAAATATTAGTTTGACTAAGAAAATAGAGCAGACTATTGGAAATAAGAAAAAAATCATTGTTAATGAGCAATTAAAAAATGCTGAATTTGAAATTACGCTCAATGACATTTTTATTGATAAAAAGAAAGTGAGTTTCATTCAAGAACATATAATTGTTATTGTGTTTAATTCGTCTCTATTTAGTATTTCTGACGATTTGTATAATATTGATGTTTCAAATAATGATTATGATAAGATTATAGATTCTTATAGTAAATTGTTTATTGATAATTATTCAAATTTGATAAATAACAAGGAAGATTTGTCTGATGATGAGAGAGAATTGTTGAGGATATATGAATCTTCAACTATAAGAGATTGGTAACTATTAACTAACCTATACACATACCTACGATTAAAAAGTTCTTATAAAATTGAAGTTTTTAAGGGTTTCAAAATCAATTAGTTAGATTTTTGAAATTTACGAAAAAGCGGCGTTACAAAACTTAAAATCCAGTGAACAGCAATGTTCGTGCGGGTTCAAGTCCCGCTCTGAGTACTAAAAGCTTCAAACTTATGTTTGGAGCTTTTTTGTTTTAAAATACTTTGTAAATTTTATGGGAACTTTTGTAATCACTAAGAGGTTAAATGGGTGCTACAAATATGAATTTACTTCTCGTAAAGGGAAAGCTATATTTGTGAGCAATGATTTTGAATTGCGTTTTGAGTGCGAAGACAATATTGACTTGTTGAAAAAGGCTATTGGAGATGTTTTTTTTATGAAGTTTAAGTCGAAAAACGGAAAGTTGTATTTTAAAATTATTCTGCATGATAGAGAAGTTGCGGTTAGTAGAAAGTATACAACACAACTATTGATGCAGAAAGGAATTGATGAAATAATAAGAACATTATCAAAATCTGAAATTTTAGATTTTTCAATTCAAAGTGATGTTTTTCCACCAACAGAAGAAATATTTGGATAAATTTAATTGAATAAATAAAAAAAGCTCCGCATTGCGGAGCTTTAATTTTTAAATTAGAAACGGGTTCTAATTATTTTTTTGCAGGAGCTTCAGCTTTAGGAGCTTCAGCAGCTGGAGCTTCAGCTTTAGCAGTAGTGTCAGCAGCTTTAGCAGTAGTGTCAGCAGCAGGTGCTACAGTATCAGCAGGAGCTTCAGTTGCAGTTGAATCAGCAGGAGCTGCTTCAGTGTTTTCTGATTGTTTACAAGATACTACAGTTAATGCAGCGATAACAGCTAAACTTAAAAATACTTTTTTCATCTTAATTTAATATAAAAGGTTAATTATTAATTCGGAGCAAAGATATAATTTTTTTTAATTAGAAAAACTTTTAGTTAAACTTTTTTTAAATTTCTCTTTGAATTCCGCTTTTCTTTGTTACAAATTTCGTGCCAAAGTCGAATTTTAACTAAAGATTATTTTTTTTGAGCTGGTTGTATGATTTTCAATTCGTTAATGATGTTTTTAGCTCCAGCGAACTTATCAATAATGAATAAAACATAACGAGCATCAACCATAATGTTTCTGCAAATGTCTGGAGAATAGTAAATATCACTCATAGTTCCTTCCCAAACTCTATCAAAATTTAAGCCAATTAAGTTCCCTTTTGCGTCCAAAGCTGGACTTCCAGAATTTCCTCCAGTAGTATGGTTTGTAGCTATAAAACATACTGGCATTTTGCCTTTTACGCCGTAATTTCCATAATCTTTAGCCTTATATAGGTCGATTAATTTTTGAGGCACATCAAATTCGTAATCACCTGGAACGTATTTTTCCATCACACCATCTAGAGTTGTAAATGGTTCGTAATATACTGCATCATTAGGTTTGTACCCTTTTACTTTTCCGTAAGTTACACGCAATGTACTGTTGGCATCTGGGAAAATTCGCGCCGATTTTGGACTCAATTCTAAAATTGCTTTCATGTACGTTCTTTGTAACGCAATGTTTTTCAAATTCAATTCGTCGTATTTTGGAGTTACGTTTTTTACATAAGCATCCGCCATCGATTTTATTAATTGATAGCCTTTGTCGGCATTCAGTTTTTCAATTACAGTTTTAGAATCACCATCTAATAATTCTCTAAAACTAGCTAACGAAGTCAATTTTGAATTGGTAAACACATCATTAGTCAATTTCGGAACATCAACATTAATTAACGATTCTGGTAAAAATTGTTTGGGTGATTTAGTAGCATATAAATTCACCAATTGCTCAAAAATATTTCTGTCAACTTCTGCATTATAATCTTTATAAAAATCGTCAATTCCTTTTGAAAGTGTATTTTTTCTATCGTTGAAGGATTGTTCGCCTTTAGTATTTAAAAGTTGCTCCAATTGGTATAGTTTGTATCCTACCGATAAAATTTCAGTATTTCTTAAAGCCACTTCTGTAAAATAATCACGAGCCAAGGCATAATCTTTTATCTCGTTATAATTTTTTTGAAAATCGGCTAAAAGAGTGCCATATTCTGCTTGTTTACCAGCTTTAATAACTTTTTGTTGAAAATCGGCTTCAAATTTTTGTTTGGCAGCAACGGCATTGGCTTTTTTCAAACCTTTGGTTTCACCCATCCATTTTTTCCAATAATTGGCAACACTGGCGTATTTAGAAGCATACTGAATTTTAATGGCTTGATCTTTTCTCATGAAGCGGTCTTGCACTTTCAAAGCGGCATCGCGAACTTCAATTTTTGCAGGATTCAAAGTTGTTACAATTTGATCGACAGCAACCGATGGCAAATATTCGGTGGTTCTACCAGGATATCCCATTACCATGGTGAAATCATTTTCTTTTACACCAGCAATCGAAATTGGGAAGAAATGTTTCGGTTTGTATGGTACATTATCAGCAGAGTATGCCGCTGGATGGTTGTTTTTATCAGCATAAATGCGGAATAACGAAAAATCACCAGTATGACGTGGCCAAACCCAGTTGTCGGTATCCGAACCAAATTTCCCAATAGAACTCGGTGGCGCACCCACAAAACGAATGTCTTTAAAAGTTTCAGTTACAAATAATAGGTATTGATTTCCGTCGTAAAACGTTCTGATTTTGTTTTCTTGCCAAGCTTCTTTGGGTAATGAATTGCTTAAAGAAGCTATGTTTTCTTGAATTTTCTTTTGTTTTTCAGCTTCGGTTGGAAGTGCCGCAACGCCTTCTAAAACTTTAGTCGTAATGTCTTCAATACGAACAACAAACATGACTACCATGTTAGGGTTGGTCAATTCGTCTTCCATTTTATACGCCCAAAAACCATCGCGAAGGTAATCATGCTCTACAGTGGAATGGTTTTGAATCGCATCAAATCCGCAGTGGTGATTGGTTAAGATCAAGCCTTTATCTGAAATCACTTCGGCTGTACAACCGCCATCAAATTGTGGAACGGCATCTTTCAAACTCGAATGATTCACCGAATAAATATCTTCAGCAGAAATTTTCATTCCCAAGTTTTTCATTTCGGTTTCATTCATACCTTTTAATAGCGACGGGATCCACATGCCGCCTTGTTGGGCTTGGGCTTGAATGACGAATAGTAATAGTAATAATCTTAAAAATTTCATTTTATATAGTTTAGTTTAATAGGTTTCTGTTTTCTATTATATGTTACAAATATGATTCAAAATTATATCCGTTGCTCCTTTGTTCATTTGTACAAAAGTCGAGCAAATATGCCCTTTTTCATTTCGATCATCTTCGTTGTGTAGCAAAAGATTAAACGCATCATTCAACTCATTTTGATTTGAAATTGAAAGGCAACCTTCTTGATGCACTAAGGCTGTTGCTTCTGCAAAATGGGAATAATTAGGTCCGATTACAATAGGAACGCCAAAAGTTGCAGGCTCTAAAATGTTGTGAACTCCGGGATTTCCGAATCCACCACCCACATAAGCGATGTCGGCATAGGAATAAATCTTAGTTAAAATTCCGATAGTGTCGATGATGAAAATCTGAAAGTCGGCAAGATTGTGATGTTCTTTATCGGAAAATAAAATAGTTGATTTTGTAATTTGTAATTTTAGATTTGAGATTTGTTCTGCTTTTATATTGTGAGGCGCAATAATGAATTTCACACTATCATCTGAATTATTAATGTAATTTACCAACAAATTTTCATCTTTGGGCCACGAACTTCCGATGACGATTGTGGTTTGATTGTTCTTGAATTGCTCGATAAAATCTAACGAATTGTCGCGTTCTAAAATGGAAACCACGCGGTCAAAACGGGTATCACCCGAAATTTTTACATTGTCGAACCCAATGCTTTGAAGCAGCTTTTTGGAACTATCATTTTGCACAAAAAAGTAGTCAAATGTTTTTAACGCATTTCTGTAAAAACCGCCATACCATTTGAAAAACGCTTGCTTTTCTCTAAAAATCCCGGAGATTAAGTAGGTTTTGATGTGACGTTTTTGGAGCTCGTTCAAATAATTGGGCCAGTATTCGTATTTGATAAAAAACACCATTTCGGGATGAATCGATTCGATGAATTTTTGAGCATTCGATTTGGTGTCCAATGGTAAATAAACAGTAACATCGGCAACGGTGTTGTTTTTTCGAACTTCATAACCCGAAGGCGAAAAGAACGTAACTACTATTTTGTGATTTGGATATTGAATTTTTATTTTTTCAATAACGGGTAAACCTTGTTCGTATTCGCCTAACGATGCGGCGTGAAACCAGATGGTTTGGTCTGAAAGTGTTATTTTTTCTTTAATTTTTGGCAAAACTTCCTTTCTTCCGTCAACAAATAGTTTCATTTTCGGACTGAAAAGTGCCAAAATTTTTACGACTTGCGCTGCGAAAAGAAGGATTACATTATATAGAAAAAGCATGATGTTTATTTGTGTGGCTAAATTAAGATTTTTTGCCACAGATTAAACGGATTTAATAGATTTTAATAATTCAAGTGTTTTGAAAAACTGATTTTGCAAAAGACAAAAGCTAATTAGCCCTGATTGGAACAATATAATGCCTTATTTTATTGGGATAATATTTTTTTTAGTCAACATTTAGTCAACTAAATAATAAAAACAATGATTTTTATTTCATTTTTGTTTTAAAGTCATGAAAGTTTAAATTCCATTCTACTAAATCCAAAATTTAGTTAATAAAATGAATTTAATTCAAATTTTGTGTTTGATTTTTTTACATCTACATTTTAGATTTGAATAAATAAATTATTATATAAGCAAATCTCCTTTTAATAAAAAAAAATTATTAAAAGGAGATTTTACACTTTATTAAAAATGTTATTAACTATTTGTCTATTTTTTCAGAAATAGGAATAATTTCTAGTTTTTTAATTTCTATAATGTCTAAGATATCTTTTTCAGTAGGGTCATAAAGTATTGAATGTGACAGATTATTACTTAAGCCTAAAACATCAGTATATCCTCTTTTAGAATATTTTTTATCTTTAGAATTTGTAGCTTCATCAAATTCGATATATACAGGTGTAAACAATATGTTTTGCAATTCATAGGGACTATCTTTTTTGTTTTTTAGGGATATCAACGTAGCATTATTATAAACCTCTTTAATAAATTTCTCTCCACCGTATGAACTAAAACTTATTCCTCTACCTGTGTTTAATTTTGAATTAAAATGTTTTAACTCATCCTCAGAATTATCAACGGGAATAAATATTAATTCTCTACGTCCATCTTGTTTAATTAAATAACTATAAAAAAAACCATATCCTTTATAGGAATTATCTTTTATCTCATGACTTGATTTACCACAAGATATAAACAATAATAATAATAATAATAAATTACCTTTTAACTGCATTTGATGGTGTTTGATGAATTCCATTTGGTTCGTGTGGTGTTATTAATGCTCCTCCTTTTTTTCTACCTATTTGTAAATAACAATTAACTATATCAGCATTTCCAAATATACTAGCTTTATCTAAAAATTGACTTGAATATAAAGAATCTATGCTTTGTTTTGAGCTATTTCCCATTAAATCATTTTCAAATCCAGGATGTATAATGGTTTTAGTTTTACCAAAATATGTCATGCCAAAATTATCTATTTCGTCATATCTATCAGCAAAACCTATTAAATGACCTGTTTCGTGCCTAACTGCGTTATTATCATCTCCTTTATAAATTTCACCTCTATTACCAGTAAACTGTTGATAAGTTCCATCAACAGTTCTTGACCTACCTGTAACATGTGACCTATCTTGTTCATTTTCGCCTACTTTATTATTAAACTCTAAAACATTTTCACCTGCTTTAAGTTTTTTAGGAGCATTTTTGGTGTAAACATAATTAATTCCATATGACACAGTAGCATCTCCAACTTTTTGACTTTTAAAGGTGCTTTTTGCTTCTTTATTTAACTGAGTTGCTCTAGCTTTACTAGCACCAGCACCAGTAATATAAACTGTTGCTCTTACTTGCAAACTCGTTATTTTATGAGTTTTAGGATTTCTTTTTAAAACAGCTAAAATATAATCGTTACCATCAGGATCGACCAAATTTACAGGATCATTTGCACAATAAATATAAGGGCTTTCGTTGAGATGATTTTCAAATTCACCATCAACACTCATCCAAAAACTATATTTAGGATCATAATATCTTGCTCCGTAATAATATAATCCTGTATCAATATCTAATTCTTTTCCTGTAAATTTATAAATATTATTGTAAGCAGAGATGTTTTGTGATACCATTTCTTCACCAAATGGCAAATAATTATAATAATGACTTGGCGAACCCAAGAAATCTGTAAGATAAGAGCTACTTCCTAAATGATCAGGATGATACCACCATATAGGTAAAATTTTAGGATTTGTTTCTACATAACAAGTTCCTCTTTCTTTTATAATAGCAATAGTTTGACAAAAACTATTTGTGTTATTGTATGTAGCTGTAATTTGTTCTATACATTTTCTAATGTCAGTACTATTTTGAGGGTTGATTTGTAATTGAGCCATCCAATAAAGTATCATAGCATTGTATTGTGCCTCGCAAGCTTGCTCAGCAGGGTCAAGTGCCGCAGCTGCAATCACATCAAAGTTTGGTTTACCTAATTTGGCTTTTGCATATATCTCTGAAAGTTGTTTTTGCAATATTTGCTTTTTTGCATCTAGTTCTGCTTTCTCTTTCAATGCTTCACTACCTGCACCTGTTTGATTAGATGCAAAACTCTGAAAATCATTCACGGTAGATAAATCTCCAATTCTGGAGGCTATGCGTTGAGAACCAGTGTAATAATGTTTAGTAAAATCATGAGTCCCAACAACTATATATCCACTTGGGTACATTGTATAATCACCTGGCGAATTAAGAGCTGTTACTTGGTCTCCATTTACTACTAGATTTGCGCTACTTCCTGAACTTTTTAATATACGTTCTCCTGATGCATCATATACATAATGATAGGCGACACCATTTTCAACAATTGCTTGTAAGCGATTCTGTTCATCCCAATACATATCCCTCGTAGTAGAGAGACCTGTGTTTAAATCATCATGAGAAATTTGCTTAAGATTCCCATTCGAATCATAAGTATTGTTCATCTGCTCTGATTGTACTCCTGTAACTGGGTCAAAAACATCAATTGTTGAAGGAGCATGCGGATGATTTCCACCTGTATAGCTGTAATAGTTATTTAGGCTATTGGCAGTATCTGTAAAATTTCCTGAACCAACTGGGGCTGTTTGATGCGATTGTACTTTGGATAAAATATTATGAAGTGAATTATATTCCATGTCCAAAGTATATTTATGGTCTTCTAATTCTCCATTCCAAGTACCCTCAGAATGACTTAAACGATTAAAATCGTCATAATCGAATCTTTTAGACTCAGTTCCTCCTAGATGATATAAAGCAGCACCTGAGGCTGAATTATCAATTCTGATTACATTGGTATTAAGGTCATAACGGTATCTGTTATCCATAAACAAACTACCCGCAGAAGATTCAACTGTCATTTCTTGTAATAACTGCTGAGGCTCATATGAATAGTTTGTAACTGTGCCGTTACCATAAATAACAGTAGCTCTTTGCTCAAACATATCATAACAGATTTTATTTAAATAAACCTGACCATTACCATTTTCAATATGAGTTATTAATCCACCATTGTCGTAGGTGTGTTTTACAGCTTCTCCATCAGGATATATTAAAGTTTTTATTCTTCCCCAAGTATCAAATGTAAATTGAGTTATAAATGTTCTAGATGCACCGAGAGGATCTACTACTATTCGGCGATTTTCTGTTACTTCACCTAACTTTCCATATTTAAAGAATTGTTCACCTGTTAAATCAGATTGATAAATTACTCTACCAGCACCATTATCAGGAGCACCAGGAGTTCCATATTTATAGTTAACCGAATGTGATGGATAAATAATACTTATTAGATGATTAATATCATATTTATAAATTACTTTTTGACCCAATGCTAATAGATTTGCATTTGTAGACTCTTTTAACCTAGATGCTAAATCGTATTTATAAGTAGCCATTCCTGCATCAGGATGATTTACTGAGAGTTTTCTACCGAAATTATCATAAGTATAGTAGGTAACTGCTTGATTAGCATCTTTAACATTTAATAGCTCATCAATTTTATTGTATTCAAAACTTGTCCAATACGTATCTCCATTCCCTATTTGATTTGAAGATGTTACTCTTCCTTTAGAATCGGTAAAACTCTGTGAGATATTTCCGTTTGGAAGTGTAATTTGTTTCATAAATTGAGTTGCCCCAACACGGTCTTGTCCAAAGGTATAACTCATTTGAGTAGTTGCATCACCTGCTGATAGACCATAAACTGTCGTAACTAAAGGTCTGTCTAGATAATCGTAGTCAGTACTAGTAAGTTGATTTGGGTCATCTGTAAATGTGCTAAAATTATGAAGAGCTTCTTCAAATCCTCCATCGCAATTTTGTTCTTCATTATTAAGATAACTTTTAATTACTCGTCCAAATTCATCATAATATACCTTGCCCGAAACAGATAAACGGTATGCATTTGTAGTTCCAAAATCACAACTGCAATTTTGCAACTCTTTTTTTGTTTGAATAACTCTTTCTAGACCATCAATGAAAGTACTGGTATAAATCTCACCAACATCATCAATATGAGCTGTAGTCGCTACAGGTATAGCTAAATCAGGATAATAATCATTTCTGATAGTCCATGTAGACTGATAAGGACCTCTAATAGTTGTTGGTCTTCCAAAAGAGTCATATCGATATTCAATTACATTATTATTTGAATCTGTAGTTTGTGTTGGTACCCCTAGAGCTAAGTCGTAAGTTGATGAACTGGTATATCCATAAGCATCAACTACGTTTGTAACATACGATTGAGTTGTTGGCTCATAAGTATAGGTGTATCGCATCCTTGTAACATTAGGGTCAGATAAAGCTCCTTTTGGGTGAGATACTTTAACAATATTTCCATAAGCATCATATACTATATCATATAAAGCATAATTAGTGGTCAAAGAGGTGGTCAAATATTTTCTTATTTGAATAACTCTACCAATATTGTCAATAAAATTTCTACTAAGTCTAAAAACAACACCCTGATTAGTTACACGGTGCTCCATAGGAGTATCCACAACGTTATTAGAATTGTAAAAGTATTGCATATTCACTTTTATATCATCTGATGCATCTGTTAAACTAGCTCCTTTATCTTGAAACTGTTTTACATTTCCATATTTATCATAAATATCAATACTGTTAAACTGTTGTTTCATGTGAGAGGAAGCAGTTGCTGTTTCGCTATCAAACTCCCAAACTTTAGAGTTTGTTCCCACAAGTAATGGAAGCACTCTAGAATTATCACTAAAGCTAGATGCATTTAATGTTGAAGTTGGAGCTGGTATTGCAGTTGTGGCATTTATATTGTAATCTGCCACGGTACTATTAGGTAAAGGAATCCCTGGATTATAATATTTATAGGTGTAATTTACTTCACTATGTTTACGACCTAATCCATCTAATGAATATGTTTTAGTAACAATCCCTTTTTTATAAAAGTATTGTCTAATTCTATTATCCAAACAACCTACATATAAATCTGATGTAGGAATATTAGCTGTCGCATACTCAGATACTGCAGTTCTGTATACATTATTAGAAACATCCATATTGTGAGTTTTAACAACTCCAAATCCTAAGAAAGTTCTTTCTCTTCTATCTTGAACACCTTCTGAATATTCATACTTTGTTACCAAGTTATCTTGTCCATCTCCTGAATGACCATCATTCACAATTACACTGGTCATTGCCCATTTAGAGTAAGGCATCTTGTAGGTATTTCCTATTTTAGAGCCATCAATAGGGTTATTCACGGCATAATCCATTGTAATAGTAGCTCCAAGAGGTCTATTTACTGTTTTAAGCATATTAGTTCTACCAATAGTTGAATAGCGTACTTTTAGTTCATTTTCACTTGATGAACTAGCAATATCTATATATCCATCTCCATTAACATCAACCATTTGTAAAGTTTCGCTATTAATGCCATAACCCAAACTTCCATTTCCACAGGCACAATATTTTGGACCAGTAATTAAAATAATTGGAGGTAGAACTGAAATTATTACTGGAATTGGAAAGTAAAAACATGCTGTAAAACCTGCATTAACACTAGCATTTGCAGAAATACTTTGATAAGGTTTGTCAAAATTACTTATTGTTGTAGAGGTGTTGTCAAAAGTTGTCCCTAAATTATAACGAACTGTTGAGCCTTCAATTTTATCAACAAGTCCATCACCATTAATATCCTGAAATGTTTCAGAATTGTTGTTTGTTGGATTAGGTGATGTCGATGTGCCTATACCAAGTCCAAAAGTAACACTACCACTAAACAAACTTACTCCAGCTCCTGTAGCTACAGATGCTGTATTACCTTTCTGAACAGCACCATAATTCCAATTAGTGGTTGCTTCAAATAAGGATGAAGTACCTCCAATATTAAGATTCACGCCATTAACATCAACTCTATCAATGAGTCCATCTCCGTTAACATCTAAAAGTATATTTTTAGATTCATCAGACGAAAAAGTTTGTGAACCATTAAATCCAATATCTTTTCCAGAACCTGTATTTGAAGCTTGATTGGTAGTTGTACCATTACTCCCTTTTGGTACATAATTAAATCTTGGAATACTTCCAGCTACTGTTGTTCCCCAACCAATACCATTGGAATCTTGTCTGTAACCTTGTGAAGTTATTGTAGGATATAAATTTCCAAGTTTATTTGTTAATTGAAAAGAACCTTCATCTATAAAATCAGGATAATTATCTCCATTAATATCTCTATGGTCATTAAGCACCCTATTATCTCCAAAATTTGTAAAAGCACCAATGCCAGCACCAACAGTAACGGAATTAGAAGTGCTTTTAGTTTCTTTGACTATACCAAATGCTTCGGATGAAGAAGTTATAGAAGGAATAGCAAAATTAGGAGTAGGGACTGAATCATCGTATTTATTTTTAGGACTCATTTCTTTTTCTGCTACAAACATATTTGTTTGCGAACCTTTCCATCTTTTGTAATAAGTACTTCCTGTGTATGAAGCCTCGGGAATCAAACGAAATATTCTTCTAAGTGGATTACTTGCTGTAGGATATAACGCTTCTTCCACACAAGTTTGATAATCAGAATCTGACAGAGCAGGACTAGCAGAACCGCAGGCAGATATTGCATTTTGAGCTGCTGTCTGCTGAGCAGAAGTAAGAGGCGCATTTGGAATTAATTCAGACTCTCTTATAGCTATAGTGGTTGTTCCTGTTTTTTCAGTTTTATAAGCAAATTGCCCCCAATTTCTATAATTTGAACCAAAATCATTATTCCCTTTTTTGTAAAAGATATTTGGATAAATAGCTGTAGTCGCATTATTGTTTGCATACGTCCAACTAGTTGGTGAAGCAATTTGAATTCTTGCAGAGCCAAAAGTCACATTTGCTAAAGAGTTTGCTAGGTCAATATCATCTGTAAAGTATTCAAAATAAACTCTATTATTACTAATTAAAGTAGGAGTAGTAGTTCCATTATCAATTGCATCAAAAATTACATTAATTAAAGTGCTTTGTGGAACACTACTACTAGTTGTTCCTGTAATATTGATATCATATAATCCTGTTGTAGTATTAAATCTCTTAATTCCACTATCTGTACTTCCTGTGTTAGTAGAAATAATATTACCATTATAATCAATACTTATTTCATATTTAGCAAGATTTATAAGCTGATTTGCAGCTGTTGGCATGGTTGTATTAGTTGCACTTGTATTGTGAAACAATAAATTTTTGTTAGTTCCTTTAACACTTAAATAAAGTTTTCGTATTTGCGAATTTGAAGAACATGTGGAACAGGAATTAAATTTATTCACTCCTGATACAGTTGGAAAAACAGGTTGCATTTGATACGTTTTTCGTGTCGTACTTGTACCCGTATTCATCGAAGGAGGAATTATATAATTCGCATATTTATCAATAATTGAAGGAGTGACTACAGATGAATCTGTAGTGCTAACTTTTTCATTATAAATACTTAAGTTTGGAATAGGATAAACATCAGTTGTAGTTGACCCTGGAACTGCATTATCAGGTAAAGGCATTACAATTTTTGGCTTCCAAAGATCATTTAATTTTTTCCAATCAACATTTGATTTAGCATCAATTTTAAATAAATAATATACTTGTGTTGTTGAATTGTCTGAATTGTCCGTATCAATTGAAGATATAATATCGCCACTACCAGGTATTGAAAAAGCAGGAATTGAATTAAGAGAGGTATTAACTTTTATTCGAACTGAATTTAAAAGTGTTGGAACATCAAAATCACTAACTACAGAGTTATCAGAAGGATTTGTAACAATTGTTCTAGTGTGTTTCTCTATAGAAAGTTGTACTTCATCAGATAACTCAGGAATCATAACCCCAGTAGCTGTAGGATTTGAAATAGTAAATGCGGGATAGGAAACTAAATAGTTTCCATTTTTTGGAAGATTTACTTTTTGTTCAGCAGAAACTACAAAACCATTTGAAGCATTATTATTTATATATGATAGCTGTTCGGCATCTAATTGATTTGAATTAGGCATTGTAGAAACTGTACTAATAGGTGTTGTATAGTTTATTGCTATTTGATTAGTATTAAAATTAATCAAATCATCTTTATCATTAGAAATAGTATTAGCTCTAAAATAGATTCTTTGCCCCTTTGTAACTGATAGCGTTGAATTGATGGTAGTTGAAGGAGTTGAAGTATTTAAAACAACAGGATATCCCGAGAGTATGTTAATCGGACTTGTGCTTACAGTTGAAGTTTGGTCAGGTAATGGAAATTCATTAAAATAATTACCTGTTTCAATTGAAAAATAAACACCGTCAGATGGAGCAATTGGAGTTGTAGATAAAGTAACTGTTCCAGTAATTGAAATAGTCCCTGTATATGGAGCTCGCCAAACTTTTACTACATCAAAAATAGGATTATTGAGTATTGGAGTTGGTAAAGTATTGGCTACAGGAGGTGATGTTAAACCCTGATAAATAATATTTGGTGTATTACTACTTAAAGTCGTAAATGTTGGAATAGCAGAAGAATTTAAAGAATTGAAAAATACTTTTCTATCTTTAACTACATCAACTAAACCATCACCATTTACGTCTTCTAAATAAGAATTAGTATACGAGTTAGTCCATACTCGTTCAGTTCCTGCGAATACTCCGGAGGTAAAATTACCTCTTACTCCAAGAGATTTTGAAAAAGAATCTGAGCGAGTGAATTCATTCATTGAAGGAATAGAAATTGCAGAAGAGAAAGTATTGTTTCCTAAATTTTTCCTATAACCTAATGATCCTGAATTAAATAGTTTGTCAGGCAGTCCATCCCCATCAACATCAAGGAAAGTAATTTTTCCCGAAGTGTTTGAACTTGAAATACCACCTGTAACCCCTCCAGTACCAGATTGAGAAATTGGGATTAAGGTTTCGAAAAACAATAAACTATTAACAAATCCAACAGTAGCTCCCAAATCAGCAGAGTTACTTGAAGTGTGGCTTGCTCCTAATGTTGTTGACACTAAAGATTGTAAATCGCCACCATCATTTGAAAGACCGCTTAAACTAACTTCATTACCAAAAATATTTTGACCATTATTAGTATCATCATAATATTCTAAAGAGTGTTCATTAAACAACTGTCCCGCTCCATCATACTGTTGAATCTTATCTAAAAGTGTTTTTTTGAAAACCCCTTGCTTATATATAAATTGATATTTTCTAACTAGATTCGCACCATATTTAACCTCAATACTCTGAAGAACATCATCAGTTATTTCTTTAAACCCAAGACGAGCATTAATACTTTTATCTGCTCTTGTAAAAGAACCACTATTTGCGGGAACTGCTGTAGTTGTGTTAAAAACAATAGAATAAGGCGCAGCAAGGGAAGCGTGTTTAGTATATTCTATTCGTTGAAGATAAATTTGCTTTCCTGATGAGACTACTGGGTCTGTAAAAGATTTTGTAGTATAAAAATATTCCAAATAATTACCATCTGTGTCTTGAACTTTTTTAAGCATCCATCTTGCAATATTTCCTGTATTATTGGTAAGCATTGCATCTGATGTTCCATAAGTATATACTGTTCCTGATTTATCGGTTACTAACCAATAGTAATTTGATGGGGAACTACCCATTCTTTGAATCTTATTAAATCCACCTTCTACTCTCTCATAGAACATTGCATTGGAAACTCGTCCTATTGGATTACCTTTATTGGGTAAATAAAAATTAGTTCCACTTTTAAGTAATAATTGTTCTCCTGATAAAGAATATATTTCTGTTTCAGTGGCTGAATCAAAAGTAGGCGAACCCCAACGAGTATCTAATTCAATAGATGGTGTTGATAGATTCCAACCAAGTCCCATCCATCCATTACTATTGGAACTACTATAACTAACAGCCAAACTTGGTTGCATACCATTTCTTCCTGATGGTATTTCAATAGGATAGGATAAATTAGCATCCCCTTGCTGATTAGCTGTGGGAGGCTGAATAAGATTTATTTTCTCTCCTGGGTTTGCAATTTTTATACCGCTTAAAGAAGTTGGTGTGTATGCATTAGTCTCAGGGCTTTCAGGAGCTTTAATTATTCCATTAACATAATCGGTAAAATGAGTTGTTAGAGCTGTAATGGTATTGTTTTTTTCATCAACGCTTAGTACAGGTATAGTTTGCCATGTTTTAGTTTTAGTGTCAAAGAAAAAGGTTTTAATATCTTTTGCAGTATATCCAAATGGCAATAACTTTGGGTCATAAGTTAATGTTATGGGAACTGGCTTAGCAAACACAGTTCCATCAGGTAGAAATCTGTATGCAAGTTCAGACTTAGTTACATTAGTTATATCTGTTCCTAAAGGTGCAAAATCTACATTTCGCAACTCAGAAATCGATATTTGTTTTGTTTGTACAAGTGCACTATCAGCTATTTCAATTGATGCTCCTTCTATAGCAATAGAAGATTTTTCAAAAGCCTTTACAAAAACTTTTTTAGATGTTTTTTTTGTTTGAACAGTATAAATTCCTTGTGCTTGTTGTAATTTATCTGATAAAGATACGATTTGTTGGCTCAATACTCCATTAGAACCATAAGCCCTAACAACGACAAAGCCTTTTTTTAGAATGTCTGCATTTAAATCAACAAAACCCTCAAACTCGAAAGATTGTTGTTTTAAAACAGTTCCTTCAACATCAATAGTGATATTTTCATCTTGTAAGTTTCTAATAAAACCTTTAACATAAATTTTATTGTCTTTTGAAAATTTAATATCAGTGTTTTGAACAACAAGTAGTGGAATTGTATTTTTATTCCCATTTTTGATAACTTCAAAATGGACATTTTTTATCTTATATTGATAATCAGCTCCTTTTTCGGTAGTAAATAAAATCTTGTTTTCTCCTATATTTAGCCAATCAGGATTTAATTCCTCCTCTTGAGAACTCCATTGATTATTAGTATTTATAATATGTCCCCCAATAGAAAATCTATCATTAATACTTCTTGCAACTGAATTTTGGTCTTCAACCCCAAATAAATCGTATTTCAGTACTACCTTGTCCTCACTTGTAAGTGGCTCATTGATGTTGAACTTGAAAAGATTATCCATTGGGTTATCCATCGGAATGGATTTGGAAATACCAATTAATCCTTCTTTTAAATCAGCATTGATAGTTGTTACTTCATTACTATTATTAAGTGTATCTGAATTATTGTCTTTTTTATAGAGAGTTTTTACAAAAGAATTTTTTCTATTTACAGAATTATTATAAAAATCAGCTCCATTTTTTTCAGATTTTGGAAAAACTAGATATAAACCATTGTGAAGTTTTAATCTATTAAAAGTCTCTTTATATACTATTGCTACTTCTTGAGCAGGGACAATAAAGGTAATGTGTAACATAATAAGAAGCATCAAATAATGCATTGCCTTTATTGTTTTTTTACTCATACCTAAGTTTTTGTTTGTCGAGGTTTGATTACTTTTTTCCATGGTTAGTTAACAATTAATTTATAGGTAGTTGATAAAAGGTCAGTAGTTATAACAATTAAATAGCTACCACTAGTCTGAAGTGTATCAGTGTAACTATCATTTGAGATTTTACTAATGTTTTGAGATTTTAACAATGCTCCATTAATATTAAAAATCTTTATTTGAACATCTGTTGGTACTTTTAAATCAAAATTTATAGTGAATGGTTCTCCACTCTTAACAGGATTTGGATAAAGTCTTACTTCTGAATTATTGGATTGTTGCTTACTAACGCTAAATGGTAATATTTTATCGCATCCTTTATCATTCTTTACATTAAGAGAATAAATCCCTTGCTCATATACTTTGAGTATTCTATCTGTAGATATAACTTTATCTTCTTTAAGCCAAGTAAAATTGAGCTTTTTAATATCTGACTGACTTGTAGTTGCAATTATCTCAACTTCTGATTGGTCATTTAAATACCAGTTTGAGGCTAAATTAACATCTAAACCATCAACAGATTCTATTTTAATATTTTGATTACAAACTTGGTTATTATTATCAGTAAGTGTTAAGTTATAATTGTCCGATTCTAAAGTTTCAATTTTAAAATCTCTAGTGTTTTCTTTATAACTATTGACTTCTGTGCCATGCGCTACTTTCAATACAAAAGGACTTTGTCCTCCGATAACTTTTATCTTAATTTTAGCCGATTCAGATTGAGCACAGTCTTTAGCTATGAGCTCTTGAGTCATAAATAAACTAGGTGCTTCAACAAAAGTAAAGGTATCTGAACCGTTAAAATCTTTATCCCAAACAACATTTTCAAAAAGGAGCTTATCATTTGGCAGTATTTTAGCTGGATAATATATTGCATCATTATAATTAAAAGATTCAGACGAATTTGAATTGACCAATAACCATAACGTTTTTTTATCAATATTGGAAAGTTCACTTTTTATTTTATTTTGAAAAAAATCTTTTTTATCGATAAGTAAAAAAGAAGATAATTTTTTCTTGTTTTTTAGTGGGGTTTTCTGAATTTTCCATACCCTGTCCATTTTATTAAAAGATTCATCTTTGCTTTCATCTATGGTCAAACTATTACTTTTACCATTGTCTCCCCAAACTAGATATGTATTATTTTCAAAATCTTTTTTACTGTATTTGTTAATAGAGTCGTATTTCCCAAAACCTATAAACAAACCATCCTTTATTGAATTACTTGATTGCTTTTGAAACAATTCTGATTTATCATCTCTAGCTATTCCTGTTACCGAATGATTAAATCCCTTGTTATCATCTTTGTTCCATATTTTTATATTACTAGAACTTAAATAATTTTTCTCCCCAACTAATGAGATTCCATATTTAATAGAAAGATAACTTTCAATTTTTAGCCTCTCACTAGCATTTAAAATTCTAGGATAATATATGAATTCAAGAATATCCGTTTTTTCTTTTTCGTTTTGAATCTCATTTTGAGTATCAACAAAACTCAAAATACAAACATTGGAATTTTTAATTGCATTTAAATTAGCACTATACTCCAACAAAACACCTTGCTCAGATTTATATTTTGAATATTCAATTCCAGAAGAGTTTTTTGTTTTTTGATTAGTTATTTGTATTTGCTCATTCCCGACTGAATATCTAAGAAGTTCCTTCTCTTTTTGCTCATTAGATTTATAAACTAAAAACATTGTAAAGTTTGATTTTAATTTATTTCTATCAATTATGATTCGCTCTTTATCAGAAATCAATCTTCGTTCATTAAAATTTAAAACGTTAGAATCTTCGTGCTTCTCTAAATCTTGAGACCTAATTTTATTTTTATTGTCTTTAAACCATACTGAACATCCTGAAATATTCACTGGATTTTGACTGAACATGATTTGACAACAATTAAAAAGCAATAAAAGAATAGGGATTTTTTTCATTTTTTTGGTTGTTTGGTTTTGTATTATTTTTTGTAACTAAATGCTATAATATTTAACTTGTAATCTATTAATTTCAAATTTATGAGAAATAAAAAATAAACAGGTAAGCAAAAAGTGTACATTTTTAATTATTTTTCAAATCTAACACAATCGTTTTTTACCCATACACGTAGTTTTACGTGTTTTTTATTTTTCTCAAATATATCCGTTTGTGTTTGAGAAAAAAAATATTTTCACTAGGAAAACTCCTAATGAATTCTAGGAAAAACCCTAATGCTTATGTCAAAAAAAATCACTATGTATTTTTTTATTTTGCTACAAACCTAAAGATTGAACTTATACTAATTTTTCACTTTAAGTGTAAATAATGTTAAAATAAAAACTTCAAACATATTGTTTTATATAAAACAAAACAATCCGTATTTACACGGATTTTTGAGATAATTTTCAACCTAATAATCTTTAAAAAAAATATAAATAATTACATGTGAAATCCGCAGTTCAAAATTTATGATGTAAACGTAAGAAAACATAAATTATATTCCGATGTAAAAATAAACCCCTCAATTACGAAGTGTTTATTTTTATACTTTTTGCAGATTGTGCCAGGTTCTTCCAGCAGATTCGGTAACAACCACTCTGCATGTTTTACCTGTTGCTGTTGCTGCAGATTTCGCGGCTTCTAAAGTTTGTGCACGTGTATAAGTGCCTATACGATTATATTCTGCTGGTGGCAAATGATATTCAATTCCATCATCAGAGGTTATTGTACGTGTAAAATTTCTTTTACCCATTTCTTCGTGAAGTGTTTCATACTCATCGGCGGTTGGATTATTTAATAATTCAACTCTTGTTGTAAATGATGCCATAATAAAATTATTATTTGATTAGACTTACGAAATTAACAAATATTTATTTACAAAGCTATATACATTGACCTGTTTTTTAATTATTTAATTAGGTTTGATTTTTTAAAGTGGTTACGGAATCAGCACTATTTTTAATTGCTCCAATATTTTGCTTTTTTAGTTTTTCTAAAACAATGGAATCCTAATTTGCGTTTTTCAATACGTCAGGCATAACCTTGTATTTCCTCTTGTTGCCTTACTATACTATAATCACTAACTATTAGCTTTTAAATTAGCTTAGATTTTCTTCTTTATAAAAAATATAGAATAAGGTTTATTCTTTTGTTTGTGCTGGTGGTTTTAATTCACAAATTATAACTTTAGTAATAGCTTTTTTTGTTCTGTTGTTTAACTTTGAGATTTTAAAATTTCTTTTTAATTCAGAACCTCCATTTTAATTACTAGTTGTATTTTGTGTGGTTACAGTAGTAGTAATAGATACTCATTATTATAATAACGTAATTATTGAAACAGACAAACAAGATTCGTTAAACGTAAAACAAGTAGCGAAGAGATTACTTATTATTATTCAGCATTAACATATGTCTAAAGTAAAAGCAATACATTTCTACAATCAATGTGGTACTATGGAACGTAATTTTGATGACATCAAAAATAATTTCAACTGGAAACGACTTGTATTTTCATAATTAAATGAAAATTTAGTATTTATAATAATAGGGGCAATGACTAATATTGTTTATTTGCATATTAAAAAGTTGATTTTGTATAAAGACTTTCTTACTAAAAAACTTTGTTTTTAAACTTTATAAAAATTAGTTTTCATTAGAAAAAGGGAAACTAAAACTATTCACACGAAAAAATTACTTAAAATCTTAGAGTAAAATTTCAAATATGAAGAGGATGTTTTTGTTCATAAACTTATAGTTTTATTTACTCAAGTTTGTTTAAACTTTATTAAAATCCACAAAATATTTAGAGATATTAACATCATTAAGATATACTTCACAATGTAAAACACCCTCTTCTATTTTTGTGGGATTTTTTAAAACAACTTCTTTATCTTTAATTGTAGATGATAATCTATTTTTAGCCAAAGTTTCAGCAACTTCTTCTGGAAGTCCTGACAAAGAAACGGCATAACCAATTATAATAACAGTATGTCCTGATTGATCTTCCCACTTCCAATTAGGCTGAACTTTTATTTTATTACCGCTTAATATTTCTGTTACTTTCCAAGAGTTCATTTTATTATTCTTTTATTTATCTGAACCTATTATTTTACTTTCATTTGTACTATTGTTTTCTGTATCTGCCTTGTCAGAATTATGATTTACTACAATACAAATTAATGTCCAAATTCTATATAATGCGTAAGCAAAAAATGAGCCACTAAAAACTAATGCACCAATAGAAGTGTAAAACCAGTTATCTCTAATTGCATCTTTATAGTTAAAGTTAGTAACTGTAGTGTGCGCCTGCATGATTAGTATTAATGACAAGATTAAAGAGCCAAATATATGTTTTATCTGCCATTTTAAATTTAAGTGCCTTGCATTTTTTTGTAGCTTTTTCAAATTAACACTAAAGGGTTTGGTTAAAGTAGCTACGTGCTTATTGACTGTATCATTTAATTGTTTTTGTAAAACAGAATCTTGCACGGAATTTAAAGAACTCGTATACTCGGAAATTAATCCATTACTAATATTTTTAACAACTTCTTGTTCCTCTTCAATTCTTCTTCTAAATTCAGATATTTTACCACTTAAAATAGGCATTAAGAGAGTTACAGCAGGAGCTATAAATCCAAAAACTGCTATTATAAGCCTGACGTATATGTCTAATATGTATTGCAGAAAATAGTATTTTAAAATGTAAAGATACTAATTCTTGTTTAACAAATATAAGTTTCATAAAGTTTTTACATAGACAGTTTAAACTTGTGCATTTTACATTACTGTAACATTTTTCTAAAAACATCTTCTAAATCATTGTTGTAGCTATTTTCATTTTTTAATTGCTCGTCTGTTTTTCCGTTTGTCATGTCCCATAGTTTGGCATTAATTCCAAGAGAAATTAAAAGTGGTATTTTGTTTAAAATTATGTTTACGGCATTTTGGCTCATATCAGGAATTATAAGCACGTTGTGTCCAATTAAAGGTTTTAATTTATCATTTGTCAAACCATTAATACCGCCATAAGCTACCCAGACATAATGAGGAAATAAAATATAGCCTACAATGGCTGTTTTTTCACTTTCTGTTAGTACGATTATTTTTTTTGACTTAATACCATCATAAACCAAATGTTCACCAAATAAACAATTAAAATAACCCTGTTCATTTTTGTAGGGAACTTTAAATTTATTGGTTCTTTTACCATTTGGATCATAATAAGCAATTTTTACTTTTTGAACTTTTAAATTAGAGTTGATACTCCAAAACAATACTCCATTATCTCGGCTTGTTCCTAAAGCATAGGTTTGCTTTGCATCCTCTGTTTTTTGGTCGCCGTATGTCTTTCGTAAATATTGCAAAAGATTGTTTTCGGGAACGATTTTATAGTAATCCCAAATAATTGATTCGTCAATGAACTTTTGAGTAATGGATTGATTTAAAGAAATCGTTTGTAACTCGTTTTGACTTTCTTTTTTGGGCATCAAATAAACCGATTCAAATATATTCTTTGTATCGTTCCAAATAAACTCATTTGAATGCTCATCAATGTATATCGTTGGGGGTAGTGTTGTTTTGCCACAAGAATGACAATAACCATAAACATCATTTAGATTTTTATAGTTTACAAATTTACCATCTGTATTTTTTTTGTTACAACAAGGCGTAATTAATTTATAATTTCGTTTGATGTCAAAAACAAGCTGAATTTCTTTTTTTTGTAACATTTTTTAATTTTTTTTTGCAACCTGCAACTTGCAACTTTTGTAAAAAACCTTGCAAGGCATTAATTTTACTATGTCTTCGGGGGTTTTTACTCAAAAAAACGAGTTGCACAACATCTTATTTTTTATGCTTTTTGTGGCTTTTTGGTTTTTTATAAGAACAAAATTATTTTTTAGCAGTTAAGCTGTTTTTAAAACCCTGTGCAACTCATTTTTTTTGTTAAAATCTTTGTTAAGCATTGATTTTATTGTATCTGCGAAGCTTTTTTTTCTTGGTTGCAAGTTGCAGGTTGCACAAATTAATTTTTCCATTTTCTTGATATTGTTGATTTATTCAATCCCGTAATGGCTACAACATCTTTTTGAGTCGCATTATTTTTAATAGCCATTTTTATAATGTCATCAATGTTTGTTGTCCTTTCTTTCTGATTTATGTTTTCTTCTAAAACAATTTTGAAATTTGTAAAATAAAACTCTAATATGTTAATTGCAATTTCAATAGTTTCAATACTGATTTTACTCTGAAAACTTTGTCTTTTTGAATTTAAAATTAGATGTGTTAAAAGGGCTATTTTATGAATGTTTATAAGCATCTTTGAAATATACTCCTTGCTTAAATCATTGGTTGTATTTTGGAGATTAATTAAATCTTGGGAATAATCAAAAAGACGTTTGTGTGCCAGAGTTTCAATCTCTATTCTTAAATCGTCCATTTCAAAAGTATTCTCAATTTCGGTTCTATAGTTTAATAGATTGATTAGTGAATTGGAATAGTTTTGAAAAACATCATTTGAAATATCATTAATTGATAATTGATTGTTTACCGTTAGCTTATTAGTGAATAATATTCTATCAATAAATCCACTTTCTATATTTCCATCACCAAACAATTTAGGTACAAATTGATGTTGAATAGAACCCAGCAAGGTTGGATATGATTTTTCGATTCTAAAACTTTCTGTTGTTTTACGTGAAATATCGATGTATTTATTGGTATTTCCCTGTAAAAGGAATGTTCGCCAAGCTGTACCCTCTGTACTTTTTTTATTTGCCATTTTCTCAATTAAGAAATAAAGTTCATCAATAAAAATTCCAATAGAATAGTTGTTTTTATAGTGGGTATAAATAGCGGATTCAATGGTAGCATCTTGAATAAATAATTGTTTTCTATCTGTTTTTTCCAGCTCGTCTAATTCTAAATTATCTTTTTTGAACTCTTTATATTTTTGATTGTCATACTTAACTAAGGGTAGTGTTGCTAATTCCATTGCAGGAGATTTGCTATCTCCACGACTTCCAATAATGGCGAAATACAAATTAGAATAGTTGATATATCCCATTGTTTTAATCGAAAATGCCAAACCACAAGCATTACTAAAAGCAAATAGTATCGAACTAAATGAATACTCTTTAGGTATTCTTTTTAGTTCAAAAGCTTGGTTTATTAAATCTTTGATTTCTGTAGGCATTTTAGATAGTATTTGCTCCAACTGACAAACCGCAATTTCTTTATTGGTTTTAAAAGTATTTTCAATTTTGAAGTCAATATCTTTTAGGTTGTTTATTTGCATCGCTATTGATATTTATAGTTAGAATTTTATTCTATTTGGGTTATGTTTAATTAATTATTTTTTGTCAAAAAAAGCATTGCAATACAATTGCAATTGTTACTCAATTTCATTGCAATGGTATTGCAATAGAATTGCAAGGGTTGATTTTACTAGGCTTTTGACACATAAATTTTAAAATTTTATTTAATTCTTAATTATAATTGTATTGCAATACCATTGCAATGATTTTTCTTGTAGAGAATTTACTATTTGATAATTGATAAAAGATTGATAGTTTTCAATCCTTTTATCAATCCTTTTGTCAATCCTTGTCAATCCTTGTCAATCCTAAATCAATCTATTATCAATCCATACAAACCCTGTAAAACAAGGGATTTCTTAAAATGGATTGATTTTTTATACTATTGGATTGATAGTTTTCATTCCTAAATCAATCGATTATCAATCCACGCAGACCCTATAAAACAAGGGGGTTCTTAAAATGGATTGATTTTTATACTATTTGGATTGATAGTTTTCAATCCTAAATCAATCCTTGTCAATCCACAATCAATCCACGCAGACCCTATAAAACAAGGGGGTTCTTAAAATGGATTGATTTTT